>JAYGEA010000175.1:0-7181 GCA_046582635.1 Alphaproteobacteria bacterium
GGCATTGTGTCCATCAAGGATGTGCGCATGCCGATTAGTGCCGAATCCTATCTCGGTGAAGAAGGCGACGGCCTGATCGTGGCGCAGACCTTTTTGCATGAAAATCGTATCCGTCAGGCCGCGTCATCCGTGGGCGCGGCCCAGTTCTGTGTTGACGAGGCGGTCAATTACGCCAAACAACGGACCACGTGGGGCAAATCACTGGCCACCAATCAGGCCATCCAGTTCCCCCTCACGGAACTTCATACCGAAGCCGAAATGGTCCGCAATCTGGTTCATAAAACCGCCTGGAATCTTGACCAGCACAACCACATGGCGGTGACCGAACAGGTTTCCATGGCGAATTACCGCGCCAACCGCCTGGTCTGCGAAGCCTCCGATAGAGCCATGCAGGTCTTCGGCGGCGAGGGCTATACCCGCAACCGGCCGTTCGAACATATCTACCGCCATCACCGCCGCTACCGCATCACGGAAGGGGCGGAAGAAATCCAGATCCGCAAGATCGCCGGGCACCTGTTCGGGTTTTTGGGGAAGAACAGGTAAGATTTGTTTCTGATGGACCTGGCCCGATTTCCAAGAAAAGGTTGGAAACATGATAGATATCGTTGTTCCTGACGTGCCTGATTTTGTCATTGAATCCATCAAGCGAAGGGCGGAAATCAATGGCCGGACATTTGATCAAGAGGTTCATGCAATCGTCTTAAAAGCCGCCGAAGAAGAGCGGCAACGGCAATCCTGAATACCAATTTGTCGATTGAATGAACTGAAATTTAAGATCAGCTGGATCGAAGACGATCCGCCATCAATTCCGCGATCATGACCGTGGTCAGGTGCGTGTTGGCGCGGACGTTGGCGGGCATGATGGAGGCGTCGATGACGCGCAGTTTCTGGGCGCCGATGACCCGGCAGTCGGTGTCCACGACGCTGCGGGGATCATCTGTCGGGCCCATGCGGCAGGTGCCGATAGCGTGTTGGGCGTCGGCGCATTCGGCCATGATCCAGGCATCCAGCGCCGCCGCCGAAAGCGGCGCGTGGATGGAGGGGCCGCCGTAGCCATAGGTGATATCGTCGTTAATATCCGCCAGGGCCGGCTGTCGGGCCACCTCCACCAGGCGGGCGACGCCGTCGCGCAGGCGGTCGAAATCCCGGGCATCCGTCAACATGCGTTCCTCCACCATTGGATCGATATCGGCTTTGTCGCTGGTGATGGCCACCTCGCCCTCGCTATGGCTGTCAAACACCGACACGGCGATCCGCCCCAGGCCATAACCGCCCTTGTCGGGGCCCCGCAGATTGCCGGCGATCATGATCATGTCGTTGGCGCTGCCCCCCGCCAGGCCGGAGCCATAGCGGAGACAGCAGTTGGTGTGGCGGTGGGTCAATGTGCTGGCCTGGGCCTCTGCCTTTAGCTTCAGAATGATCGCCACCGCCGGGTGATCCAGCAAATGCCGCCCCACGGGCCGGTCGGCCAAGACGGAAATGCCCAGACCCCGCAGCAAATCGCCGGAGCCGATGCCTGAGCGTTGCAGGATGGCGGGGCTGTGAATGGCGCCCGCCGCCAAAATGGTTTCCCGCTCGGCGCGGAATAGCTGCTGTGCGCCGTTGATGCGGACGCTGACGCCGGTCGCCCTGTTGCGGTTGCCTTCGAAGGTCAGGTTCTCCACCAGGGCATTGCCGATAATCGTCAGGTTGTCGCGATCCCGCGCCGGTTCCAGATAGCCGTCGTTGGTGGAAACCCGCCGGTTGTCGCGGCTGTTGATGGCGTAGGGGGAGATGCCCGTGCCCTTCGGCGCGTTGTGGTCCGCGCACCAGTCATGGCCGAGGGCCAGGCCGGTTTCCCGCAAGCCCCGGTCCACATGGCCCCAGGCCTCGATGGGCGCGCGGTAAACGGGGATGGGGCCGCCACGTCCATGGTACGGCGCGTCGCCGAAATCCACGTCGTCTTCCAGCTTGCAAAAATACGGCAGCACCTCGTCCCAACCCCAGCCGGTGCAACCGCACGCCACCCAGCGCCGGAAATCGTCCGGCAGGGGCCGAATGGCAATCTGGCCGTTAATTGTCGAGCTGCCGCCAATGGCCCGGCCGCGCCACAAGATACGCGGTTCCTGGGCGGACGTGCGCCGGGCCATGAGGTTGGGCCAGCGATAGTCGTCATCCTCAATGGCGCGCAGGGGATTGGGAACCTGAATATGCTCCGGCGTCTCGGCGCTGCGAAAATCACGGCCCGCCTCCAACAGCAGGACCCGGGTTTCGGCGTCTTCACTCAACCGTGCCGCCAGGGTCGCTCCGGCGGAACCGCCGCCGACGATAATATAATCAAACATATGCTGCTGCAGACCTCTGTTTCGCCGCCACTTTTGCCAGGGTAGGCGGTGCTTGCCCGTGGCTCAATATGATTCTAGCCTTGCGGCAATTGGTTCATGGTCAAAGGAATAAGTCTCATGCAAGGCGTGGTGTTTTTGGGCGACAGAAAACTGGAGTTTCAGAATTTCGAGGATCCGACGCCTGGCCCTGGCGAAGTGGTGCTGGAAATCAAGGCCTCGGGCATGTGCGGCAGTGATTTGAAATTCTACCGGGCGCGGTCCGGCGGCGGTACCGGCTCGCTGGGTTTGGGCGGCGATGGCAGCCCGGTCATCGCGGGGCATGAGCCTTGCGGCATTGTTGCCGCCGTGGGCCCCGGCGTCACGGAGGTTCAGGCCAGGATCGGCCAACGGGTGATGGATCACCATTATGCGGGCTGTGGCGTCTGCAACGATTGCCGCAGCGGCTGGTCGCAGCTGTGCCCCGAAGGGATCACGGTGTTCGGTGCGACCGGCCACGGGG
The DNA here is from genome assembly GCA_046582635.1 of Alphaproteobacteria bacterium. Lineage (GTDB taxonomy): Bacteria > Pseudomonadota > Alphaproteobacteria. The sequence continues at coordinate 2,824 of JAYGEA010000175.1, forward strand.
CGCACGCCAAATACATGAAAGTGCCGGTACGGACCCTGGTGCCGTTGCCCGACGAACTATCGTTCGAGACCGGCGCGGCGATTTCCTGCGGCACGGGTACGGCTTTTGGCGCCTTGGCCCGCATCGGTCTGACCGGGCGGGATACCCTGGCGGTGTTCGGCCAGGGCCCGGTGGGCCTCTCGGCGGTGCAATTGGCAACGGCCATGGGCGCGCGGGTCATTGCCCTGGACGTCGGGCCGGAGCGCCTGGAGCTTGCCAAGGGTTTCGGCGCCGAGGTCTGTATCGATGTGAGCGACGATGATCCGGTGGCCGCCATCAAGGAGCTGACCCATGGCGCGGGTGCGGATCGTGCCCTGGATTGTTCCGGCGCGGCGGCGGCCAGGTTGGCGGCGGTGCAGGCGACACGGACCTGGGGCACGGTCGGTTTCGTGGGCGAGGGGGGCGATGTGACCCTGGACGTTAGCCGTGACATGATCCGCAAACAGATGACCATCGTCGCCTCCTGGACTTTCTCCGCCCCCGGTCAGGCCGAATGCGCCCGGTTCGTGGCCGATCGCAAAATCGACGTGGATGCCCTGTTCACCCACCGCTGGTCCCTGGATCAGGCGGAAGAGGCCTATGTTTTGTTCGATGGGCAAACCACCGGCAAGGGGGTGTTCCTGTCGTAGCCGGATTTTTTCGTTCCTCCGGTTCCAATGCGTGGCGCCTGCGCGCGGAACGATCCCGAGACCATCCGCCTCCGCCAACGTCCGATCGCCAGCTTGGAAGGCGCGGGGGCAGACTAGATCCGCCATGTCATTACCGGGCTTGACCCGGTAATCCAGAGCGGCAGGCGTCTGTGCTTGCAGCTCTGGATCCCCGGGTCTCCGCTTCGCTACGCCCGGGGATGACGGAGTGTCGAGTTGTAAATGAATGAGTGTGATACGTTGCGCACCGAAACATAAAAAGGATTACCAATGAGCCGGATCGCCATCGCGGGATTTATGCACGAAACCAATACGTTTGCGCCGATGAAGGCCAATTGGGAAGACTTCGTCCGGGCCGAAAGTTTTCCCGGGCTATCGGTTGGCGATGAAATCATGTCCGTCATGCCGGGCAAGAATATCGCCACCGCCGGCTTCATCGAAGCGGCGCAATCGCAAGGCCATGAACTGCTGCCCCTGTCCTGGTGCTGCGCCGTGCCTTCGGCCCACGTCACCGAACATGCCTTTGAAACCTATGCCGAAATGCTGCTATCGGGATTGGCGGGTTTGGCGGAGGCCGCACCATTTGACGCCGTCTATCTCGACCTTCACGGCGCCATGGTTTGCGAGCATGTGGAGGATGGCGAGGGTGAGTTGCTGGCCCGCGTTCGCGCCCAGCTGGGCGCGGACGTGCCCCTGGTGGTCAGCCTGGATCTGCATAGCAACACGACCATCCAAATGTTCGAGAATTGCGATGTCCTCATCGCCTACCGCACCTATCCACATATCGACATGGCCGACACCGGGGCGCGTGCCGCCCGTTTTCTCGACGGCCTGCTGGCCAATCCAGGTGTCTTGCCGGCCAAAGCGCACCGGGTCCTGCCGTTCCTGATGCCCCTGACCGGGCAATGCACCATGGTGCAGCCGACCATGGGCACCTATGCAACGCTGGAGGCTTTGGAGGCCGAAGCCGGCGTGCAATCGGTGTCGTTCACGCCTGGCTTTCCGCCCGCCGATATCTGGCATTGCGGTCCCGTGGTGGTGGCCTACGGCGACGATCAGGCGGCCGCCGATGGCGCCGCGGATGCGCTGTACGAGGCCATTCTGGCGCGGGAGGCGGAATTTCAGGTGGAACGCCTGAGCCCCGGCAAGGCGGTGGCCCAGGCCGTCGCCTCCAACGCCTACAAGCCCTACGTTCTGGCCGACGTGCAGGACAATTGCGGCGCCGGCGCCACTTCGGACACCACCGGGCTGCTGCGCGCCCTGATCGAGGGCGGCGCGGATCGCGCGGTGATCGGCATTCTCGTCGACGGCGACGCCGCCCTGCAGGCCCATGGGGCTGGCAAGGGGGCGATGATCGATGTCAGCCTGGGCGGCAAGGTTTATACCGACGGTGACCCGCCCTACGAAGGCCGGTTCGAGGTCATGGCCTTGAGCGATGGCCAGTTCACTTGCACCGGGCCTTTCTACAAGGGCGCGACGCCGAACCTGGGCCCCATGGCGCTGTTGCGCAAGGGCGGGGTTTCCGTCGTGGTCTCCACCCACCGCATGCAGGCCGCCGACCAGGAAATGTTCCGCCATCTGGGCTGCGAGCCTTCGGAACAGAAAATTCTGGGCCTGAAAAGCAGCGTGCACTTTCGGGCTGATTTCACCGATATAGCCGAACAGATCCTGGTGGTCGAGGCGCCTGGCGCCAGCTTTGACCGGCCCGAGGATCTGCCCTACAAAAACCTTCGCCCCGGGGTCCGTACCTGCCCCGAGGGCCGTGAATTTGTCGCTCCCGCATCGTCAGAGAGATCAAGCAGAGAGATCAAGCAATGAAAATTTCCATTTCCATCGGCGCCTACAACCGGGTCGATGTCCTCGGCATGGTCGACTACATCCAGCAGGCCGAGACCCTGGGCGTCACCTATGCCTGGTCGGCCGAGGCCTGGGGCCACGATGCGGTCACCACCCTGGGCTATCTGGCAGCCAAGACCGAGAAGATTATTCTCGGCACCGGCATCATGCAGATCAGCGCCCGCACGCCTTCGATGACCGCCATGACAGCCCTGTCCCTGGCCAATTTGAGCAACGACCGCTTTATCCTCGGGCTGGGCGTCAGCGGCCCGCAGGTGGTCGAGGGCCTGCAGGGCGTGCCCTACAAATATCCCTTGGGCCGTTTGAAGGAAACCGTGGAAATCATCCGCATGGGCTTCAAGGGCGAGAAAATCCGGTACGAAGGCAAGCGTTTCACCCTGCCCCTGCCCGACGGCGAGGGCAAGGCCATCCGTCTGGACCACCCGCCCAAGGACATTCCCATCTATCTGGCCACCCTGGGCCCGAAATCATTGGAATACACCGGCGCCGCCGCCGATGGCTGGCTGGGCACTTCGTTCTCCCCCGATCATGCCGAGGCACACATGGATCACCTGGCCAAGGGCGCGAAGGGCGCGGGACGCAGCTTGTCGGATATGGATTTGCATTCATCCTGCAACGTGGCCATCGGCGAGAACGTGCAGGAGATGATCGATGCCCACAAACCCGGCGTGGCGTTCTCCATGGGCGCCATGGGCTCGGAAAAGACCAATTTCTACAATGATGCCTTCAAGCGGGCCGGTTATACGGATGATGCCCTGGCCATCCAACGCCTGTGGAAGGACGGCAAGCGGCAGGAGGCCACCGACCGGGTGCCCGACGCCATGGTTACCGAATTCGGCGCCATCGGCACCCCCGACATGGTGGCCAAGCGGTTCGAGACCTATCGTGATGCCGGCATCAATTCCCTGACCCTGCGTCTGGACGCCAGTCTGGAAATAAGTCAACGGGTGGCTAACCTGGAACAGATCATGGATTTGCTTCCTGACCGGGACTAAGAGGCCGCGCCGTGATGCAGCCAGGCGATGTCCTCCGCCGTCAACAGGGCGCTCATGCGTCCATCGTACAAGGCCAGATCTTCGGCGTTCAGGACATCCCGCCATTGGCCGCCGACGCCCTTGTTGAAGAAATTTTCGTCGCTTTTGTATAAGCCGTCGTCCGCATGGGGCGTGAACTGGGCGGCGTTGTCACGCATGTTCTGAAAACCGGCGATGCGGGACATTTGCCTAACATCGTCCGCCGTGACGTGGATCCCAAGGAAGCGGGCCAGGGCGGAAATCGTGGCGGGCAAATCGCTTTTCATGTCTGAATAGTGGAACATTTGAATGTTCGCCAAATTCGCGAACCGCCGATAGCTTTGAAAATGAATGATTATCTGCTCCAACGAGCGGATTACGCCGCCGTCGTTGCTGGCCGGGGTACGCACCCAATCACGAAAGGGCCCGGATATGTCATCGTCCGGGTCAATTGAAAAATCGACCCGTCCAAATTATCCATGTGATGGCGCATGGACAGGAAGACATCACGGGGGTCGCGGTGAACGGTGACATAAGTCGATTGCGGATTGTAGGGAATGCTGTCCAGCGGCGTGTGGCTCTTGATCAGGCGGCGATGGTCCTGCGCGTCCAGCAACGCATTCACGTCCTCGATGGGGTGAACCGTAAATTCGTACTAGGGCGAGATATCGGAAGGCTTGATGTCAAAATCACGCCAGCCGAACAGCAACAGGCAGCACAGGGTCTGGGTCCAGGTGGTGCCGCTGCGCGGCGGCATGCAAACGAAAATATTGTCGTCGCGGGCCGCAAAATGATCCCAACG
>JAYGEA010000203.1:0-9866 GCA_046582635.1 Alphaproteobacteria bacterium
CGCTTGCATAGCGTCCGCCACGGCGCTCATAATCTCTCCAAGTGATTTCAGTCCACATGTTGTGCCCCTCCATTGCTTTGACACAACGGAGAGAACCATAACATGCTGAAATCACTCAACTAGTTTCGAGTTGGCCTCTGAGAAATTCAGCCAAAGCGATAAAAATATCACCTCGCTGCTTAATCGCTGTTGCCAGTATTTTCTTTTCCGCTTCGGCCAGATCGTTGGATAATTCAGGCTTATAGGGTTGTTCGTTGGCAAAGAAATTGGTTGCGCCTTCCTTGATTGAATCAAACCGTATGTGCTCCAAGACGATCAAGCCATTGTCTATCCGTCTGAAGAGCATGAATGCCAAGGCCGATGGTGTAACCTCGGCGGCACGTTCCGAACATAGGCGAGGGCGGTTCGGAAGCGTAAATATCTCTGTTTCGACGTCGATCAAGACTCTGTCGGCATGAGCGGGGGCAAGACCGGAAGCAACAGAAAATATCGCGAAAATCAGGATACAGTATTTGAAGGTTCGTTGAGTTTTCATGGCTCTCCCTCCGCATTTACCGATACGCCCGAAACCTCGGCAATACCGGTCATGATTTTTTCCACTAGCTAGATTCGGGTTAGCGCCAGGGGTTCATCCAAGGTGTCGGTGACATCCGTGACATTTACATTCAATGCCGCGTATTCAGGCCGAAGATTGTGAAGAGACTGGACAATTTTGCTCAGCAGGACGTGCCAACTCCGCTGCTCAGCGCGCCAGCCATCCCAAAGTTCAGCGCTTGGCACAAGTTTGAAATGAAAACCATTTTGATCCACGGATGGATGATTCAGTGTGTAGGGCGTCCACTGGACAATAATATGGCGTATCGTCATACCAACGTCGGCGGCTACATCATCTATGTGTGGCATTCAAAACCCTCCTTTTCATTCCAAAAGGAAAATATTAGTAAAAATAGTTCAAATAAAGCAATCTAAAGTTTAAAAAATTTCACTAATAATATTTATAGATGTTTTTTTCTTTATTGATATTTAGCCGCATGCGCGCCCCGTAGAATTTCAGAAATTTTGTTATTGCCATTGAATGAACCGAAATAGAATCGCGCGTGCGGGTTGGTGGACGTTTTGGTAGAGTCCAACAAACAGCCTAAGAATAAATTTTTGGAGGACGAAGCATGGCGCACAATCATATCGACATGACCGACAAAGTGGTGGTGATAACGGGGGGCAGCCGGGGGCTGGGCCGGGCCATGGCCCTTGCCTTTGCCGAGGCCGGCGCCGATCTGGTCATCACCTCGCGCAAGATCGAAAGCTGCGAGGCCACGGCAAAGGAGGTCGAGGCCCTGGGCCGCCAGGCCATGGCGCATGCCTGCCATGTGGGCTATTGGGAACAGTGCGATGCCCTGGTCGATGCGGTCTACGAACGCTTCGGGCGGATCGATGTGATGATCAACAACGCCGGCATGTCGCCCCGCTACGACCGGGTCGTGGATATCCCCGAGGCGCTCTACGACAAGGTTCTGGACGTGAACCTGAAGGGCACCTTCCGACTGTGCGCCAACGTGGGCCAGCGCATGATCGATGCGGGCGGCGGCACGATCATCAATGTCTCCTCCACCGCCGCCATCCGCCCCCGCAAGGACATCATCACCTATGCCGCCGCCAAGGCCGGCGTGAATGCCATGACCGAAGCCTTTGCCGATGCCCTGGGCCCCACGGTACGGGTCAACTGCATCATGCCGGGCCCGTTCCTGACGGATATATCCAAGGCCTGGGACATGGAAGCCTTCAAGCGCCGCGCCCGGGACAACATCGCCCTGCAACGGGGCGGCGAGGCCGACGAAGTCGCGGCGGCGGCGCTGTACCTGGCATCCGATGCCTCCAGCTTCACCACCGGCGCCATCCTCAAGATCGACGGCGGCACGACGAAGTAGGCATACTATGAACTCAGCTGCGAATTAAAATTAGTGCGGCATTTTACCTCGTCGAGGCTGTCATTGCGGGCAATGTCAGTTCGCGTTACCAGGTTTCCTTACCAATTTTCCTTGAAGGGGCGCAGGTCCATGTTGAAGGTCCAGGCGGAGCGGGGCTGTTGCGAGACCTGGAATATGCTTTCCGCCAGATCGTCCGGATGGGCGAAATCCTCGTCCTTCAGATGCGGGCGGGTGCGCCGGGTCCAGCGCAAATTGATGACCGCGTCGATCATCACATAAGCCACATGAATGCCTTTTGGGCCCAGATCCCGGGCCATGGATTCAGCCAGGATACGCTGTGCCGCCTTGGTCGGGGCGAAGCCGGAGAAATTCGGCTTGCCGCGAAAGGCCGAGGTGTTGCCGGTAACGATAATGGCGCCGCTGCCCCGTTCGATCATGTCCGGGGCCACGGCGCGGGCCATGTACAGCAAGCTCATGGTGTTGACGCGGAAGGCCTCTTCCATGTCACGGGGATCAATTTCCTGAAAGGTCCCGAACACACCGCGCGGTGCGTTGTGTATGACCACGTCCGGCACCCCCAATTCCGCCGTGCAAACCGCGACCGCCCGATTGACGGCAGCCTCGTCCGAGACATCGCAGGGGGTCGCCAGGCTGCCCTCCATTGCCGCCTCGAACTCCTTCAGGCGCCCTTCGGAACGGGCCATGAGCCCGACACTATAGCCGGCGGCGGCGAACCGACGGGCCACAGACCCACCCGTACCCCGGCCGACGCCCGCGACCAACGCGACGGGCCTGCTCATGTCATCAACACGGAGGCACCGGCATAGCGCGCCTGGGGGCCGAGTTCTTCTTCGATCCGCAGCAATTGGTTATACTTGGCCAGGCGGTCGGAGCGGGCCAGGGAGCCGGTCTTGATCTGGCCGCAATTGGTGGCCACGGCCAGATCGGCGATGGTGACATCCTCGGTCTCGCCGGAACGGTGGGACATCACCGCGCGGTAGGCCGCCCTGTGCGCCATCTCCACCGCGTCGAGGGTTTCCGACAAGGTGCCGATCTGGTTGACCTTGATCAGGATGGCGTTGGCCACGCCCAACTCGATGCCCTTGGCCAGGCGCACGGGATTGGTGACGAACAGATCGTCGCCGACCAATTGCACCCGGTTGCCGATGGCTTGCGTCAGGGCATTCCAGCCCTCCCAATCATCCTCGGCCATGCCGTCCTCGATGGAGATAATGGGATAGCGATCGGCCAAATCCTGGTAGTAGGCGGCCATTTCGGCGCCATCCAGGACTTTGCCTTCGCCATCCAGATGATACTTGCCGTCGCGATAGAATTCCGTCGAGGCCGGGTCGAGAGCCAGATAAATATCTTCGCCGGGGCGGTAACCGGCGGCCTCAATAGCCTTCATGACAAAGCCCATGGCCTCGTCGGCGCTGTTCAGCATGGGCGCGAAGCCGCCCTCGTCGCCGACATTGGTGTTATGGCCGGCATCCTTCAGGGCGCCGCGCAGGGTGTGGAAGACTTCCGCCCCCATGCGCAGCCCCTCGCGAAAGCTCTCGGCCCGCACGGGCATGATCATGAATTCCTGAATATCGATGGGATTGTCCGCGTGCGCCCCGCCATTGACGATATTCATCATGGGCACCGGCAGGGTCCGCGCGCCGACGCCGCCCACATAACGGTAGAGGGGCAGGCCCGCATCCGCGGCCGCCGCCTTGGCCACCGCCAGACTAACGCCCAGAATGGCATTGGCGCCCAGGGTGGCCTTGTTCGGGGTGCCGTCCAGTTCGCACATGATGGAATCGATTTTGGCCTGATCGTCGGCGTCCAATCCGGACAAGGCATCGAACAGTTCACCGTTGACCGCATCGACGGCGCCCAAGACGCCCTTGCCCAGATAACGCGCACCGCCGTCGCGCCGCTCCACCGCTTCATAGGCGCCGGTGGAGGCGCCCGAGGGCACGGCGGCACGGCCAAAGGCGCCGCTGTCCAACGTCACCTCCACCTCCACGGTGGGGTTGCCCCGGCTGTCAAGAATTTCCCGGCCGGCAATATCGATAATACCGCTCATAACTGTCTATCCACTAGAAACTGATAGGGGGAACCTAACAGGCCGCTCTTACCGCCCTTTGGCCAATTGGTCAAAGGCCAGCAGATCCTTCATCAACGCGCCCAGTTCGTGCACCGGCACCATGTTGGGGCCGTCGGAGGGGGCATTGTCGGGATCCTGATGGGTTTCCATGAACACCGCCGCCACGCCGATGGCCACGGCGGCCCGGGCCAGCACGGGGACCATTTCCCGTTGCCCGCCGCTGGTGCCGCCCTGCCCGCCCGGCTGCTGCACGGAATGGGTGGCGTCGAACACCACCGGCTGGCCGATGTCCTTCAAAACCGGCAGGGCGCGCATGTCGCTGACCAGGGTGTTGTAGCCGAACGAGGCGCCGCGCTCGGTAACCAGGATATCGCCGTTGCCGCTTTCGGTCAGTTTGGCAACCACGTTGACCATGTCCCAAGGTGCCAGGAATTGCCCCTTCTTGACGTTGACCGCGCGGCCCGTCGCGGCAGCGGCGATCAGCAGATCCGTCTGCCGGCACAAAAAAGCCGGGATCTGCAGGACATCCACGACCTTCGCCGCCTGGGCGCATTGATCTTCGGTATGGATATCTGTCAGCACGGGGCAGCCGAACTTGTCCTTGATCTCGGCAAATATATCCATCGCCGCCGGCAAGCCAATGCCCCTCTCGCTGTTCAACGAGGTCCGGTTGGCCTTGTCGAAAGACGATTTATAGATCAGCGAAAAGCCTTGTTCCGCCGCCAAATCCACCAACCGGCTGGCCATGTCCAGGGCATGCGCCCGGCTTTCCATGGCACAGGGGCCGGCGATCAGTGTCAGGGGCCGGTCATTGCCAACGGTGATATTGCCGATGGTGACGTCCGTCATGATGGTCTGTCCCCGCCCCTAAACCAGCCGCATCTGATCGACGGCGGCGGCGATGAAGGAGGCGAAAAGGGGATGCGGCGCGAACGGTTTGGACTTCAATTCGGGATGAAACTGCACGCCGATGAACCAGGGATGCCCATCCAGCTCCACGATTTCGGGCAAGGTGCCGTCCGGCGAAAGCCCGGAAAAGCGCAGGCCAACGGCCTCCAAAGTCGCACGGTAGTTGATATTGACTTCATAGCGGTGGCGGTGGCGTTCCCAGATCGCCTGTACCTGATCAGCCTTGCCCAAGTCGCCATTGGCATAAACCCCGCCGACCTTGGAGCCCTCGCGCAACAGGCATTCATATTGGCCGAGGCGCATGGTGCCACCCTTGTCATCGTCAATGCCGCGGGTTTGCAGCACATTGCCTTCGGACCATTCCGTCATCAGGCCAACCACGGGATCATCGCAGGGGCCAAATTCGGTGGACGAGGCCCCGCCGAGGCCGGCCAGATTGCGCGCCGCCTCGATCACCGCCATCTGCATGCCGAAACAGATGCCGAAATAGGGGACGTTCTTGGTGCGGGCAAAGGTGGCGGCGGCAATCTTGCCTTCCGCACCGCGCTCGCCAAAGCCGCCCGGCACCAGGATACCGTCCACGCCCTCGAGGCGCTGCACTGCGTCCGGCTGCTCGAAAGTTTCGCTTTCAATCCATTGCATCTCGACCTTGACCTGATTGGCCAGACCGCCATGGACCAGCGCCTCGCCCAGAGACTTATAGGCATCCTGCAAATCGGTGTACTTGCCCACCACGGCAATCTTCACCGAGCCCTCGGGGGATTCAATGCGACCGTGAATATCCCGCCAGCGGCTCAAATCCGCCTCGGGCGCGTCATCGATACCAAAAACCTCAAGGACTTCCCTGTCAAACCCTTCCGCATGGTAGGCCAGGGGCACTTCATAGATCGAGCGGCAGTCCAGGGCCTGGATGACGGCGCTTTCCCGCACGTTGCAAAACAGGGCGATCTTGCGTTGTTCGAGAGCCGGAATTTCCCGGTCGGCGCGGCACAGCAGGACGTCGGGCTGGATGCCGATGGAGCGGAGCTCCTTGACCGAATGCTGGGTCGGCTTGGTCTTCAACTCGCCGGCGGCGGCAATGTAGGGCACCAGAGTGGCATGCACATAGGCGGTTTCGCCGCGGGGCAAATCGTTGCCCAATTGCCGGATGGCCTCCAGGAACGGCAGGCTTTCAATATCGCCCACGGTGCCGCCGATCTCGCACAGGATGAAATCCGTGCCCTCGGTCTCATTCAAAACGAAAGCCTTGATGGCGTCGGTCACGTGCGGGATGACCTGCACCGTGCCGCCCAGAAAATCGCCGCGCCGCTCCTTGGCCAGGATCTGCTGGTAGATGCGCCCGGTGGTGACATTATCGCTCTGCCGGCTGGCGACGCCGGTGAAGCGTTCGTAATGGCCCAGGTCCAGGTCGGTCTCGGCACCGTCATCGGTGACATAGACTTCGCCGTGTTGTGTGGGGCTCATGGTTCCCGGATCAACGTTCAGGTAGGGGTCCAGCTTGCGCAGGCGGACGGTATAGCCGCGTGCCTGCAGAAGCGCGCCCAGGGCGGCGGAAGCCAGTCCTTTACCTAACGAGGAAACCACGCCGCCGGTTATGAAAATGTACCGCGTCATGGAACTACATTCTAATTGAGCCCGGTCCGGGACCAAAGCGTTACTTCGTTAATAATGCAATATCGCCGGAAAATAGTCGCAATTGCGGGGACTTAGAGGGAATTATTTGTCCGTGGGGACGCTCGGGCCGGCGGGCAGGACGGGTTGATTCGCCGCACCACCGGTTTCCGATTGTTCCAAAATTGATTTTCGCTCGCCGGAATGGCCGGCCAGAACGGTCAGGGTCAGGGAAGTGGCGAAGAAACACGCCGCCAGCACCGCCGTCGACCGGGTCAACAAATTGGCCGCTTCCCGGCCCGTCATCAGGCCGCCGCCGGCACCACCTCCACCCCCGCCGCCCATGCCCAGCGCGCCGCCTTCGCTGCGCTGCAACAACACGGTGATGACAATGGCAATGGCCAGCATCAAATGAACAACCAACAGGACTTCTTGCATATTTCCATCCGCCCGACAGTATCGTAGACGCTTTATATGAGGGCATCCGCCCCCATTGCGACGGGCGCTTTTACACCATCAATGGCGCGCTGCCAACCGCACTGTTGCATTCAAACAAAGCTCAACCACGGACTTATCTGGTTTGAGGCCGGGCCATCCAATCCCGTTTCAACTCTTGCGCCTCGGCGATCTGGTCCGGTGTCATGAGTTTCGTCATGATATCCCGGTTGACGATGGCCCGTTCCAGGCCTGTCACATTGGCGATGGAAAACCATTTGTGCGCCTCCACATAGTCCTGAGGGACGCCATAGCCAAGGTAGTAGGCGGCGCCAAGATTGTATTGCGCGCCCACGTGGCCTTGCTCCGCCGCCTTGTGATACCAGCGAAAGGCCTCTGCGTAGTCCTGCGCCACGTCATGGCCGATATCGTACATCATGCCGACCAGGAACATCTGGTTCACATCGCCCTTCTGGGCCCGGTCCAGACGCCACCGCACCTCATCCATCTCAACCGGGCGGGCGGCGCGGTCATGGCTATCCAGCCAACGCCGCGCCAATTGCTGCGCCGTGGCGATCTGTTCCAGACTCAGGGTCTTGGCAATCAGGTCCCGCTGGGCCCGGGCCGCCTTCTCGCCATCGGCACCGGCCAGGTTCAACCACATATGAGCCCGCACCGGGTCCGAGGGCATGCCTTCACCCCGCATGTGCATTTCACCCAGCAGCCGTTGCGCCGGGGCATCGCCCCCCTCGCACAGAGTGCCCCGCGCGAACTGGCTAGCCGCAGCGGCGCGAGGGGACAAGGGGCCCAGCCTGCCCTTCACGCCGCCCTTGGGATATTCGTCGGCCCATTCCCGCGCCATGGCCTGGGCCTTGAGCACCTGGGCAACCGTCAAATTCAGCGCCAGCCGATCCCGTAATTCAGCGGCACGTTCATTGCCATTCGCGCCGCCGATGTTGAGCCACATATGAGCCCGCAGCGGCTGCACAGCCACGCCATGGCCCTCCCGATGCATCACGCCCAATACCAGTTGGGCCCTGGCATCGCCCTTCTGGGCCAAGGGGCGCCACAGGGTCACGGCCGCGCGGTAGTCACCGGCTTCATAGGCCCAGGTCGCATCTTCAAACGGGTCGGCCCGCACGGGCGCTGCGCCGCCGCAATGGAGGATCAGAGCCAAGAGTATCTAGCGCCTGGGTTTCATACCAAGTATCAGACCCCGACGGGCATGAGGACCTCGCGCGGGCCGGCAAAGCCCTTGAGTTCGAAATGACCCAGGGATTGATAGCGCCCGCCCTCGGCGGCGGCGAAGGCGGCGGAAACCAGGATGCTTTGCCCCAGTTTCCCAGCCATTGTTTCCAGCCGCGCCGCCATATTGACGGCCTCGCCGATGGCGGTGAAATCCAGCCGGCTGTCGCTGCCCACATTGCCGAACAGCACGCGGCCGGGATGCAGCGCAATGCCGCAACGGATCGCCTCGTCCACCGCCCCGGCCCCGTCAGGGCCGCCATTCGATGCCCGGGCCAGATCGGCGATCGCCGCCTTTGCTGCTTCCAGAGCATCATGGCAACGGGCATCCAGGTCCCCCGCCCCCTCGTAGGGGAACATGGCCAACAGGCCGTCGCCCATGAATTTCAACACTTCCCCCACGGTCCGTGATGGGCGAGACCAGGATATCGAAAAACGCGTTCAGCCGTTCGACCACCAGGGCGCCGTCATGACTGGCGGTGTAATGGGTGAAGCCGCGCAGATCGGCGGCCAGGATCACCGCGGCCATTTCCTGAACATCGCCGCGCTGAATATGTCCCGACAAGATTCGCCCACCGGCGCCATGGCCCACATAGGTATCCAGGAAGGTCACGGCGGTGCGGCGCAAACAGTAAATCTCCGTCGCCCTGGCAAAGGGCGCGGCCACGGCATCAAAGGCGGCCAGCTCCCCATCATCGAAGCCACCCGGCCGCCGTGTCGACCAGCTGATGGCATGAACCTCGCCATTGGTGAAAAACAACGGCTGAATGACATAGTCGCTGGCGCCTTCCTGGCGCAGTTCGGCGAAGTTGTTGTATTGGCTTTCGAAGTCCGGCGCGCACAGACGCAGGCGTACCGGCCGGGATGTCTCGTAGACGCTGCCAACCGGGCTCCTGCGGAACAGATCGCTGTCCAGAATGCCGTAGGGCGCCTCGAACATGTCTACCCCCTCGCCGGCGGTCCAGGTATAGCGCCGGCCCATGATGGAGGGATGCAGGGTGCGGATCAAGGTGGAGGCGCGGTATAGACCGCTGCCGGCAGCCGCAAGGCGCTCGCATAATTCCGCCAGAACCTTGCGCGGCCCCGCGAACCGCCGCGCCGTGATCAGCCAGTTGACCGCATCATCGACTGCGCTTTGATCCATGGGCCAATGAGCGTCAGGCAAGTGAGCATCAGGCATCCTCGGCGACGGGGTCAATTTCGCCGCTCGTTTGCAAGAGATTGCCGAGCCTGGCGGCGTGGCGATATCTGGCCGTGTGCATGACGATGTGCGGGACCGGCTTGACGCAATATTTGTCGATATTGGCGAACAAGGCCTGAAAAACATCGCCCGCCCGGTCAGGGTTTGGCGCTGGTTACCGGCCGGGCAGGTTGAGGCACCTGCCGCGAAAGCGATTGTTGCAAACGAAGCGCCGCCGCTGCCCGACAAACCCTCAATTGCCGTCCTGCCTTTCCAAAACATGAGCGGCGATCCCGAGCAAGAGTACTTCGCAGATGGCATGACGGAGGATGTCATTACCGGGCTCTCTTAATTTCGCTCACTTTTCGTCATCGCCCGGAACTCGACATTCGCGTACAAGGATAAATCGCCCGATGTGCGTGACGTCGCCCGCGATTTGGGTGTCCGCTATATTTTGGAAGGAAGCGTG
>JAYGEA010000206.1:0-5691 GCA_046582635.1 Alphaproteobacteria bacterium
CGCTTGCATAGCGTCCGCCACGGCGCTCATAATCTCTCCAAGTGATTTCAGTCCACATGTTGTGCCCCTCCATTGCTTTGACACAACGGAGAGAACCATAACATGCTGAAATCACTCAACTAGTTTCGAGTTGGCCTCTGAAACAATCTATATGGGTCTTTATCACCGTCACTCGGTATTATTCGGGATGCAATCAATCCTTGCACGCATATGGCGCGATCAGTTAGGCAAGGGTAGTCGTTGTTTCAATAACCGAATTGGAAACCAGGCCATGCGCCTCGCCACTACCCTTATCGTCATGCTGCTCGCCACTGGTAGCTGGGCGACGCCGACGCCGGCCGAGGCAAATAGCCTTACGCTGGAGCTGAACAAAGTCACCGACAGCCCGCAAGGTTGCCTGGCCACGCTGCTGATCGGCAACAAACTGGAACGGAACTTGGACCGGTTTCGCCTGGACCTGGTCCTGTTCAACGGCAAGGGCGTGCTGTTTGACCGGGTCCTGATCGACCTGGCCCCCCTGCCCCGCGGCCGCACCACGGTGGCGAGCTTCCCCTTGGTTCCAGGCACCTGCACCGGCGTCTCGCGCATCCTGCTCCAGGACGTGCCGGCCTGCCGCGCCGAAGGACAAAAGGAAATGGATTGTCTTTCCGGCATCGCCGTCAGTTCGCGCACCGGCATCGAATTCGGCATGTAGGGCCAATGGCCGGGGGCAAGGACAGCGGGCGCAATAGCCAAGGCCTGTTCGCCCTGGGCGGCCATCTGGACCGTGTCATCTGGCGGGCCGAGCTGAGCGGACTGCCCAGCTGGCGGTCGGCGCCCATCATGGCCCTGCGCATGGCCGCCGCCATCGGCCGCGATCTGGCCCGGGGGCAGTTGACACTGTGGGCCATGAGCCTGGTGTACACCACCCTGCTGTCCCTGGTGCCCTTATTGGCCATCAGCTTTTCCATTTTAAAGGGTTTTGGCGTCCATAACCAGATAGAGCCCCTGTTGCTGAGCCTGCTGGAACACCTGGGCGGCAAGGGCGCCGAGATCACCGCGCGGATTATTGAATTCGTCGATAATGTCAAGGTGGGCGTGCTTGGCTCCCTGGGCTTTGCCATGCTGTTCTACACCGTGGTTTCTCTGATGCAGAAGATCGAGCGCGCCTTCAACACGGTCTGGCATGTGGAGCGCGAACGCAGCCTGGGCCAGCGCTTTCGCGATTACCTCTCGGTCCTGGTGATCGGGCCGGCGCTGGTCTTTGCCGCCGTGGGCATCGGCGCCTCCATCTCCTCCCATGCCATGGTTGGTACCCTGGCGGCCATCGAGCCCCTGGGCAGCATGATCCGCATGGCCGGCAAACTGATCCCATTTCTGATGATCGCCGGCGCCTTCGGCTTCATGTACGCCTTTATTCCCAACACCAAGGTAGGGATGCGCGCCGCCCTGTGCGGGGGCCTCGTGGCCGGGCTGATGTGGAATGTCCTGGGCTGGGCCTTTGCCGCCTTCGTGGTGGGTTCGGCCAAATACACCGCCATCTATTCCACTTTCGCCACGATGATATTATTCATGATCTGGCTGTACGTGGCCTGGCTGATCCTGCTGATCGGCACCAGTATCGGCTTCTACCTCCAGCATCCCGCCTATTTGCGGGGCCAGGGCGGCGCTGGGCGGCTGAGCCACCGGGCCCGGGAAAAACTGGCCCTGACACTGAGCGTTTTAATCGCCCAACATCACTACCGCCAACGACCGGCCTGGTCCGTGGAGGCGCTGTCGGAACAATTGCGTATCCGGAACAGCCCTGTCCACGACGTCCTGTCCGCCCTGGAGCGGGCCAACCTGATCAAGGCGACGGCCGACCACCCGCCCACCTATCTGCCCGCCCGCCCGTTCGAAGAGGTCACGGTGGACGAGGTTTTGGCCGCCATCCGCCAGGGTGGCGATGGCGGTGATGGCGGCGATGGGGGCGGCGATCTGGCCTATGACCGCATCCCCGCGCCGGACGGGATTGACGATGTCGTGGACGCCGTCACCGCCGCGATCACGGCTGCGCTAAGTGGACAAACGCTTAAGGAGCTGGCGCTATCCAGCGGCGACATGGCCAGCCGCGCCACGGAGGGAACATAGTCCCATGTTCGATCAGCAGGTTACCTTCCTCTACACCGCCGATCTGGCCGTAAGTGCCGCCTTTTACGGCCAAATCCTGGGCCTGCCCCTGGTGCTGGACCAGTCGCTGGACCAGGGCGGCTGTCAAATATTTCAGGTCAGCGGGGATGGTTTTATCGGGCTCTGTCAATGCGCCGAGGGGCAATCCATCGCCCCCGACGGCATCATCGTGACCCTGGTAACGGATGACGAGGACGGCTGGTACGAACGTTTGATAGCGCGCGGCGTCGCGCTGGAAGCGCCGCCTGCGACCAAGGAAGCCTTCAACATTTATCACTTCTTCCTGCGCGATCCGGATGGTTATCTGATCGAGGTGCAGCGGTTCCTGGACCCGGCCTGGCCGGCACCGGAGCACAGGGCGCCATGAGCCTGCTTGGCGAGAGGGCCATCGTGGCCGGGGCCGGCATCGGCGGCTTGATCGCCGCCGGCGTGCTGGCGGAATTCTTTGGCGAAGTTTTGTTGCTGGAAAAGGATGTCCTGCCCCTGTCCCCTGGGCAACGCAAGGGGGTGCCTCAGGATGGCCAGATCCATGTCATCCTCAAGGGTGGTGACAATGCCTTCGCCGCCGTCTTCCCCGGTTTCCGCGAAGCGCTGGCCGACGCCGGCGCCGCGCCCCTGGATTTCGGCAAGGACCTGCAAACCTACGAGGGCGGCCGCCGCCATTCACCCAAGTCCACGGGCATCGTGGTGCATTCCCAGACCCGCCCCCTGCTGGAATTCACCGTCCGGACCCTGTTGGCAAAATTGGCCAACGTTCGGATTCTGGATCAAACCCGCCTGGTGGACATCCTCCGCGCCCCCGACGGCCCCGTGACCGGGGTGGCGATCACGGACAAGGAGGGCCAGCGGCGGGATCTGGCGGCAGACCTGGTGGTGGAATGCATGGGGCGGTCCGGCTACACCGGCCGCTGGCTGGCCAAAAACCACGGCCGGAAGGTGGCGGAGACGGAGCTGGGCATCGATCTGGTTTACACCTCCGCCCTGTTGCACCGCACCGCACCCTGGCGGGGCAGGAACTTTGGCTGGATCACCCGGCCGACGGCGCCCCACAACACCAAATCCGGCGTTCTGGTCCCCATCGAGGGCGAACGCTGGATGATGACCCTGTCGGGCCGTTTCGGCGAGGTCCCGCCCGAGGACGAGGCCGGCTTCCTGGCCTACGCAAAAGCCCTGGAAGACCCGAATGTCTACGCGGAGGCCAAGGTTGCCCGGTTCGCCACCCCCATCACCTCCTACCGCATCCCCCGGATGATCTGGCGCCACTATGACCGGGTCGCCGATTTCCCTGATCGCCTGATCCCCCTGGGCGACACCATCGCCGGTTTCAACCCCCTTGCCGCCCAGGGCATGTCCATGGCGGCCCTGCACGCCATCGCCCTGCGTGATGCCCTGCACGATGGACTGGGCGGCCTGGGCGGCCTGGGCGGCGCCCAAGGCCGCTATATGACCCAGGCCATGCAGATCGCCGCCGATGCCTGGTCCCTGGGCGAGCTGCTGGATTTCGCCTATCCCCAGGCGAAGGGCACCCGCCCCGATGATCTGGCCGAACGCCTGGCCGCCCGCGCCGCCGTCTTCAAACTAGCGACGCGCGACGAAGAGGTTCGCGGCCTGATCTTCGAAGTGCAGAATATGCTGCGCCCGCCCTCGGCCCTGCGGGACGCCGCCCTGCTGGCCCGCGCCTTTGCCCTCTAGCGCGGCATCGGCCGGTCGCAAGATGGCGTTGTCGAGAATTGGCAACCGGTATACAAATCAAAGATAAGGATCCGACGCGGCTCTTGCCAACGCCAAGTTACATGACCTGGCATGCAACCGCCTCTCCCGCCTCAATTCAACTGCGAAGAAGAACGTCCTACCATGAGCGAGCGTCCATGAGCTACAGCATTGCCCCCATAACCCCAGCCGGCGCCCGCGTTGTTGCCGCCGCCGCTGATCTGATCGAAACATTTCGGGCCCGCGCCGATGCGGCCGACCGGGCAAACGAGATTTGCGCCGAGAACTATGCCGATTTGCAAGACACCGGTATTGCGGCGGCATTCGTACCGGAGGAGCTTGGCGGCATGGGCCTTGCCTCCCTGCATGACTGGACGCTGACCATCGCAACCCTTGCCAAGGGTGATGGCTCGGCCGCGATCGCCATTTCCATGCATCTGTCCGCGACGCGGGGACTGGCCGCCCTTTACCGTGCCAGCGACACCGGCTCCCCACCTCACGTTCGGGCCCGAAGCATCCTCGAAGCCGTCGGGCGGGGCGAGATACTCATTTGCTCCACCACCACCGAACGGGGCACGGACAATCTTCATCCCCTGACCGAAGCCCAATGGTGCGAGGACGGCTGGCGGCTGAATGGCACCAAACACTTTGTCACTATGTCGCCCCTGGCCACCCATATCGCCACCAATGTGCGCCTGCGCGGCAAGAACGGCGACAAAAAGGGCGATGGCGATCATATCGCCAATGTCCTCCTCCCCATGGCGACCGAGGGGGTCCGCCCCCTTGGCAACTGGGATGCCTTGGGCATGCGCGCCTCGGGCAGCCAGTCCGTACAGTTTGAAAATTGCCTGGTGCCCCACGATGCCTTGGGCAAGATCGGCCCCTGGGGCCAGTGGAGCACGCCGGTTCTGGTCAATCGCACCCTGGCCAATGTACCCCTTGTCGGCGCTTTTCTGGGCATCGCCGAGACGGCGTTTGAATATGCCCTCGATACTCAGATCAGTGCCCAGTCTCGTGCGCAGGGCGCCAAGGGACGCCCCGGCGTGCATCATGCCCTGGCGGAAATGGAGATTGCCCTGGCCACCGCGCAAAGCATTCTGGCCAGGCTTGGGGTCCGGCTTGATGACTTCATGGCGGCCACCAATGGCGGCGCAACGGCAACTTACGAACAGGGCCATGAATTGATGAAGGACTATCAAACCGCAAAATGGGTGGCCAACCGCCATGCCATCGAGATCGTTGGCCAGGCCATGGACCTGAGCGGCGGCGGCGGATATCTGGCGGGCAATCCACTGTCCCGTTTGTATCGCGACGTCAAAGCCGGACCGTTCATGCAGCCCTACTCCCCGATCGATGCCCGTGACTACATGGGCCAGGTGCTGCTTGGCGCCTACCCGGAAGATTGAGGCCGGGATCAACAAGGCAAAAATCAGGCCTCTAGAGCCACGCTTTTGCCGTCTAGCCAGCATTTCTCACTCTGGCCATGACCTGCGCGTCGTTGGCGGCACGACAGGGCAGGAAACCCAAAGAGGTTCATCCGTTACATAGTAGTTGTAACCAATTCCAACCATTCCTGACAAAATGCCAAGCGCTCGAAGTAAAATGATGTCCTTCATCAACAGCGAAAGAGCGACAATCACAAATGATAAGTGTCCTATTACGTCTATAAAAGGCATCGTTTCTCTCTAAATCCCAATATTTGATCCAAGTTCGGTGGGGAACTGATACCATTCTCCCTCGACCGCCCAATGAGGTCCTCCTAGAGGCCAGTTCATATGATCTATCTACAAAGCCATTCTTGATCTAGAAAATCTTGTGGATTGCAGGAGGATA
>JAYGEA010000226.1:0-18005 GCA_046582635.1 Alphaproteobacteria bacterium
CGGTTGGTTTCGGGTCCACTTCCCTCCACCATTATCTTGTTTGCAATGGTCTCCCGCCGTTTGTAGCAGGCCTGAAGACCCCAGGTTCTGCGGGTCTTTGAGTCAGAAGCTGTTGACCGCCGTTCCGGCAATTCTCCCCAAATCCTCTCTCTCACGCCCATTCTCTCCAAAGCTGTGGACTGCGCCTATTTAGTACGGGTTTTAGCGCTTTGTTTCCAAACGGTAATTCGGCGCACAGATGTTGCAAAGTTCGAAGGTCCGCCGCTCGGGCGAGAGATCCTGAAATTGAATTTAATCACTAAAATTACACCTAATAGTTCTTCTTGGCGCCGATCAATTCCTCGCCATCCAGAAGCAATACGGGAATGTCGCCATCGTTGCGAAATAGCAGATCCGGTATGCTCCCGGATTCCGACACCTCGGTCACTGATGCAGTCTTGGCAGCAAGCGCCTCGTCCAATGTGATGTAATCAAGCTTCATCTGAGAGGTGCCGAGCAGCGGGTACATGGTCAGGTTTTCGAATGTGGTGGAGCTTCCGATTTCGATTGTTTTCAATAGGTCATGGATAATACTCATCGCTGTGTCTCCTAAATAGCTGGAGAACACTTAATCCCTGACTGTGATAGATTCGGTCATACTGACCGATAATTCAATGGAAGTCGTTGGCTCCAAAATTCATCAAGTTTGCGTGGCACAAATGAGTTCTCATTTTGTTCCTATTATACTATCCTTTTGATTCTTGGGTAGAGGATGAATAAACACGGTGAAAACCCTAAGCGATGATGAGAAACGCCTGTTCGCCCTGATCTGCCGCTCATATCTGGCAGCCGTGATGCCCGACTACGAATATCGCCAGACCGTTGCCACGTTGAATGTGCCGGTATCTGGCGGCCCAACAGCCGAGTTCCGGGCCACGGGACGTATTCCGCTACGACCTGGATGGAAGGCCGTCTATGGCAAAGTCCTGGCCGAGAAAGATAAGGAGGGCAATTCCGAGCAGACGTTACCGGATTTGACCGACGGCGAAACTGCGACCCTGACCGATCCCAATGTCGAGGCTAAAAAGACTCAGCCACCGCCGCGCTACAGCGAGGGCACACTGGTGGAAGCCATGCAGAACGCTTGGCGGTTTGTTGAGGACCCTGAATTGCGCAAGCGGCTAAAGGAAGCAAAGGGTAAACAGCCGGACCGTTCCGCAAACGGCGACACAAAGGCCGGTGGTTCCGCCCCAACCTCAAAGATGTTTGGCTAATCCAGTAAAACTGGATTGGCTCTATTCACCGGTCTTCAGGGCGGCGATGAAAGCTTCCTGGGGGATTTCCACCTTGCCGAATGTGCGCATGCGTTTCTTGCCCTTTTTCTGCTTGTCCAGCAGCTTCCGCTTGCGGCTGACATCGCCGCCGTAGCATTTGGCGATCACGTCCTTGCGCAAGGCGCGCACGGTTTCCCGCGTGATGATGCGTCCGCCAATGGCCGCCTGAATGGCGATGGCGAACAGCTGGCGCGGGATCAGATCCTTCAGGCGCTCACATAGCGCCCGGCCGCGCTGATCGGCCCGCCCCGCATGCACGATCATGGCCAGGGCGTCGACCGGTTCATGGTTGACCAGGATCGACATCTTGACCAGCCGTTCGGGCCGGTAATCCACCACTTCATAATCGAACGAGGCATAGCCACGGGAGACCGATTTCAGCCGGTCGTAAAAATCGAACACCACCTCGTTCAAGGGCAATTCGTACTGCACCATGGCCCGGCTGCCGGCATAGGTCAGATCAATTTGGCTGCCGCGCCTTTCCTCGCACAGCTTCAGCACCTGGCCCAGGTATTCGTCGGGCACCAGGATAGTGGCCTTGATCCAAGGTTCCTCGATCCGGTCGATCTGTACCGGATCGGGCAGGTCCACGGGGTTGTGGACCTCCGTCATGGTGCCGTTAATCAAATGGACGCGGTAGATCACGCTGGGCGCGGTGGTGATCAGGTCCAGGTTGAATTCCCGCTCCAGGCGCTGTTGCACGATCTCCATATGCAACAGACCCAGAAAACCGCAGCGGAAGCCAAAACCCAGGGCGGCGGAACTTTCGGTTTCGTATTGAAAGCTGGCATCGTTCAGTTTCAGGCGTGCCAGGCTCTCGCGCAAATCCTCGAAATCCGCCGCATCGATGGGAAACAGACCGCAGAACACCACCGGCACCGCCGGCTTGAAACCTTCCAGGGCCTGGTCGGTCGGGTTGCGGTCGTCGGTCAGGGTATCGCCTACGCGGGTTTCCGAGACATCCTTGATGGAGGCGGTGAAATAGCCCAATTCGCCGGGGCCCAGGGAACCGGTTTTCTCCAGCTTCGGGGTAAAGACGCCGACCTGATCGATCAGGTGGCGGCTGCCCGATGCCATCAGGCGGGCGCGCATGCCCTTTTGCAGGCGGCCCTGCATGACACGGACCAACACGACGACGCCCAAATAGGCATCATACCAACTGTCCACCAACAAGGCCTGCAACGGCGCGTCCGCGTCACCCACGGGCGCTGGCAGGCGTTCCACCAAGGCCTCCAGCACCTCTTCGATGCCGATGCCGGACTTAGCGGAGGTCATGATCGCCGCGGAGGCATCAATGCCGATGACGTCCTCGATCTGGGTGCGCACCCGTTCGGGATCCGCCGCCGGCAGATCGATCTTGTTCAAAACGGGGACGATCTCATGATCGTTTTCGATGGCCTGATAAACGTTCGCCAGGGTTTGTGCTTCCACGCCCTGGGAGGCATCGACCACCAGCAACGAGCCCTCGCAGGCGGCCAACGAACGGTTGACCTCGTAAGCGAAATCAACATGGCCCGGCGTGTCAATCAGGTTCAGGATGTAGGTTTTGCCGTTCTTCGCCTGGTAATTCAGGCGCACGGTCTGGGCCTTGATGGTGATGCCGCGTTCCCGTTCCAATTCCATGGAATCGAGCACCTGCTCCTTCATCTCGCGGCTATCCAGGCCGCCGCAATATTCGATCAACCGGTCGGCCAGGGTGGACTTGCCGTGATCAATATGCGCGATGATGGAGAAATTGCGGATATGCTTCAAATCAGTCATTGCGGGGCGCTTTTAGCACCGTGGGGGCCGGGGCGGAAGGGCGAAAGTCTGAATGTTCATTAACCACCCTGGATGACCTAACGTTAATGAAGCCCATGCCATAAATCCGCCATGACCGAGGGCAATGAAATTGATACTGAAACAGCTACCGGCGAGTACCTGGCGGTTGTGACCGGGGCGGCGTCGGGCATCGGGCGGGCCACGGCGCTATTGCTGGCCAGCCGTGGCGCCCGCGTGATCGGCGTGGACCGGGATGCCCCGGCCCTGGAGACGCTGATCTATGAGGTTCTTTCCAGGATCATTCTGCCCCTGGCCGTTGATCTGACGGAGGATGAAGCCATCCCGCGGATCACCGCCGCTATTGAAGCTTCACCCCATCCATGGCGGATTTTGGTCAATGACGCCGGGGTTGGCCAGGCGCGGTCTATTTTGGATACGGATGATGCGGAATTCATCCGCGTGCTGGACATCAACATGGCCTCCGTCTTCCGCATGTGCCGCCTGGCCGCCCGCGTCATGAAGGAGGGTGACGGCGGCGCCATATTGAACATGTCTTCGATCTTCGGCCTGATCGGCACGCCCAATGCGGCCGCCTATGCCGCCACCAAGGCGGCCCTGAACGGCCTGACCCGGCAGATGGCAGCGGAGTTCGGGCCGTCGGGCATTCGCAGCAATTCCATCGCGCCGGGGCTGATCGACACACCCATGACCACATCCCGTATCTACGAGGCGGGCACGGTGCAAAACCAGATGCTGCTGGACACGCCGATGAAGCGCGTCGGCACGCCCGAAGACATCGCCAAGGCGGTCGCCTTCCTCTGTTCCGATGAAGCCTCCTTCATCACCGGGCAGGTGCTGAGCGTCGATGGCGGCTGGGGCGTGGGGCGTTACCCGCCGGATGCCTGAGTTATTGATGTTCCCAAATAACCCGGATGGGCGCTAACTCACACGGCGCCGGCGGACACGCCGCCATCAACCATATAAACGCCGCCCGTGCAAAACGAGCTGTCGTTGCTGCCCAGGAACAGCATCAACCGTGCCACTTCATCCGCTTCGCCGTAGCGCTGCAAGAGCATGTGCTGGGCCAGGGGACGGTTGGAGCGGTCGCCGGTGGGCAGGCCCTTTTGTGCTTCGATCGAGGCCATCATGCGGGTGTCGATGGGCGCCGGGTTAACAGTGTTGACGCGGATATTGTCCGCCGCCCCTTCCAGCGCCGCCGTCCGCATGAGGCCAATAACAGCGTGCTTGGATGCGATGTAGGCGGACATGCCGCTGGAGCCACGGATGCCCGCCGTTGACGAGGTGATGACAATATTGCCCCCGCCACGGGAACTCATCGCCGGCATGAGATATTTCAGGCCCAGGAAAACGCCGCGTACATTGACCGCCATAACCTTGTCAAACAAGTCCTCGGGATATTCGGTAAGGGGCATAACCTTGCCTTCAATGCCCAGTTCAAAAGCGCTATATCGCCGCCGCCAAATTTTTCTATCGCCGCCGCGACATAAGCCTGCGTTTGCCCCCCATCCGAGACATCCGCCACAACGGATGCCGCCTGATCCGCACCGATCTCCGCCACGACGCCCTCCAGCGCATCGCCATCAAGGTCGACAAGAATGACGCGGCTGCCTTCCGCCGCAAACAGCTTCGCGGCGGCCCGTCCTATGCCACCCGATCCGCCCGTGATGATCGAAACCTTACCGTCCAGCTTACCCATGACTTAACCTTTATCGTGAGGATGTGTTCGAGATTAGCCTATCGATGGGATAGACCCCATGTCCGCCCGCCCGCCCGGCGGTGTCGACGACTAAGTTTGCGACACCCGGCTGACAATCTCCACATAGGCCGCCTCTGCCAATGCCCGCATTTCGTCGTCGCTGCGATCCTGAATCGGATGGGGGACGAAGACCATGGGCGCATCGAAGCCTAGGGATTTTGCCTGTGCCGCCGCCGCCGGGATAAATTCGGTGGAGGCGACGCCGACGCCGGGAATGCCGCGACCTTCAAGGTTCGTGATATCATGCATACAGCACGAGGTGCACGAGCCTCAATCGGCCAGGCCTTCCACCACCACATCAACCTCGTCGGCGATCTGTTGTTGCAGATCCACCGGGGCGACGCGGGTGAAGGTTGGCTTCATATAACGCTTCACGGTGATGCCCTTGCCGTTCAACAAGGCGTCGAGCTGGTCAAGAAACACATCGCCGCGCGGTTTTGAGATATCCAATAGCCCGACGGTCAAACCGTCCAGGCTTGCCGGCCGGGGCAGCAACTGCCGCTGGCTGGGTTCCTGCTCGGACGTTGGGTCGAGCATGATCGTGGTTTCATTCATTCCGTTGTCTCCTCGATAATTTCCTTGGTGACGGGGATAGAGCCTTTTTCACCGCTGGCCGCCCAGCCGCCGATGACGGCGGAGAACATGCCCGCACCGCCCCCCGCCCGAACGATGTTCAGGCCGCCGGGGCGGAATTTCGGCAGGCGTTTACCGGCCATTTTGGCGGGCACGCCCTCGGCCATGCCGCCGGCGCCCACCACCAGTTCCTCGCCCGGTATCAACAATAGTTCGTCCAGTTCCTGCTTCAGCCGCGCCTTGTTCCAGCCGGCCTTGATGAAGGTGCGTTCATGCTCCGGCGAGACGATCAGGAAGGCATCACCCGCCATGACATATTTTGGATGATCCACCACCCGCAAGCAGGCCGCAAAGGTGCGGGCCAGGGACAGGGGCTCCCGGCTTTTCTGGTCCGAGATGGCTTGCACGCCATCGGCCGCGAACAGCGTCACGGTGGAGGCATCGGGCGCGAAGCCCCGTTCCACGGACAAGCTCTCCCAATTGGAGCCTGCCTCGTCCTCGGCAAAACAGAAGGTATATTTGCCCGGATTGCCCATGCAGGCCCGGTCAATGCCGCCCGGTTTGCCGCCGCCCACGTTGCGGATCACCAATTGCAGGGCGCGGCCGATGGTGGCGTTGGCGCGGTTTCCCTGGCCCAGGGCGTTCTCGCGGGCATTCATGCCGATCCGCCGGGCGATGGGGCCGTTGACGACCACCATGGGGCCGGCGAACATGGTGGTGCACAGCAGGCCGTGCATGCAGAATTCCTCGATCAAGGCCGCTTCCACCGCCGCCAGGACCACGGGCAGGTATTCCGGCTTGCAGCCGGCCATGACCGCGTTGATAGCGACCTTCTCTACCGTGCAGGGTTTCAGATCGGGGGGGATCAGGCCGATCACTTCATCGGGCGCCCGCTTGGTGCCCTGCAGCATGCGGTAAACCCGCGTCGGGGTGGGCGGCACAACGGGCAGGCCGTCCGACCAATCGCGCTCGAAACAGGCCTCGATCTCGTCTTCCAGGGGCGCCACCTCGATGCGCCGGGACACGATGGGCAGGTCGCCGAAACGCATTGCCAGTTCCTCGGCAATGCCGGGTTCGACGCTTTTGGAGCCGCAACCGGGGCGGAAGGCGGGCAGGTCCTCGCCCAGGTCGGTAATGCCGGTAAAATCCCGCCATTCATCGCGCACCCAGCCGACCACGCGGCCCACTTCAAGGCCGTTTTCCATGCGCACCACGGTGGGAACCGTCTCAATCTCCAGATTGAAGGAGGTTTCCAACTCCCGGTCATCGCGAACCTGTTCAACAGAGCCCGGGAAGGCGGGATCGTCCTGGCTGTAGACCGCCATGCCATTGGCGGCCAATTGCGCCAGGATTGGCTCTACCATGACGCAGGTTTCGCAATCCTGCTTTACAACGGCGACCAGGCCATTTTCAATTCTATCCATGAGGGCCGAAGGTAACTAATTTGTCGGGCAGTGTCGATGGTTGGACCAAGAGGAGGGCCGAATGAGCGTTCTTGAAGTTGAGATCAATGATCATATTGCCTTGGTTCGATTGAACCGACCCGATGCGCGCAATGCCTTGGACCCCGAAATGCTGTTGACCGGCAAGCCGATTGATGCGGAAAGGGCTCTGGCCGCCGGCCTGATCAACTATGTGGCCGACGCCGACAAGGTTGTCGACGTCGCCATGGACCTGGCCGCCGCCATCGCCGCCAACCCGCCCCTGGCCGTCCGCTCCGCCCGCAAGGTAACCCGGCGAACAAATGAATTGAGCGAGGCCGAGGCCATTGCCATGGAAGCGGAAGAACTGGCATTTCTGGCCACCACCGAAGACGCCGTCGAAGGCCCCCAGGCCTTCATGGAGAAACGGGCGCCGGTGTTTAAGGGGCGATGATGATTTCAGGAATTTGTTTGGATTGCTGTCTGGATGTCGGTTTGGGCAAAGTCATTGCCTTTGAATAGTAGAGGTAAGTTCAATTCCCGTGCCAGTGCATAGGAAAAACAATCGCCAAAATTCAAGACGCTTGGCCGGCCCGCGCCTTTGCTAAACCGTCGAAATGCGCCAAACGCGATATCCGCTGTTCGACGCGTCACATCGACAACTTCGACTTCGGCATCGGCGAGGAATTCATCAACGGACCGGTCCGCGATGGCGCCCAATCGATTGTGCATGACCATGGATGTTTCGAGCATATTCGCCGCGCTCATATAACGCGCATCGGCCGCCTCCATGATGTCGCTGAATAGTTCTGCTTCCGCTTCGCCACACAGGATTGCAACCACGGCGGACGAATCCACAACGATCATTTCGGCAGGCCGTTCTCGTCATAGCCGATTATTTCATCAGGTGTGCGATCATCATAAACGGGCAGGCTGGAATAATATTCGGCGAGACGGTTAAGCTTGTCGGCAATGCCCCGGCTTTTCGGTTTCGGTTTCCGGCAGCGGACGAGGCGTTCCTCGATCGCGATCTTAACGGCTTTGGTCATGGTCTCGCCCGTAAGGTCGGCCAATTCCCGCGCCATCTCGTGCGCTTGCTCGTCCTTGATATTCAGTGGCATATAGAATTCCTCCTTTCCTCCAATTTAGGAGGAATTCTTGGATTTTCAACCCCGCAGCACGCCGCCGGTCGCTTTGACTACCGCCGCGACGATCTTGGCGGCGATGGTTTCGATCTCCGGGTCGGTCAGGGTGGCGTCTTTTGGTTCCAGGCGGGCGGTGATGGCGACGGATTTCTTGCCGTCCTCAATGCCCGTGCCGGTGTAGATATCGAACACGTTAACCTCGCCGATGAAGGTCTTGTCGGCGCCCTTGGCGGCGCGGACCACGGCATCGGCGGTGGTTGCCGCATCCACCACGAAGGCGAAGTCCCGCTGTACCGAGGGCAGATCGCTGACCAGCAGTTTGTCCCGGTTGCGCGAGGCCTTGGTTTTTGGTTGCGGGGCATTCTGAAGATAGACCTCGAAGCCGATCAGGGGACCGGTAACGTCCAGGCGGTCCAGGATGCGGGGGTGGATTTCGCCAAAAGCCGCCAGGATGTTTTTCGGGCCCAGGCGCATGACGCCGGAGCGGCCGGGGTGATACCAGGCGGGCGCCTCCGCCGCGATCTGCAGGCTGGCGGTGGGGGCGCCGATGGCTTCCAGCACCGCCCAAGCGTCCGCCTTGGCGTCGTAGGCATCGACCGCGCGGGGCGGGTTGGCCCAGTGGCGGCGGGCATCCCGGCCCCGGCGCACGCCGGTGGCGACAAAGGCCTGTCCGGTGGGCGTGGGGTCCTGATATTGCGGCCCGACCTCGAACAAATTCACGTCGTCATGGCCCCGGTCCACATTGCGCCCCACGGCCAGGATCAGATTACCCAGCATGGAGGGGCGCATGGCGTCCAGCTCCGATGAAATGGGATTGGCCAACAGCATCTCTTCGCCACCGCCGCCGAACAGTTCGGCGAAGCGGCGCGGCATGAAGGACCAGGTGACGCATTCCATCATGCCGCGAACGGCCAGGGCCCGCTTGGCGATGGGCAGACGCCGCTGCATGGCGGTCAGGGCCGGCTTGGCGGTGACGTTGACGCGGGGCAGGGGGGTGGAGACGATGCGGTCGAAACCGGCGATGCGCGCCACTTCCTCGACAATATCCGCCTCGCCCACGATGTCCGTGCGCCAAGTGGGCGCCGTCACCTGCCATTGCGCGCCATCTTCCGCGATACCAAAGCCCAGGTCGGAGAGGATCTTGCGCTGTTCGTCCTCTGCTACTGTAATTCCGATCAACTCAGTGACGCGGGCGGGGCGGAAACCAATGACCTTTGCGGGAACGTCATGGCTGCCGGCCAGAACGGTGTGGGAGGTTTCACCGCCGCACATCTCCAGCACCAGGCGGGTTGCGACTTCAACGCCGGGGCGCACCATGGCAGGGTCCACGCCGCGCTCGAAGCGATAGCGGGCGTCGCTCTCGATCCCAAGGCGCCGGCCCGTGGCCGCCGTGCGGTGGGCATCGAACAGGGCGGCTTCCAGGAACATTTCCGTGGTCTCTTCCGTGCAGCCGGACGCCTCGCCGCCCATGACGCCGCCGATGGCTTCGGCCGCCTGCTGGTCGGCAATGACGGTAATTTCGCCATCCAATTCGTAGCTCTTGCCGTCGAGAGCCAGAAAGCTTTCGCCAGGGGTGGCCATGCGGGCCTGGATGTCGCCGCTGACCTTGGCGGCGTCAAAGACGTGCAGGGGCCGACCCAGATCATGGGTGACATAGTTGGTCATGTCCACCAGGGCCGAAATGGGCCGCAGGCCAATGGCCAGGAGCCGCCGGCGCAGCCATTCAGGCGACGGGCGGTTTTTCAGGCCGCGAAAATGCCGGCCCAGGAAGCAGCTACAGGCGTCTTCGTATCCGGCCGCGAAATTCAGCTCTACATTGATGGGGCTGTCGTAGGTGCCTTCGACGGGGGTGGCGTCCAGGGGTTTCAAGGTTCCCATCCCGGCGGCGGCCAGATCACGCGCGATGCCGCGCACGCCCAGGCAGTCCTGCTTGTTCGGCGTGACTTTGATATCGATCACCGGGTCGTCCAGGCCGGCCACTTCGGCGAAGGGGGCGCCCAGGGGGGCGTCCGCCGGCAAATCGATGATGCCGTCATGCTCGTCGCTCAAACCCATCTCGCGCTCGGAACAGAGCATGCCGTTGGACTCTTCGCCGCGGATATTGGACGGCTTCAAAACCATGCCGGTGCCGGGGATGGTGGTGCCGGAGGGGGCGAAAACGCCCTTCATGCCGGTGCGCGCGTTGGGTGCGCCGCAGACCACTTGCACCTGTCCGCTGCCCGTATCGACAATGCAGACCCGCAGGCGGTCGGCGTTGGGGTGCTGTTTGGCCTCGATCACATAGCCTACCGTGAACGGCGCCAACTCGGCCGCGCGATCCTCCACGCCCTCCAGCTCCAACCCGATGGCGGTCAGCTTGTCGGTAATCTCCACCAGGGTGGCATCAGTCTCCAGATGGTCTTTCAGCCAGGCAAAGGTGAACTTCATCGTGACAACCCTCCCGACATGGTCGGCACATCCAGCGGCACGAAGCCGTAGTGATGCAGCCAGCGCAGATCGCAATCAAAAAAGGCCCGCAAATCGGGGATGCCGTATTTCAGCATGGCGATACGGTCGATGCCCATGCCCCAGGCAAATCCCTGCCATTCGTTCGGATCCACATCACAGGCTTCCAAAACGCGGGGGTTGACCATGCCGCAGCCGAGGATCTCCAGCCAGTCGTCGCCCTCGCCGATACGGATGTTGCCGCCCTCGAAGCTGCAGCCGATATCCACTTCGGCCGAAGGTTCGGTGAAGGGAAAATAGCTGGGTCGGAAGCGCATGCGCAGGTTGTCCACCTCGAAGAAGGCCTCACAGAAGGCCTGCAAGGTGCCCTTCAAGTGGCCCATGTGGATATCCTTGCCGATCACCAGGCCCTCGATCTGATGAAACATGGGGGTATGGGTCTGGTCGGAATCCGAACGATAGGTGCGGCCCGGTACCACGATGCGGTAGGGCGGGGGGGTATCCTGCATGGTGCGGATCTGCACCGGCGAGGTATGGGTGCGCAGCACCATGGGCATGCCGTCCGGGCGCGGGGGCAAATAAAAGGTGTCCTGCATCTGGCGGGCGGGATGTTCGGGGGGAATATTCAGGGCGGTGAAATTATGAAAATCATCCTCGATATCCGGCCCTTCCGCGATGGTGAAACCCATATCGGCGAAGATCGCCGCAATCTCGTCCATGACCTGGCTGATGGGATGAATACGTCCCTGCGGTTGGTGGCGCGCGGGCAGGGTAACATCGATACCCTCGGTCGCCAGGCGGGCTTCAAGCTCCGCCTCATGCAAACCGGCCTTGCGGTCTTCGATGGCGGCGGCGACGGCCTCCTTGACTTTATTCAGGGCGGCGCCCGCGTCCCGCCGATCCTCGGGTGCCAACTGGCCCAGGCCCTTCATCTGCGCCGTAATGCGGCCTTTCTTGCCCAGGGCCGCGACGCGCACGGCTTCGAGCCCGGCCAAGTCGGGGGCGGCGGCGACATCAGCCAGCAGCGCGTCCTGTAAAGATTGAATATCCGTCGTCATGTTTTTGCCTTTCCGCGCCTGCTGCGCGGCTGATTTTGAATTGAAAAAGGGGTCCGTCGCTGGACGGCCCCCAATTTCGTAACGTCGTCATTTCGCGGGGCCCGATCTTCAGATCGAAGGCCCTGGCAACTTCTTGGGGCTTAGGCCAACGCGGCCTGTGCCTGATCGACCAGGGACTTGAACGCCTCAGGCTCGCGGACTGCCAAGTCGGCCAGAACTTTCCGGTCAATCTCGATGCCCGCCTGCTTGAGGCCGCTCATAAATCGGGCGTAGTTGACGCCGTGCTCCCGGCTGGCCGCATTGATCCGTTGAATCCACAGGGCCCGGAAGACCCGCTTGCGCACGCGGCGGTCGCGGTAGGCGTATTGCCCGGCTTTTTCCACCGCCTGCTTGGCGATCCGGATGGTGTTCTTGCGCCGGCCTTGATAGCCCGTTGCCTGCGCCAGAACTTTTTTGTGTTTGGCGTGAGATGTCACGCCGCGTTTTACGCGCGCCATTGTTTAAATCTCCTCGCCTAGCCGTAGGGCATGAATTTTTTGATGATCTTGGCATCCGCCGCCGACATGATCTTGGAGCCGCGATGCTCCCGGATCTGCTTGGTGGAGCGTTTGATCATGCCGTGCTGTTTGCCGGCTTGCTGTCGGCGTACCTTACCGGTCGCCGTCAGTCGAAAGCGCTTTTTCACGCTCGACTTGGTCTTCATCTTGGGCATTTCGATCCTCCTCTCGGGTCGGATAACGTCTTGAAAGACATCTTGAAAAATGGCGACCGGGCATGCCCAGGGTCAAAGCCCCGCGCCGGTGCGCCACACAGAACGGCGGTTTATAGACGTAGAGTTGCTGTCACGCAACAGGATAGTTGGACACTGCCGGGCTTATGCGGGGCTGAAAAGTGAATACTCACCGGGCACGCCCTTCAACTGGTAAACGCCGGCGGCATTGAATTCGAGATCACTGCCCGCGGTCAGGTCCATGACCGTGCGCGATACCAGGACGCCGCCGCCGTCGGCCTGTTCCATGACCCGGGCGGCGATATGGACGGCGAGGCCGGTGACGTCACCGGCGCGCGGTTCTATCTCGCCGGCATGGAGGCCGGCGCGGATGGTAAGGCCAATTCCCCCCAGTTTTTCGATCATGTTTTTGGCGCACCGAATAGCGCGGGTCGGACCGTCGAACACGGCCAAACAGCCATCGCCGGTACTTTTCACAAAGCGGCCCTGGTGCCGGTTGATCACCTCGCGGGCGACGGCGTCATGGCGGTCCAGGGTTTTGCGCCAGGCAACGTCGCCCATCGCCGCCAGTTGCCCGGTGGAATTCTCAATATCGGTAAACAACGCCGTGGCCAGCTTGCGATTTTGACTTTCCGAAGGCCCGGCGGCCTCGGCGAAGTGTCGAATTGTGCCGACCAGTTCGATATAGTCGCAGGCCCAGGGAATATGGTCGCCGCCGGGCAGTTCCAAATAGGTGGCGCCAGGAATATGGGCCGCCAGATATTGACCATTCTCGACCCTGGCGACCTTGTCATGGCGTTGTTGGACGATCAAGGTCGGCGCCCGGATTTCCGCCAGGATGGAACGTACATCGATCCGCGCGTTGGAGGCATTGAGCCGCTGGATCATCTTCGGCGAGGCGGATTGACGCAGGTACCTGATCTGTTCGGCGATGAAGTCGTCATCGTCCAGCCGGCCGGGGGAATAAACGGCGAAAAATGCCGCCTTCCCCCAGTTATCGACAACCCGCGACTGGCGCTCTTCCAAGGTGGGAACAAAGGGATAATCTTCCGCCCAGCACCCCTTGGCATAGGTGCCGCACAACACCAGATGGTCGACCCGGTCGGGATAGGTTGTGGCGAATAAAATGCTCATGGGACCGCCCTCGGACACGCCCATGATGACGGCCTTCTCCGACCCCGCCGCGTCCATCACCGCGCGCAGATCGTCCATCCGCTCTTCCAGGCTCAGGGAACCCTCCAACGGATCGGACATGCCCTGGCCGCGCTTATCGAAGGCGATGACGCGGAAATGCTTGGCCAGTTCGTGCATGTAACCCGCGTGGTCCGGGCTTTCCCAGGCCAACTCAATGTTGGAAATAATCCCCGGCACGATGACAAAGTCCCGCGCGCCTTCGCCAAACACCTGATAGGCGATACTGACATCGCCCGACCGGGCAAAGTGTGTTTCGGGTATTTCGCGACGCGGCATGGGTCATCTCCAATATGAGGCGACTTTAACTGTCGGTGTATTGTGCGTCCATGCGTGTGTTTGGACGATCAGTAGGGTCACCTCGCCGGTCAAGCGGACAAATTCGGTTTTGTGGACTTGTTGCGCCGCCATCCATACAATCCGGCCCATGAGCCTACACAACCACGCTATGCAATATGGCTGAAGAACGCCTGCAAAGACGCCTGGCCGCGATCCTTGCGGCCGATGTGGTCGCCTATTCGCGCATGATGGCGGCGGACGAGGCGGGGACCCTGGGGCGTTTGAAGACATTGCGGGCCGAGGTCTTTGATCCCGCCACAGCGCGGTTCAGCGGGCGCATTTTCAAGAATACCGGTGATGGCGCTCTTGCCGAATTCGCCTCCGCCGTGGATGCGGTGCAATGTGCCGTGGAAATCCAACGGGAACTGGCCGTGCGCAATGGCGCCGTAGAGGAAGACCAGCGCACCTTGCTGCGCATTGGCATCAGCCTGGGCGATGTGATCGTCGAGGGCGACGACCTGTTCGGCAACGGCGTCAACGTGGCCGCCCGCATGGAAGGATTGGCGGCGCCGGGAGAGATTTGTATTTCCGAAAATGTGCACGAGCACGTGCGCAGTTCCTTGAAGTTCGAATTTGTCGATCTGGGCGCGCAGAAAGTCAAAAACATCGACCAGCCGATCAGATGCTATCAGGTGCGGCTTGGTTCAGCTATGGGCACGGATCAGCCGAAGTTGGCGGCAACGGATAAACCGTCCATCGCCGTGCTGCCGTTCGACAATATGTCGGGCGATGATGAACAGGAGTATTTTTCGGACGGCATCACCGAGGATATTATCACCGCGCTGTCCCGCTTCCTCCAGCTTTTGGTCCTGGCGCGCAACACCTCCTTCACCTTCAAGGGCCGTTCGGTCGATGTAAAGGCAGTGGCGCGGGAATTGAACGTCCGCTACGTGCTGGAGGGCAGCGTGCGCAAGGCCGGCAACCGGGTACGGATCACGGTCCAGCTGATTGACGGTACATCGGGCAATCATCTCTGGGCGGAAAAATACGACCGGGACCTTGAAGACATATTCGGTGTTCAGGACGAGATCACCCAGATGGTCGCGGGCGCCATAGAGCCCGAGATCACCAAGGCCGAATTCGAACGGGTCCGCCGTACCCCGCCCAGCAGCCTGGATGCATGGTCTCTCTATCAGCACGGCATGCATCATTTCCATCTGTGGACAAAGGAAAATAATGAGGAGGCGAGGCGCCTTTTTGAGGCGGCCGTCGAGCTTGATCCAAAATTTAGCGCGCCGCACGCCAGCATCGCCCGAACATTCAGCCGTGGCATTGTTTCGGAACTGCCGGAAAACCTGGAAGAGCACAAAAAACTGGCTTTGAAAGCGGCCCGGACAGCCGTCACCCTGGATCGGGATGACGCCTATGCCCATGTAGGCCTGGGCTTCGCCCAACACCAAGCCGACCCCGAGGCCTCGATCCGCGCCTTTGAAGTGGCCCTTTCAATTAACCCAATTCTGGCGATAGCTCTTTTCGGGATCGGCGTCGCCCTTAGTTCGGGCCGGCAGCCGGAACGGGCGATTACACATTTGCAGACCGCAATTCGGCTTAGTCCCCGGGATCCCATTTTGGCTGCATTTTATCGCGTGATGGGGACCGCTTACTTCGCCATGGGCGACTATCAAGCCACGATCGACTGGTCTGCGAAAGCAGGCTCGGATGTTGACGAACTTGGCCGCATGGGCGTCGTGCAATTGGCCGCGTTCGCCCATCTTGGTCATGAAAGCGAAATGAACCGCGCCCGCGATGCATTGATGAAATCGATCCCCCACCTGACAGTGTCCCACGCCCTCAAGATAAGTCCGGAACTTGGCGAACCCTACGCCGACGGGTTGCGCAAGGCTGGCCTGCCGGAATAGCCGGTCTATTCAGCCGCCGCCGCAGGTGCTGCTTGGGGCATGGTTTCGGGCGTGGGCAGTTGTTTCGGCAGGGCGGCGACAGCGGCCAGGATGATGACGGCGGTGCCGGTCAGGATGCGGAACAGGGTATCAAAACCCCAGTTCTGATAGACAAATGCGATCAGCGGCAGGGACACCGCCAGCGCCGTGAAGCTGACCACATAGCGGACGCCGTAAATGCGGGCCCGGTAGGCGCCGGAAGCGGTCTTGCCGATCATATAGTCGTTAATGGGGATCTGGCCAAAGGCCCCGAGCATGAAGCCGAAGGCCACGGCCAGGGCGACACCGTCGGTCAAACCCGGCATGGCCGTGAAGAAGATTATTTGAATGACGGCCACGGTCATGAACACGACGCGGGGTCCATGACGGTCCAGCATGCTGCCGACAATCAACTGCGCAATGGAGGCCACGGCAAAGACCACAAAGGCCAGAGAGCCGATCACGGTCGCCACATCGCTCTGTCCGGCCGAGCCTACGCCGTCCAGCCATGCGGCCAGGTTGGCGGCCAGGCCCTGCAGGCGTTCATCGAATATTTTCGGCAGGGCGAATGTCGTGGATTGAAAGATGACCGAAGAAACGGCGGTGGTCAGGAAGACGATTGCCGAGACCCGGATTAACAGGGCTCGATACGCGGCCGAGGCCGCCGGTGCCGCTCCGGCGCCCGTTTTTGGTTCATCCTCGCCGGCCCGAATGCTGTGCCAGCGCAGGCTCATGTAGGCAAAACCCATGATAATGGAAAAAATTCCGGGCACGACAAAGGCCATGCGCCAGCCGCCATGATCAATCATATAGCCCGTCAGCAGCGCAGCGCTGGCCACGCCCAGGTTGCCCCAGACACCGTTCATGGCGATACGCATGCCGGTGTTCTTCCACTTCAAGGTGACGATGGCCAGGCCGACAGGATGATAGATCGCCGCGAACATGCCGGTCACGAACAGGCCGATGCCGATTTGCAGTGGTGTTTGGGAGAACGAGGTCGCAATCGCCGTCAGGCCGATGCCGATAAAGAAAACCGACATCATGCCGTCGCGGCTCCATTTATCCGCGAGCCACCCCGCCGGCAGCGAAAACAGCCCAAAGGCAAAGAAGCCCGGCGTCGCATAGACCAAAAGAGCCGCGTAACCGACGCCCCATTCCCGATAGAGAACCAGCGCGGCCACGGTGGCGAAGATCAAGGTGAACAGATGGTCCATGAAGTGACCAATGTTTAAAAACAAAAAATATGTGCGGTCCCTGTTCATGGGTCTTTCCGATCACCTGTGATTGACATCTTAGTTGAAAATTTACGCTTGGCGGAAATGCGATGTCATGCCAAACTTCGTCGAAATTGTGCCAAATCATATGGTAATGAACCATGGCCCCCCAGAGGTCCCACAGCACCGATCCCGACGATTATCAGCATTTGCCTCAATCCATTGGGGCCATGTCGAAACATTTCACCGACGGGTTCGAAACACCCCTGCATCACCATGCCCGCGACCAACTGCTGCACGCGGCCAGAGGCATCATGCGCCTGCGCACGGAACAGCAGGCCTGGATCGTGCCCCGGGACAGCGCCGTGTATATTCCCGCCGGCACGCCGCACGCGGTCAGCATGCATGGCGCGGTGGAGATGCGGACCCTGTATATCGATACCGCGGCCGGCGATGGGCGGCCCAGGGATTTTCGTGTTGTTGCCGTCTCCAACCTGTTGCGGGAGTTGATCCTGGCCCTCGGCGAGGAAGCCATGGACTATGACCCAACGGGTCGCGGCGGGCTCATCGCGCAAATGATCGCCTTGGAAATCAGCCGGGCGCGGGAGCTGACCTTGAATGTACCCCTGCCGAAAGATCCGCGCCTGCAACGGCTCTGCGCCGAGCTGCTGGCGGATCTGTCCGACCGGCGGACCCTGGAGGCCTGGGCGGAGGTCGCCGGTGCCTCGGCCCGCACCCTGGCCCGCCTTTTCAAACATGATCTGGGCATGAGCTTTAATCGATGGCGTCAGCGCATTCGCTTTCACGGCGCCCTGGACGCGTTGAGCCGGGGGCAGCCCATAGCCACCGTCGCCCATGGTCACGGCTATCGCAGTGCCTCGGCCTTTTCCGCCGCGTATCGCAGGGAGATGGGTATCGCGCCCTCGAAAGTCGCGGCCTTGCGCTGACCGGCACGGGCATCGACGGCAATTATTTATTTTGGGCGTGCCCGCCGTCTGGCCGGAGATTGCCTTGCATTTTCCGGATTGGCCCGTTGCAGCAAGGCGAAGATTGTCAGGCAGACGAACAACGCTAATTTTGGATAGAGGACCAGGTCCAGCTAGTTCTGGGCGAAGGCCGCCAAGCCCAAGGCCACCAGCACCCATACCAGGACCGGCGTGA
>JAYGEA010000335.1:0-2495 GCA_046582635.1 Alphaproteobacteria bacterium
CCGAGGGGCCTCTGAAACGATCTATATGAGTCTTTATCACTGCACGTTGGTATTATTCCGATAAGCGGCGATCTTTCAACCCATAGCCTTCACGGCTTCGGCAAAATACCGCAAACCGTCACGTCCCACCGGCGATAATCGGTAGATGCCACGATCCACCCGTTCAAACCAGCCGTAGTGGTTTTTTTGCAATATGGCGGCGGCCTTTGCCACACCGGTCGCGTCCCTGATTTCAGCGACTTTTAGGCTGTCGCGGCCCTCCAGGGCGGCGGCGCAGCGCAGGGCGTCCTGGCGATAGGCGGTGATGATCTTGGTCCGGGTCACGCCACCGGTGTTGGGATCACCCGTCCGCGCCATGAATTCCATCATCAACCGGGTCTGCCGCCGCTTGTTCTTGCGCGGCGTATAGGGTTCGGGATCGGCCAGGACCTTGGTCTGACGTTTGCTTGCCTGGTCCGGGTCGATCAAGATCAATCCCAGACCCAGCATGCGGCACAGCTTGACATAGCCGCGCTGACGGCTGCGCCAGTTTTTCCGCTTTGTCGGTGTGTCCGGCGCCTGGACGCCCAGATAAACATCGTCCGTGAGGTTTTGGCGCTGAATACCCTGCAAAACTAAATCAATGGAAAAGGCCAATTTCAGTTCAACGATGACCGTCGGGTCATCATCCTTGACGGCAACCACGTCGCAATCGGTGACCTCCGCCTTAACGACATAGCCCTTGCCCTCCAGCATCGCCTTCACCGGGGCGTATAGGTCCGTTTCCTTCGCCATTCTTGGCGCGAAACTAGCCTATCGCAACCGCCGCAGGCGCCATGGGCAGACCCGCCACGTCGGCCCGCATGCGATATACGGTGCCCGCATCGTCCCGGCCGGAATTGCGGCTGCCCGTGACAACGTAGAAGTCCATCAGATCAGCCCCGCCGAAACAGACGGAGGTCACCATGGGCAAGGGACAGGGGATGGAACGGCGCAGCTTGCCGTCGGGCTCGAACACATCGACCCGGCCGCCGTCCGCCATGGCGACCCAGACGCTGCCGTCCACGGCCACGGATAGGCCGTCCGGCGTAACATCACCCGTATCGACGAAGGTGCGATGGGGCCCCAAATCGCCATTCTCCGATATGTCATAGACACGGATCAGGCCGCGCCGGGATTCGGAATGATACAGTTTCGTCCCGTCGAGAGAGACGCCCAGGCCATTGGTCAGCATGACATCGCCACCCACCTTGCGGGCGCTGCCGTCCAGGTCGATCAGGAACAGATCCGCCGGTTTCGGCGTATCGTCGCTGCCCACGGGGCGGAACGACAGGGCGCCCGCGTAAATACGCCCCTTGGCATCCGTGGTGATGTCATTGAAACCGATACAGCCGTCGTCGGGGTTGTCGGGCAGCAACACCACCGTATCGCCGCCATCGCTAGGCTTCAACGCGATGTTGCGTCCCGATACCACGATGCCGCCGTTTTCGTGCAAGGCCATGCCGCCGATGCCCCGGCGGTGTTCAATAATCTGGCTGACCTTTTCATCCAGTCCAACACAAAAGACACCGCCATTGATGACGTCGGAATAGATCAGGCCCCGGCTGTCATCCCAGACCGGCCCTTCGATCAAACCATATCCCGTCGCAAGTTCTTCCATGGCGCGTTCGTCCATTTGGCGTGCCTCCGTCAGATTTTGTTATTTAGCCGCCAAATCATCCCCCGCCAGGGCCCCGCGCACAAGGGCCGCCGTTTCCGCAACCCCATAAAGGGCCGCGAAGGAGCCGAAGCGCGGCCCCTGGCTTTGCCCGAACAGCACCTCGTACAGGGCCTTGAACCAATCGCGCAGGTTTTCGAATTCGTGGGCCTTGCCGATTTCATAGACCTTGTTCTGAATATCCGTGCCCGAGAGACCGGCTTCCATGCCCTCGAGCGCGGCCAGCAGATCGGCCATCGCCGCCCGTTCCCGGTCGTTGGGCTGGCGGTATTGTTTGTGGGGCTTCACGAAATCCCGGTAATAATTGATGGCGTAACCGACCAGATCATCCAGTTTTGGATTGCCCTCCGCCGTCGCGCCCGGCGCGTAGCGGGAGATGAACCCCCACAGGACCTCAGGATCTTCCGAATTGCAGGCCCCGGCCAGGTTCATCAACAGGGCAAACGTCAGGGGCACGCCTTCTTGGGGCGGTTGGCCGCCATGGATATGCCAGGCCGGGTTGGTCAACTGTTCCGCCGGCTCCTGGCCATGGAAGCTATCCAGAAAGCGCAGGTAATCGTCCGCCGCCCGGGGGATGACGTCGAAAAACAGCCGCTTGGCCCGGCGCGGCTGCTGGAACATGTATAGCGACAGGCTTTCCGGCGAGGCATAGCGAAGCCATTCATCAATGGTGATGCCGTTGCCGATGGATTTGGAGATTTTCCTGCCTTGATCATCCAGGAATAATTCGTACGTGAAGCTTTCCGGCGGCCGGGCGCCCAGAATGCGGCAGATCTTGGACGACAGCTTGACCGATTCT
>JAYGEA010000035.1:0-18966 GCA_046582635.1 Alphaproteobacteria bacterium
ATTGACATTCGGCTACATGTTCGAGCAGACCATGAATTATACAGGCGAGTTCGTCAGCCTAGCGGTCGTACCGGCCTTTTAACTAGGATCGTGTCTCTCAGGGGAATTTGTCTAGAAAGGTTGCGCATGCTGAGATTTCATGTTTTCATGCCAAAATTAGTTTCCATAATATTGCTGTTTATTTTTTTAACCTACTAAATTCAATGTGTTCGAAAAGTTCCACTCAGCTACGACTTCGGGAGGTGTGTTATGCATAAGTTCAAAATATTTACTGTGTTGGCCGTGTCCATGGCCTTTTTAACCAGTCCTGTGTCGGCTTTAGATGTCAAGGTCGAAGCATTCGCAACCGGCCTACAGGCTCCAGTTGACCTCAAGGAAGTGCCCGATGGCACTGGGAGGATTTTTATCATGGAGCAGACGGGCGTAATTGTTGTGGTTAACGCCGACGGTACAGTGCGACCAGAACCGTTTCTTGACCTAACAGCTAAGATCGTTGACCCATACGTTCGCTTCGACGAGCGGGGCACGCTGGGGTTGGCGTTTCACCCAAACTACAAGAACAACGGCAAATTCTATGTCTATTCCAGCAGGGACATTGTGCGAGAGAAAGAAAGTTTAGTTCACGAGATTTTTGGAAATCACACGACCTACGTTTCCGAGTTTACTGTGTCCGAGAATCCAAATGTTGCCGATGCCGGTTCCGAACGCGTACTGATGAAGATTGATCAGCCGCAATTCAATCACAACGGTGGTGCGCTGGAATTTGGCCCGGATGGATATTTATACATCGCTCTTGGTGATGGTGGATACGCCGATGACTGGGGTTGGGGACATAATAAAAAGACTGGTAACGGGCAGGACTTGAGCAGCCTTTTGGGCAAAATCCTGCGGATCGATGTCGATTCAAAGAGTGATGGTAACGAGTATGGTACACCGGGGGACAATCCATTTGTTAATAAGGAAGGTGCTCGAGGCGAGATCTTCGCATATGGTTTTCGAAACCCTTGGCGGATGACCTTCGACACTGGCGGCGACCACCAGCTCTTTGTGGCCGACGTTCAACAGAACAGTTACGAGGAGGTGGATATTGTTACCAGTGGCGGCAACTACGGCTGGCGGGTTATGGAAGCAAATCACTGCTTCGATTACTTGAACCCGGATGACCACCTCACACTCTGCGATAAGACTGGCATGATTGCTCCAATTATAGAGTATAATCACTGCAACAAGTTCAAAGGTAAGAACTGCTTCGGCGTTAACGTGATAGGCGGCGCCGTATACCGCGGTAACCATAAATCGTGGCAGGGCAAGTATTTCTTTGCGGACTGGAGTATGTCTTTTGGCGGCAAGAGCGGTAGACTCTATGCAGCAACTAATAGCGGTGGTAAGTGGAGCTTTGAGCGAGCCAACGTGACCAATAGCGATCTTAAAACGCATGTGCTGGCCATTTCACAAGACCTCAAAGGTAATGTATATGCCTTGACGTCCGATTCCATGGGGCCATTCGGCTCTCGCGATACTGTGTACAAGATCGTTCCCTAAATCAAAATTGACAGGACAGGTTCCTGGCCTCCTACGGGTGGCCAGGAACCTTCTGCTTTTCTGAACGATATTTTCCGTTTGTACCGTTTAAGTTCAAAACGAAAAGACGAATAATGGCAAAGGATTTTAAATTCACGGATGTTACCGCGCCCTTTTGTCCCCCTCTCTATCCAAGTGCCCCCTTCCAAAGACGACGAAGGTCGTCCTTGTACTTAATTTGCATCCCACTGGTGATTCTTGTCCTCAACATGGTGGGTGTTACCGGGAGCGCAATCGCATCACCAGAAGCCATAGCGCTCTTGCAAGCTAAAGAGTGTGGTGGTTGCCATGTTATACCTGGTGTGAAAGGAGCCTACGGCAAAGCTGGGCCATCTCTAAAGGGTCTGCGTCTGCGAAAACGTATTGTCGGAGGCGCCCTGAAAAACAGCCCAAAGAACCTGGGGGCATGGCTAAAGAATCCTAAATCTATAATGCCTGGCACTTGGATGCCCAATACAGGCCTTACCGACAAGGAAGTTAAAATTCTAATCCGATATCTCAATACAATCAAGTAACCCGGAATCCGCAAAATACTCCGGAAGAAATGAGAAAATAGGACCCCCAAAATTTTCCGGACTCACCTCCTTGCCGGTTCGTTAACGAACTCGAGCCGGCTAGTCTTCACACTGCCGCCGTGATGGCGGCCACGGCAAATTTCTTAAGCATGAAGCCCTCTCTCTGTTTCATTCTGTTTTTTGCCGTAACTCTGCTACGAGGCGGACAAAGCCACGGCAGTGGAAACGTTATCATAAATTGCTATGCCTAATGCCTTGGTCCCGCATTTGGGTCTGGGTCAACCGCAAATATCGCCAAGCAGAACGATCCGGGCATTTTAATCGCCCTTGTTCCTACCCATTTGCTTGTTGGCGCAATCTGAATTATGCAGATGGATAATCAACACGTTCAATTTCGGCCCAGGGCGATCCGCGCTCCGGCCTCATAAAAACAGATGCAAAGGGAGTGTCATCAATGGCAAATTTATGTGAAGGCCGCGTGGCCATCGTAACCGGCGCGGCGCGTGGCGTGGGCAAGGAAAACGCCCTGCTGCTGGCCAAGGAAGGCGCCAAGGTCGTGGTCAACGATCTGGGCGGCGCCGTGGACGGCACCGGCGCGGATACCACACCGGCCCAGGAAGTTGCGAACAAAATTATCGCCGCCGGCGGCGAGGCGGTGGTCAACGGCGATGACGTTTCCTCGTGGGACGGCGCCAAGAACATGATCGATCAGGCCATCGACACCTATGGCAGCCTGGATATCCTGGTCAACAACGCGGGCATCCTGCGCGACCGCATGCTGGTTAACATGACCGAAGAAGAATGGGATTCGGTGATCCAGGTTCACTTGAAGGGCACTTTCGCGCCCTCCCGCCACGCGGCGGCCTATTGGCGGCAAAAGAACAAGGATACCGGCGAACCCGCCAACGGCCGTATTGTCAACACCACCTCGACCTCCGGCATCTATGGCAACATGGGGCAGACCAACTATGGCGCCGCCAAGGCCGGCATCGCCGCCTTCACCATCATCGCCGCGCGCGAGCTGCGCCGCATCGGCGTCACGGTCAACGCCATCTCCCCCTCCGCCTACACCCGCATGACCGAGGGTCTGCGCGAAATGACCGAGGAAGAGATCGCCGTGCGGGCACCGTCCTGGGTCTCGCCGGCGGTGGTCTATCTGTGCAGCCAGGAGGCGGAGGATCTGACCGGCCGCATCATCCAGGCCGGCGGCGGTATGGTCGCGGTCTGTGAAGGCTGGCGCCGGGGCGCGGAAATGGACCAGATGGCCGATCCTTCGGAATTGGGCCCGCACCTGCGCAAGATGTGCGAAAGCGTGCGCAAGAACTCCGGCATGGACGGCATGGAACTGGACTAGCACCCAATCAATCGAGCCAAAGGGGCGGCCGCGGCCGCCCCTTTTTTTGGCCTTGGGAACGCCTTGCGTGATGCCTTTCAAATAGGCGGTGCCGTATCTATAGTCGGGTCGCAACAGCGTCGCCGTCCCGCGGCGCGCAAAAAAAACATCAGAGGAGACAGCCGCCATGCGTTTTGGTGTGTTTTACGAGCTGCAATTGCCCCGCCCTTGGAATGAAGGCGACGAACATCGTTTGTTCAAGGAAGCGCTGGAACAGATCGTTCTTGCCGACCGGCTTGGCTTCGACCATGCCTGGGAGGTGGAGCACCATTTCCTGGACGAATATTCCCACGCCTCGGCGCCGGAAGTGTTTCTGGCCACCGCCGCCGGGCTGACCAAGGATATCCGCCTGGGCCACGGCATTCGCCAAGTCATACCGAATTACAATCACCCCGCCCGCACGGCCGAGGGTCTGGCGACGCTGGATCTGCTGTCCGACGGCCGGGTCGAATTCGGCATTGGCGAGGGGGCGACGCGGCTTGAACTTGGCGCCTTCGGCATTTCCGCCAAGCGCAAGCGGGCCCTGGCCCTGGAAGCGGCCGAGCAGATTTGCAACATGATGATGCTGACGCCCTATCCGGGTTTCGAGGGCGAGGGCTTTTCCTTTCCCTGCCGCAATGTCCTGCCCAAACCATTGCAAAAACCGCACCCGCCCTTGTGGATGGCCTGCACCAACCGCGACACCATCAGGATCGCGGCACAGAACGGCATCGGCGCCCTGGCCTTTTCCTTCCTGGACCCGGATGAGGCCAAGAATTGGTCAAAGATCTATTACGACATCATCAAGTCGGAGGAATGCGTTCCCCTGGGTTGGTCGGTCAATGCCAATCTGGCCATGGTTTCAGCCTTTTCCATGCACGAAGACCGTGCCGAGGCGATCCGCCGGGGCCAGGATAATTTCGAATTCTTCCGCTATTCCCAACAAAAACTGGTGGCCGAGGATTTCGTGCCGGGCCATTCCAACATGTGGGAGGAGTTCATGGAGAAACGCGGCGATACCTCGGACCGTCTGATCCAGGCGGCCCTCAGCCGGGCTGAATATGACGGCGCCGGCATCGGCACGCCCGACG
Source organism: Alphaproteobacteria bacterium (assembly GCA_046582635.1). Lineage (GTDB taxonomy): Bacteria > Pseudomonadota > Alphaproteobacteria. The sequence goes on from JAYGEA010000035.1 coordinate 4,560, forward strand.
ACATGAGCCGGCATTTACGGGATTTCCAGGAGGTCGGCATCGACCAGGTGATCTTCCTGCAGCAGGCCGGCCGCAACACCCACCAGAATATCTGCGAGTCCCTGGAACTGTTCGCCGACAAGGTGATGCCGGAGTTCCACAACGATGCGGCGGAACGGGAGGCCGCGAAGGCGGCCGAACTGGCCCCCTATATCGAGGCGGCCCTGGCCCGCAAAACCTACATGCAGCCTCTCTCCAAGGAAGAAACGCCGGTGGTCAAGGCGGCGGTACGGGCCTCCAAATTCGATGCCCAAAAGATGCGCGAGGCCGCCGCCAGCGATTAGAGCGGATCAAGTTTGATCGAAAGCGCCAGGCCAGCCCGCTCCCCTGACCCGGCCACCCAATGAGAATAATCCGCAGATGCGCTTTGGGGGTGGCCGGGTGGGGGAGCGGGCTGGCTCGGATCAAGATTGAAAAACTTTAGCCTACAAAACCGCCTCGGCGATGCGCTCCAGTTGTTCGCCCATTTCGGCCTCTGTCTCGACAAATTCGGGGCGGACCACGACGCGGTCGGCGCCGGCGTCGAACAGGGAGCGGAACAGTTCGCCATCGGGTTCCTGACCATAGACCGTGATGGTGATGGATTTAGGGTCGCGGCCCGCCGCGGCCGCCATTTTGTCCAATTGTTTGCGGCTGTCCTCCAGCACTGCCGGAGTGACCCGGTTGGGTAGCCAGCCGTCGCCGTGGGCGATGACCCGGGACAAGACATTCTTGGCCGCGCCGCCGATCAGGATTGGGGGATAAGGTTTTTGCGCCGGCTTGGGGTAGGAACGCACGGGCGGAAAATCGAAATACTTGCCGTGATGCTCGGCTTCTTCCTGGGTCCATAGCTTTTTCATGACGTCCAGGGCCTCCCGCGTCTGGCTCCAGCGATGAGTAAAATCGCCGCCCATCAGCTCCGTCTCCTCGCGCAGCCAGCCGGTGCCGATGCCGAACAAAAAGCGTCCGCCGCTATAGAGGTCCAGGACCGCGATTTCCTTGGCCAACAGCAATGGGTTGCGTTCAGGCACCAGGGTGATGCCGGTGGCCAGCTTGATCCGGCTGGTCACGGCGGAGGCGCGGGCCAGGGCAATATAGGGATCGGTGAAATGGGAATAGGTCCAGGGGATGGCGCCGCCGGTGGCGGGAAACGGGCTGTCGGAATGCACCGGAACCGCCGGATGTTCAGCATACCAAATAGAATCAAAGCCCAGGTCCTCGGCCTTTTTAGCCATGAAGGCGGGGTCGATGTTGTAGGCGGGCAAGGGGACGGCGGTGCCGATGTTCATGTCAAATCCATCCGTGGCGGTTGCGGGAAATACATACATTGAAAGTATGGCATGGCTTGCCCCATAGTGCTTGCGATCAACAAATAACAAGACGGTGAAGCGAATGATCAACATCGGAGAGTTTGAAATCAGCCGGGTCGTCGAGAGCGAAGGGCCGTTCCTGGAAGTTCAGTCGTTTATTCCCGAGGCCGACCAGGCGGTCGTGGAAGCCAACCGCGATTGGCTGATGCCCCGCTATATCGAGCCGGCGAGCAACAAGATCATCCTGAATATCCAGTCCTACATCCTGCGCACGCCGCGGCAGACAATTTTGGTGGATACCTGTGTCGGCAACCATAAGCCGCGGCCGGGCCGGCCCATGTTCGATAATCTTAATCTGCCCTATCTGGCGGACCTGGCCGCCGCCGGCGTGCGGCCGGAGGAGGTCGACGTCGTGCTGTGTACCCACCTGCACGTGGATCATGCGGGTTGGAACACGCAGCTTATCAATGGCCGCTGGGTGCCGACATTTCCCAACGCCAAATACATCTTTGCCCGCACGGAATATGAATTTTGGGAGCGGCGGCATCTGGACGGCAGCGAAGGTCCGGTGCCGAATGTGTATGACGACAGCATTTTGCCGGTGATGCAGGCGGGTCAGGCGGTGCTGGTCGATGCAGACCACCAGATCGACGACGGTTTGTGGTTCGAACCGGCACCGGGCCACACCCCCGGCAACGTCGTGGTGAACCTGCAATCACAGGGCGCCAGGGGGGTCCTGACCGGCGATGTCATGCATCACCCCCTGCAATTGGTCCGCCCGGAATGGTCCAGCCGGGCCTGCGAGGACCCGGTGCAATCGGCCGCCACCCGGCGGGCCCTGATCGAACGTTACGCGGATACCGATACCCTGATCGCGCCGGCGCACTTCGCCTCTCCCACCATGGGACATATTATCTCCAAGGGCGACGGCTTCGGCTACCGCCTGATCAACGAAGACTAAATTTTAAGGAACCGTAGGCGCCATGGCGGCGCTGACTAGATGATTGGGAACAGATGATCAAACTGGGCTTATACGCCTCCGTCGCCAACCCGCCGGCCGGTGAAAATCTCGACCGTTGCGTACAAGAAGCCATTGCCGAGGCGGAGCTGGCGGAGGCGTGCGGCTTTCACGGCTTTTTCTTTGGCGAGCATCATCAGGACCGGGATGGCTTTCTACCCTCGCCCCTGATCGTTTGCAGCGCGGTGGCGGCGCGGACCAAAACCATTCAGATCGGCACATCCGTGGTGCTGTTGCCCCTGCATCATCCCCTGCGCGTGGCCGAGGATGTGGCCACCCTGGACATCGTCTCGGGCGGCCGGGTCGCCTTCGGGGTTGGCCTGGCCTATCAGGAGGCGGATTTTCGCGCCTTTGGTATCAAGAAAAAAGACCGCGTCGGGCGTTTCGAGGAAGCCATCGAGATCCTTGAAAAATCCTGGAGCGGGGAATATTTCTCCTACCACGGCAAGCATTTCCAAATCGATGATGTCCGGATGCTGCCCCGGCCCATACAACGGCCCCGACCGCCCCTGTGGATCGGCGCCTGGGTTCCCGCCGCCATCGAACGGGCCGCGCGCCTGGGCGATGCGCTGGTCTTCAGCCCCTCCATGCCCCTTGCCCCGACCATCGAGGCGGTGGCCTTGTACCGCGCGGCGGCGGAAAAGGCCGGCCGGGTGGGCGAAGTGGTGATGATGCGGGATGCCTGGGTCGCCGACAGCCTGGAAGATGCGGCGCGGGTTTATGGCCCGGAAGTGGTGGCCGCCTATAAATATTACTGGCGCAATGGGGCGGAGGCGTTTCGGGACATCACGTCGGAGGATGAGCTGGAATTCGAAACCATGTGGAAGGACCGTATCATCACCGGCGACCCGGAAACCTGCATCGCCGAATTCAAACGCTGGAGCGCGGCCACGGGCAGCAGCTATTTCCTCCTCCGCCTGCGCCACGCCCATTCGGGTGGGCCGTCCCACACTGAGATCATGAAGGCCATTGAACGATTTGGCCGTGATGTCATCCCCCATCTGGGCGAAATGTGAGGCTTTGGCCATGGCGCGGCTGGTTCTGGGCATCGGCATATCCCACACCCCCATGCTGAATGGGTCGCTGGAGGATTGGTCCCGGTTTATCGAATTGGATCGCCGCCGAGCCCATCTGGACAAGGAGGGCAATGGCGTCAGCTATGATGACCTGCTGGCCATGGCCGATGGCGCGACGGCGGCACAGTCCGCGCCCGAGAAACTCGCCGCCCGTCACGCCGCCGCCATGTCCAACCTGGACCGGGTCCGCGATGCCATCCGGGATGCCGAACTGGATACCCTGATCGTTGTCGGCGACGACCAGAACGAACTGCATGGCGGCGGCAACATGCCGTGCTTTCTGATCTATCATGGCGAGACCATTCGCAACGTCCCGGCCGTCTTCAACGCCAACCGGCCCGAATGGGCACAACGGCTGACCGCCAGGTATTTCGAGGATAGCACCCCACGGGACTATCCCGTCGATGCCGGTCTGGCACGTCACCTGATCGAAGCCCTGATCGAACGCGAATTTGACATCGCAACGGCAGACAGTCTGGAACCAGGGCGGGGCGAAGGGCACGCCTTTGGCTTCGTCCACAACAGGCTGTTGCCAAGGGAAGCCACACCGGTGGTGCCGGTGTTCATGAACACCTACTTTCCGCCAAACCAGGCCACGCCGAGGCGCTGCTATCGTTTGGGGCAGGCCATCGCCGCCGCCGTCGAAGCCTACGGCCACGACCTGCGCGTCGGCATTCTGGCATCGGGTGGCCTGAGCCATTTCACGGTCGACGAAGATTTGGACGGCGCGGTCATGCGGGCGCTGCGGGAGAAGGACGCCGAGGCGCTTTGCACCCTGCCGCGCAACAAATTGAACAGCGGCAGTTCGGAAATCCGCAACTGGATCTGCGCCGCCGGCGCGTTGGAGGCCCTGCCGCTGCGCTGGTCGGATTACCAACCGGGCTATCGGACACCGGCGGGTACCGGCACGGGGCTGGGCTTCGCCATCTGGTCGCCATAGTTTATTGCTGTAAGCTACCCGTACGGGAATGGAGGAACAGGATGCTTTCGAGAGAAGACAACGAACTGCTTTGCCGCGTGGGCAGGGGCACGCCCATGGGAAATCTGATGCGGCAATACTGGATCCCATGTCTGCCGTCCTCGGAATTTCCGGAACCGGAATCACCGGTCAAGCGAATGACCCTGCTGGGCGAAAACTTCGTCATGTGGCGCGACACCGAGGGGCGCATGGGCGCCATGAACGAGGCCTGCCCCCATCGCGGTGCGTCCTTGTATTTTGCCCGCAACGAAGACTGCGGCCTGCGCTGCATCTATCACGGCTGGAAATTCGATATCCACGGCAACTGCATCGACATGCCGTCGGAGCCGCCCGAAAGCAGCTTCAAGGAAAAGATCAAGGCCACGGCCTATCCCTGCCGCGAGGTCAACCACATGATCTGGGTCTACCTGGGCCCGCGCAAGGAGCCGCCCCCATTTCCGGTGTTCGAGATCAACACCCTGCCCGAAGACCGCGTCGGCCCGCCCACCATCATGATGGAAGAGGCCAACTGGATGCAGAACATGGAGGGCGACCTGGATACAGTGCACCTGGATTTCGTGCACGCCAAGCTATCCAAGGACGCGCCCTATGTGGGTGTCGGGGTGCCGGGCTTTTGGAACGACGACAAGCGGCCGCCGCGACTGGATGTGGTGCCCACGGAATACGGCGCCTTTTATTCCGCCATGCGGACCCTGGATGACGGCCGCGATTGGCACCGCATCAACCAGTTCATCTTTCCCTTCCACACCATGATTTCCTCCGGCACCCATGTGGGCCTGCGCTCCTTCGTGCCCATCGACGATGAATGGGCCATGTTGATCGGCCAGTTGGGCCAGGCCGGCTCGGACCCGGTCGCCGAGGCCACCCGCGCCCGCTGGGCGGACGCCACCGACCCCTTCAAGGATTGGCACGGTTATGCCCCGCGCACCAACGACCCACGGTCCTATTTCTACACCGTGGCCAACCGCCACAACGACTATTTGATCGATCCGAAGATCGCCAAGGAGTCCCTGAACATCGGCATGCCGTTTATCATGAACCTGCAGGACCGGGCCATGACGGAACTGATGATGGGCCCCGATGGGGAGCATATTTACGACCGGCCGCAAGAGCATCTGGGCACCTCGGACGCCATGATCATTACCGTGCGCAAGCAATTGATTGAAGCGGCAAAACGTTTTGACAAGACCGACGAACTGCCGCCAAACGTGGATGACGGCAGCTTCAACCGGGTGCGTTGCGCAACCCTGTTGCTGGACAAGGAGGTGGATTGGGTGCAGCAATCGGCGGCGGCGCGGGCCTCGGATGAAAGCAGGAACGTCGCCTTTGAACATCACCTGGTGCCCGACAGCTAAAATATGACGGAGCGCCCCTTATTACTCCTTGCGGGCCGGCTCAGCGCGTCCCGCGCCGGCTGGATGGCCGAGGCGCTGACCACGGATTGGGAGGTCAGGTCCTGGAACGAGGACGAACCGTTCGTGGACTTCGCCCGCCAGGTTGTTGAGGCGGAGGCCTTGGTCGCCGGCCGCCTGGAGGGGCAATGGCCGCCCATACCCGACCTGAAACTCTATCAGCTGCCCTTCACCGGATATCATTGGATCGGGCCGGGCGATGTGCCGTCAGGGTGCCGGGTTTGCAATATCTATGAGCACGAAATCCCCATCGCCGAGTACGTCCTGGGCGCCATGCTGGAGCGGGAAATCGGCATCCGCGCCGCCGACCGGCGGTTCCGCGAGCTTGGCTGGGACGGCAAGACCGTGGGCGGCGGCAGCGGCCATGGGGAATTGTACGGCAAAACTCTTGGCATCGTCGGCCATGGCCATATCGGCGGCGAGGTGGCGCACCGGGCCGCCGCCTTCGGCATGCGGACCATCGCCGTCTCCCGCACTCCGCGCCCCGCGCCCGCACCCCTGCATTGGCTGGGCGTCATGGCTGACCTGGATCGATTATTGGGGGAAAGCGACTATGTCCTGATCGCCGTGCCCCTGGCGGATGAGACCCGCGGCCTGATCAATGCCGCCCGCCTGGCGGCCATGAAGCCCGGCGGCGTTATCATCAATGCCGGCCGCGGCCACGTCATTGACGCGGGCGCGCTGTATAGCGCGCTGGCGGACGGCCGCATCGGCGGCGCCGTGATTGATGTCTGGTACGACTACCCCGACGCCGACAACCCGAACCCCCCGCCCTCGAAATATCCATTTCACGAGCTGGACAACATCATCATGACGCCGCATTTCAGCGCCTATACTGATGCCATGCGCGCGCGGCGCTGGACCGCCATCGCCGCCAACATCGACCGTCTGGCCCGTGGCGAGGCCTTGGAAAACGTCTGTTTCGAGGGCACCGGTGACAGTTAGATCACCTTCTCCCGGTGCAGGCGGGCCACCTCGTCGGCGTCGAGCTGCAGGATATCCCGCAAAACGTCATCGGTATGTTCGCCCAGTTCCGGTGGCCGGGTTATCTCGGCGGGCGAGGCGGAAAGCTTGATGGGGCAGCCGACGGTTTGATAGGTGCCCCGCTGGCCGTAGTCCAGATCGACGATCATCTCCCGCGCCTTCAAGTGCGGATCGGCGAGAACTTCGCCGGTATCCTGAACCGCCCCGCACGGCACCCCCGCCGCGCCCATCGCCGCCATGACCTCTTGCTTGCCGCGCAGGGAGGTCCATTCGGAAATGATGGCATCCAGCGCCACGCGGTTCTCCCACCGCGCCTCCAGGGTGGCAAATCGTTCGTCTTCGGCCAGGGCGGGTAGCCCGAGGACCTCCAAAAACGCCGGCCACATCTGCGGTTGGGCGAAAATAAAGACATAGTCGTTCGGCCCGCCCGGATCGCAGGGATAGATGGTGCCGGGCACGTTGCGGCCAAGCTGATTGCCGGTGCGGGGCATGGCATGGCCCAGGCGCTGATGATCCCGCAGGCTGACCCGGCACAGGTTGACCACGGCATCCTGCATGGAGACTTCCACATGCTGGCCCTGGCCCGTGCCATGGCGCTGTTGCAGCGCCGCCAGAATGCCGATCACCAGATGCATGCCGGTGCCGCTATCGCCGATGGAGGGCCACAGATATGTGGGCGGGCCGTCCGGTTGTCCGGTCACGCTCATGGCCCCGCCCATGGCCTGGGCAATGGGTTCGAAACTTTTGTAATCGGCATAGGGCCCATAGGTGCCGAAGCCCTTGATGGTGGCGTAAACCAGTCCGGGATTAACATCCCTTAAAACCTCGTAGCCAAGGCCCAGGCGATCCAGGGCGCCGGGCGCGAAGTTTTCGATCAGCACATCCGCTTCCACCATCAGCTTTTTGAACAAGGCCTTGCCCTCGTCGGTCTTCAGGTTCAGGGTCAGGCTGCGTTTGTTGGCGTTCAGCAGCAGGAAGAACAAACTGTCGCCCTTGTCGTCCGCCATGTTGCGCCGGGCCACATCGCCCCCCGTTGGCTCCTCCAACTTGATCACATCGGCGCCCAGAAAGCCCAGGATCTGTCCACAGGCCGGGCCAGCCTGATTATGGGTCATATCAATCACGCGAATATTGTTCAGGGCAGTGGACATTGCGGGCTTCCTCCAGAATTTTTTTGTGCAGTACGAACCTAACACCGTTGGCCCGGCCTTGCGAAGGCGGGCAATGGCTTCTAAGCTTTCGGCCTCGCCATCATAGGGGAAGCCAGGGACGTGGCCCTCAACATCAAACAAATCGGCCCCTGCTTCGCGGGCGAAGTCACGGGCATTGATCTTAGCCGGGCTTTGAGCCGGGACGACGCGGCGGCCATTCACGCCGGCATGGATCAACATGCGGTGCTGATCTTTCGTGGGCCGAAACTGACCAACGACCAGCATATGGCTTTTACCAAAAGCCTGGGCGGTATCGAACATGCCGTCGGCACCTCCCTCAGGGCGCCCAAGGACAACCGCCTGTCCACCGACTTCGCCGACGTCTCCAACCTGGACAAACAGGAGCAACCGTTTGCGCGGGATGACCGCCGCCGCCTGTTCGCCATCGGCAACCGTTTGTGGCATTCCGACAGCTCCTTCAAGCCGACGCCGGCGAAGTATTCCATCCTGCACGCCCACGCTATCCCCACAAAGGGGGGCAATACGGAGTTCGCCGACATGCGGGCCGCCTACGATGCCCTTGATGACGAGACCAAGATGGAGGTCGAGGACCTGGTCTGCGAACATTCGCAACTGTTCTCGCGCGGCAAGATCGGCTTCACGGATTTCACCGGGGAAGAGCGCGATCGCTTCAGCCCCGTGCGCCAGGTGCTGGTCCGGCGCCATCCGGTGACCGGCCGCAAGTCGTTGTATCTGTCGTCCCATGCGGGCGGGATCATCGGCTGGCCGGTGCCCGAGGCGCGCATCTTCCTGCAGGATCTGGCCGAACATGCGACCCAACGGCAATTCGTTCACAGCCATGTTTGGCAGGTGGGCGATCTGGTTATCTGGGACAACCGGCAGCTCATGCATCGGGCGCGTCCCTTCCCGGACGCCGAGCCGCGCGATATGCGGCGCACCACATTGGCCGGCGACGGCCCCACAACCGCACAACAATAGGAGTTGAATATGAAAGTAGGCGTTGTCTTCCCGCAGACCGAGATCGGAGCGGACCCAATTGCCGTGCGCGACTATGCCCAGGCGGCGGAGGGATTGAATTGCAGCCATATTTTGGCGTTCGACCATGTCCTGGGCGCCAACCGGGCCAGCCGGCCGGATTTTCGCGGGCCTTATGATCACAATTCGCTGTTTCATGAGCCGTTCGTCCTGTACGGCTATCTGGCCGGCTTGACGGAGCGGATCGGCCTGACCACGGGCATCATCATTGTCGCCCAAAGACAGACCGTGCTGGTGGCGAAACAGGCGGCGGCGGTGGATGTGTTGAGCGGCGGCCGCCTGCGCCTGGGCATCGGCATCGGCTGGAACGACGTGGAGTTCGAGGGCCTGGGCGAGAATTTCCACAATCGCGGCAAACGTTCGGAAGAACAAGTGGAGGTGATGCGCGCCCTGTGGACCAACGAGACCATCAGTTATCAGGGCCAATGGCACACCATCACCGACGCGGGCATCAACCCCCTGCCCATCCAGCGGCCCATCCCCATCCTCTTCGGCGGCATGTCCGACAACGTCATGCGCCGCATTGCCAAGATGGGCGATGGCTGGCTGCCGCAGTTCGAAGGCTTTGGCAAGGACGGCGCCACCCCCAACGAGGAGGGCCGCCGCCTGATCGCCAAATTGCACGGCTATATAGCCGAGGCCGGGCGGCAGCCGGGCGACGTCGCGATCGAAGGCCGGGTGAAACTGGGCGAGCGCACGCCGGAGGCCTGCGCGGGGGAGGTCGCGGCCTGGGCCGAGCTGGGCGCCACGGAAGTCACGCTCAATACCATGGGCGCCGGGCTGGATACTCCTGCCGCCCATATGGACGCCATCAGCAGATTCATGAAGGCGCTGAACAATTAGAAACTAAAACAAGGGGGAAACCAGCATGGAATGCAGAATGGACGGGCGCACGGCCCTGATCACCGGCGGCAGCCTGGGCCTGGGCAAGGCCATGGCCCGGGAGTTCGCCAATTCCGGCGCCCAGGTGGCCATCGTGGCCCGGCGGGGGGAGGTGCTGGAGGAAGCCAAGGCCGAGATCGAGGCGGCGGTGCCCGGCGCGCGGATCTCGGCCCATGCCTGCGATATGCGTGATGGCGACGCCATCAAGGCCATGCACGGCGCGGTCGAGGCGGCCTTGGGTCCGGTTGATATCGTGGTCAACAACGCGGGCACCTCGCGGGCCATGCCGTTCATGGAGATCACCGACGAGTTGTGGAACGAGGACCTGGAACTGAAATTGCTGGGCGCGGTGCGCCTGCTCCGCCTGACCTTTCCCGGCATGAAGAAACGTCGCTGGGGCCGCATCATCAATGTCCTGAACGTCGGCGCCAAGGCGCCACGGGCGGGCGGCGCGCCCACCGCCGTTTCACGCGCCGCCGGGATGGCGCTGACCAAGGTCCTGGCCGGCGAGGGGGCGGCCCACAACGTGCTGGTCAACGCCCTGTTGGTGGGCCTGATCGAAAGCGATCAGCATCTGCAACGGCATTTGAAATCCGGTGCCAACGAAAGCCTGGAAGAATTCTACGACAAACTGGGCGACGCCGTCCCCATGGGCCGCGTGCGCACGGCGGCGGAATTCGCCAACATGGCCTGCTTCCTGGCCTCCGACGCAGGCAGCTACATCACCGGCACTGCCATCAACGTGGACGGCAACCGCGCGCCCGTTGTTTAGAACAGTTTTCTCGCAGCCACAGTTTCAGTTTCTCCAGATCCTCGCGGTCCCCGTTCTGCAATGACAATGTCTTGTTGCGGTCCTTGGCGCCGGAAATAATCGACAGCCGTCCCCGCGGCAACCGCCAGGTCTTGGCCAGCAGCTTGATCAGGGCGTTGTTGGCCTTGCCTTTTTCCGGTATCGCCGTGACCCGCACGCAGAGGCGCCGCTGGCCGTCCGCGAAATCCTTGACGCCGTCAATGCGATTGGCCGAGGCACCGGGGCGCAGACGTATGGCAATCCTTACGACACTTTCATGGCCGGAAAAGGGCATGAGGGATCAGGCATCGTCCCGGCGGTCGGAGGGCAGCATGGCAAAGAGTACATGGTCGCTCCATTTGCCGTTGATGCGCAGGTACTTGCGGGCAAAACCCTCTTTCTGGAAACCGGTTTTCAACAGCACCGAGGTCGAGGCGTCGTTATGGGGCAGGCAGGCGGCTTCCAGACGGTGCAGCCCCAACTCGTCAAAAACAAAGGACAGCGATGCCGTGACACCGTCCTGCATCAAACCCTGGCCGGCATATTGCTGGCCCATCCAATAGCCCATGGCACAGGATTGGGTCACGCCCCGGCGCACATTGGACAAGGTGATGCCGCCCAACAGGCTATCATCGCTCTGCCGGAAGACAAAAAAGGCATAGCCGACGCCATCGCGGGCATCGCGGGTATAGCGGCGCAGGCGGCGGCGATAGGCAACCTTGGTCAACTCATCTTCCAGCCAGGTCGGCTCCCACGGCGTGAGGAAGGTGCGCGAGGCGGCGCGCAGGCGGGCCCATTCGGCCCAGTCCGACAGTTGCGGGGCGCGCAAATAAACCCGCCGCCCCTTCAAGGTGGGCGGGCTGCCAATCCAGGGTGGATTACGCAGAAAAGTGGACATGCCTCAACATCATCACATTAGTTTTCTCAACCTTTGGCGAACCTTGCCGCAATTTCGGCCCTGCTGGCAAGGCCCGCGATGGGGCCCATGGCGGCCACGGCGGGTTCGCCGCCACTGCTGATGCGCTCCGCCACCCGGCGGACGGCGGCCACATCCACCGCGTCGATGCGTTCGATCAGCTCCTCCACCGGGATCTGCCGGCCAAAAACCAGGGTCTGCCGGGCCAGTTGCTCGGCGCGGGAGGCGGAACTTTCCAATGACATCAGGGTGCCCGCCTTCAACTGCGCCCGGGCCCGGTCAACCTCATCCAGGGCGGCATCGCCGCCAAGACGCAGCATCTCATTACAGATCACCGGCACCAGTTCGCCGACCTGGTCCGCCCCCGTGCCGGCGTAGATCGTAAAGGCACCGCATTCTTTGTAAGACGAGGCGAAGCAGAAAATGGAATAACACAAGCCCCGCTTTTCCCGCACTTCCTGAAACAATCGGGACGACATCCCCCCGCCCAAGACCGTCGACATCACCTGCATGGGATAGAAATCATCATCGTCATAGGGCAAGGCCGGCAGGGATAGGGCAAAATGCACCTGCTCCAACTCCCGCTCTTCCCGGCTTTCCCCGCCTTTGAAGGTCGCCGCCTCGAACGGATTGGGGGCACCAGGGCGCAGGTTGCCGAACTTCGCCTCGGCCATGGCCACCAGGGCGTCATGATCGACGGCGCCGGCGGCGCACAGCAGCAGGCGGGAGGCGGTATAGTGATCCGCCATGAAATCAAACAGCACCTCGCGGCCCATGGCGGCGACACCTTCGGCGGGGCCGAGGATGGAGCGGCCCAGAGCCTGATCGGGGAACGAGACCTCCTGCAGGCGGTCAAAAATAATGTCGTCGGGGGTATCTTCCGATTGGCCGATTTCCTGGATCACCACGGCGCGCTCGCGGGCCATCTCGGCCTCCTCGAAGGTGGAGCGTTGCAGAATGTCGGCCAGGATATCGACGCTCAGGGCCAGATCCTCTTTCAGCACGCGGGCGAAATAGGCGGTGTGCTCGCGCGAGGTATAGGCGTTCAAATGGCCGCCGACGCTTTCGATCTCCACCGCGATATCCTGGGCGGTACGGCTGTCCGTGCCCTTGAAGGCCATGTGTTCCAACATATGGGCGACGCCGTTGTTGGCGATGGTCTCGTAACGGGCGCCGGCATCGACCCAGATGCCCACGGCGGTGGTTTGCACGCCTGCACGGCTTTCGGAGATTACCCGCAGGCCGTTGGCGAGCGTTGTCATTTGAGTGGTCACGGTTTTTGCGTCCTCAATTCATGTTCTGCGCAGGGCTCGGATATGGTCCCGCAGGGTGGAAAGGTCATTGGGCAGTATGGCAAAGCGTTCTTCCCGTTGATAGAGGTCCGCCAGGTGTTCGGGCAATGGGGGCCGGATGCCGCAGGCTTTTTCAACCGCGTCGGGAAACTTCGCCGGGTGGGCGGTGGCCAGGGTGATCACCGGACCATCGGGAACCAGGTCGCGGGCGGCACGCAGGGCGACAGCGGTGTGGGGATCAATGATGATGCCGCTGTCGCGATAGACATCGCCGATGGTCTGGGTCGTCGCCGCCTCGTCCACCCGGTGGGATTGGAAGATTGCCCGCGCCTGGGCCAAGGCGGCGGGGGAGACATCAAAGCTGCCCCGTTCGGCAAGATCATCCATCTGCCTTTGTACCGTCGCGCCGTCCCGGCCGGCCAGATCAAACAACAGGCGTTCAAAATTGCTGGCCACCTGAATATCCATGGACGGGCTTTGCGTCGCCACCACCTGGTCCTTGCGATAACTGCCGGTCTGGAAAAAACGGTACAGAATGTCATTGCGGTTGGTGGAAACGATCAGACGGTCAATGGGCAGGCCCATCTTCACCGCCGCATAGCCGGCGAAGACACAGCCGAAATTGCCCGTGGGTACGGCAAAGCTGACCCTACGCTCCGGTGCGCCCAGGGCCACGGCGGAGGTGATGAAATAGACTACCTGGGCCACCACCCGGGCCCAGTTGATGGAATTGACCGCCGACATGGCAATCTCGTCACGGAAGGCCAGGTCGTTGAAGGCGGCTTTTACAAGTGCCTGACAGTCATCGAAATTGCCTTCGATGGCGATGTTGTGCACGTTGTCCGACAGCACCGTGGTCATTTGCCGCCGCTGTACCTCCGTCACCCGGTCGTGGGGGTAGAGGATGAATATATCGATGGCGTCCCGGTCCTTGCAGGCCTCGATCGCCGCCGATCCCGTGTCCCCCGAGGTGGCGCCGACAATGGTCACCCGGCGCCCTTGGCGGGCCAGTTCACGGTCGAACAGGCGGCCCAGCAATTGCATGGCCACGTCCTTGAAGGCCAGGGTCGGGCCGTGAAACAGCTCCATCAGCCAATGTCCCTTGGGGCCCTCGGTTAATTGCCGCAAGGGCACGACGTCCCCATGGGCGAAGCCGGCGTAGGCGGCCTGGGCCATCGCCAACAGCTCGTCGGGCGGAATATTGTCCATGAACGGGGCCAGGATACGCGCGGCGGCCTCCGGATAGGTCAGGCCGGCCAGGGCGGTCAGGTCGTCATGCGTGAATTGCGGCCATTCCGCGGGCACGTACAAGCCGCCGTCCCGGGCGAGGCCGGTCAGCAGCACATCCCCGAAAGTGAGGTCGGGGGCTTGGCCACGGGTTGAGATGTAGCGCACGGTATGGACTCCAAAAATGCGAGGCGCCAAGTTATACCAAGTGACGGTGATAAAGACCCATATAGATCGTTTCAGAGGCCCCTCGGGTAGGAGTGGAAGCGCCGGCGGTACTGCTACCGTCAAGCTTT
>JAYGEA010000053.1:0-2559 GCA_046582635.1 Alphaproteobacteria bacterium
TCAGGCCGATCATCCTGTCAGACGACGACAGGCTAACGACAGCGACGATGCGGGCGCTACTAGCTCATAATGAGGCGGTCGCAGTTTTCTGCGATTCTATGAGGTAACCATAAAGGGCAACCATTTGCCCCGAAATATAAATATGTTAATGAATTCAGTGTGTTAGGTAGGTAGGGAACTACCTCCCGAAGACGGTGCTCTACCAGGCTGAGCTACACTCCGATCATGTGGTCCCGCCGGTCATCGCGACGGGACGGGTGCTTATAGCGCCAGGGGATCATCACGGCAAGGCTAGTGAACCCGTTCGATGCAGAAATCGACAACATCGGTCAGGGCCCGCTTGGCCTCGCTGTCGGGGAAAATGCCCAGGGTATCGCGGGCCATGGCGCCATAGTGGCGGGCCCTCTCGATGCTGTCGTTGAGGGCATCCTGGCGGTGCAGCAATGCCATCGCCTTTTCCAGATCACCCTCGCCCTGTTCACCATCGGAAATGCAGCGGCGCCAGAAAGCCTGTTCATCCTCGTCACCACGGCGAAATGCCAGCAGCACCGGCATGGTGACCTTGCATTCGCGAAAATCATCGCCAATGGTCTTGCCCAAGGTTGCCTGTTGCGCGGAATAGTCCAGGGTGTCGTCCACTAGCTGGAAGGCCATGCCAAGGTTGCGGCCGAAACTGTCCAGGGCCTCTTCCTCGGCCCGGCCCTTGCCGGCGATCAGGGCGCCGATGCTGCAGGCGGCGGAGAACAGGGCGGAGGTCTTGGCGGCGACGACCTGGAGATAATTTTCTTCGGCCAGTTCCACGTTATTCAAAGTCTCCAACTGCATCACCTCGCCCTCGGCGATAATGGCCGATGCATTGGCCAGGACCCGCAGAACTTCCAGGCTGCCGTCGGCCACCATGATCTGAAAGGCGCGGGAGAACAGAAAATCACCGACCAGGACGGTGGGCTGATTGCCCCACAGCACATTAGCCGTGGAATCACCACGGCGCATGCCGCTTTCATCCACCACATCGTCATGCAGCAGCGAGGCGGTATGGATAAATTCCACCGCCGCCGCCAGACCGATCTGGCGTTCGCCCACATAGCCGCACAGACGGGTGCAGGCCAAGGTCAGCATGGGGCGCAGACGTTTGCCGCCCGAGGCGATGATATGGCCGGCCAATTGCGGGATGAGCGGCGCCCGGCTTTCCATGCGGTCCAAAATGGTGTGGTTGACCTTGTTCAGGTCATCACCGACCAAGTGCATCAAGGACTCGAGGGAAGCCCGCCGCTGCGCCGCCCCGTCCAACTGAATAATATCCGCCACTGCCGTACCCCTGAATTCCGATGTTTGACATGTGTCACGTGTGGTTTACGTGTCGTTTAAATGGTTCCCCGCGACACCGCGCCGCCGGCTCTATAGACTGCATTCAATGGTGAAAATGCAAGGACCCATTGGCGGGAATGACAAATGATCGAACTACTGCGCAGCAATGATGTGGTGACGCTTTCATTTGTCGAGGTTTTGTTGCGCGACGCGGGTATCGAAAGTGTGCTTCTGGACCAGCATATGTCCAATACGGAAGGTTCCATCGGCGCCTTCAACCGCCGCGTCATGATCCTGGACGAGGATGAGACCGAGGCCCGCGCCCTGCCGGCGGCGGCGGGCATTTAGACAATGGAGTTGACCCGGGATGGCCTGATGGGCGGCCGCGTCGTCATCGACCAGCCGCGCGGCGGTTATCGCGCCGGCTCCGACGCCATTTTGCTGGCGGCGGCGGTGCCCGCGCGGCCGGAACAAAAAGTGCTGGATGCGGGCGCCGGGGTCGGCGCGGTCTCCCTCTGCCTGGCGGCGCGGGCGGCGCGGGTCCAGGTCCGCGGCGTCGAGTTGCAAGGGGATCTGGTCGATCTGGCGGCCGGCAACATCGCGGCCAACAAACTGGCCGACCGTGTGGTGATCCTGCAAGGGGATATCCGCCAGCCGCCGGCGGAAATCGGCCGGGAGGTCTTTGCCCATACGGTTTGCAACCCGCCTTTTTATGCGGCGGGCAGCACCTCCGCCTCGCCAGATCCTGGCAAGGCCATGGCCCATGGCGAAGGCGATACAGACTTGCGGGACTGGATCGCATTTTGCCTGCGCCGCACCGTTCCGGGCGGCACGGTCACCTTCATTCATCGGGCCGAACGTCTTGACGCCATTCTATCGGGATTGCGCCAGGGTGGCGGCGATCTGGTGGTGTTTCCCCTGTGGCCGAAACCGGGGCGCCCGGCCAAACGGGTTATTGTCCAGGCCAAGGTGGGCGGCAAGGGGCCGACGGTCCTGCACCCCGGACTGTGCCTGCATCACGAAGATGGGCGTGATACCGACGAGGCAAGGGCAATTCTGCGTGGCGGCGAACCGCTGGATCTGATTAGGGCATTTTCAACTTTCGTTGAATCGCCGTGCTGACCGCGTCTCGACATGGGTAACAGTTTTTGGTCATGACATAGGTTACAGTTTATCCGGCTTAGGCGTCATTTTCTTCCGTCTTTTTTGCTTGATGGGCATGATGCGAAGCATTTTGTTCTCTCCCTTGAT
>JAYGEA010000105.1:0-10717 GCA_046582635.1 Alphaproteobacteria bacterium
TTCTCAGGGCCTCCGGATGGCGTCGGCAGCCCTTGACCATGTCCCGCATCGCCGGCGGGATACCTCCTACCCGGAGGCCCTGAGAAGCGATCCTAAACATGACGTATTTCTGAACCAGGACACTAGATAATAGACACGGCAATCGCTAAGTTTTCCTCCATCTCAGAGGGCTAAAACCGCCGGTTGGCGGTAATCGTTTCGGTCGACTTGGTTGGCTATTCCCGGCTCATGGGACTTGATATTCTGCTGGTTATTGGCCTGGAAGGCTATCGCAATAATCAGGCTGCCCCGTCCTCGTCCTCCGCCGCCTCACGCTCGGCGCGCTTTTTCTCCACGATTTTTGTCCCGATGATGGAAATTTCGTAGAGCAGCAAAATCGGGATACCCAGACCGATCTGGCTGATCACGTCGGGCGGCGTCAACAGGGCGGCGGCGCCGAAGGTGACGACGACGGCGTATTTGCGTTTCGCCGCCAATCCCTTGGATGAGACCATGCCGGCCCGGGCCATGAGCATCAGCACCACGGGCAGTTGGAATGACAGCCCGAAGGCGAAGATCAGTTTCATCACCAGGGCGAGATATTCGTTGACCTTCGGCTCCATCACGATGGCCAGGGTGCCCACACCGCCCGCCTGTTCGAAGCTGATGAAGAATTTCCAGGCCAGGGGGAAAATCAGGTAATAGACCAGGGACGCGCCCATCAAAAACAACACCGGCGTCGCCATCAGGAACGGCAGGAAGGCGCGCCGCTCATGCTTGTACAGGCCCGGCGCGACAAAGGCCCAGAGCTGCCCCGCGACAATGGGAAAGGTCAGGCAGACGGAGCCGAAAAAGGCGACTTTCAAATAGGTGAAAAAGGCTTCGTGCAGGCCCGTATAGATTAGACGTCGGCCCGGCTGGCCCTCCATCAAATCGGCCAGGGGCTGGACCAGGAAGGTATAAATCTCCTCCGCCACCAGATAGCACAGCACGAAACCGATGACCAAGGCGCCGATGGACCACAGCAAGCGGTTGCGCAATTCCACCAGATGCTGGATCAGCGGCATTTTTTCAGACTCGACCTCGTCCTTGGTCTCGTCTTCGGCCTCCGAATTCCGTTCAATTTGTTCCTGGGACACGGCTCAACCGTCCGTGACTTTTGTGTCGGCCCGCTCCTCCACGGCGGCTTCAGCCGGCGGCGTCTCGTCCAGCTCGGAGGAACGATGCACCGGGTTTTCAGTCTCCCACTCCGCCAGCTCTTCATCCGAGGCATCGTAATCGTCATCATCGTCCGGCTCCAGATCCGGCGGCTCGATGCTAGCGGTGTCCTCGTCGGGGGGCCATTTCAGGGGTGTCGGTGGTTGTGGCTTGACGGAGCTACCGCTGCTGAAATCGTCGCTAAAATCGACGACGCCGCTAGCGGATTTGCGCAGTTCGTCCAACTCCGTCTCGGCAATCATGTCGTTGACGCTGGTTTGCAGTTCCCGGGTCATGGCCCGGGCCTTGGCTACCCACTGGCCAACGGTGCGCAATGCACGGGGCAGCTCTTTCGGCCCGATCACCACGATCGCCACGACGGCGATCATCAACATTTCGCTCCAACCAATATCCAGCATGGTGCCCTATCCCGCTTCGTCCCAGTTCGCCCCGTATCGCAAAAACGTCTGGAACCGAAGCCACGGAGATCTAGCTAACGGGTCTAACTCTTGGCCGTTTCATCCGCCCTGTCGTCCTTGGCGACGCTGGACTGGACCGGCTTGGCGTCGTCACCCGGCATGGCCTCGCCAGATTTATCGTCAACGGCCACGTCTTCCGCCATGCCGGCCTTGAAGCTCTTGATGCCTTTGGCCATATCGCCCATCAGGGCGGAGAGTTTGCCGCGGCCGAATAACAGCACGACCAAAAGGACGACGATGGCGATCTGCCAAAAACTCAAACCCATGAGATCAACTCCATATGCAGGGTCGTATTGCAAGGTTGCGGGATGCTGCCATTGCCCGCCAAATTGGCCGGCAATATGGCAGAACACCGCCTGGGACGCAACGTAGCACAAATATAGGGACCGCGGCCCGAAACGCTAGTGTCCTGGTTTAGGAATACGTCATGTTTAGGATCGTTTCTCAGGGCCTCCGGGTAGGAGGCGTCCCACCGGCGATGCGGGACATCGTCAAGGGACGCCGACGCCGTCCGGAGGCCCTGAGAAACGACCGGAACGGCGGTCATACAAACCCCTCGGACGTCGTCGGGTGGTCCTAATGATGTCGCCGCATCACGGCAGACCACCCTCCTAGCCGAGGGGCTTGTATGACCGTCCTAAACACGACGTATTCCTAAACCAGGACACTAGCTTTGAAGATCGATAATTTCCGCCGTATGGGCCACATTTTCGTCGTTGTCTTCTTCGCCATTATCCTCGGGCAAAATAGCCATGCTGCCGTCGTCGCCCTCCTCCAGCGGGTCTTCGGGCTCCCGGTGCGACAGGGGCAAAAGATCGGTGCGCGCCTGACCTTCCAGCAGGCCCGAGGCCTTCAACTCATCCAGGCCCGGCAGGTCCTTGACCGATTGAAAGCCGAAATGCTCCAAAAACCCCTCCGTGGTGCCATAGGTGACGGGGCGGCCCGGTGTGCGGCGGCGGCCCCGGATACGGACCCAGCCCAGTTCCATCAGCAGATCCAAGGTGCCCTTGGACAGGCTGACGCCGCGCACATCTTCGATCTCGGCCCGTGTGACGGGCTGGTGATAGGCGGTGATGGCCAGGGTCTCCAGGGCGGCACGGGACAATTTTCGGGTTTGCTGGCGATGCTCCTGCAACAAAAAGTGCAGATCCGGCGCCGTGCGCAGGGCCCATTTTCCCGCCACCCGCACCAGGTTGACGCCACGGTTTTCGTAGATCGAAACCAACTCAGCCAACAGCACCGGCACGTCCGCGCCGTGGGGCAGACGGGCCGACAGGCTGGCCTCGTCAAGAGGTTCCGTCGCCGCGAACAACAAGGCTTCGACCATGCGCAGATAACCAGCGACCTCTTCCGTGGTGGGTTCGTCGTTGGTGGGCGCGTCGTTGGATGCAGTTTCAGCCGTCATGGCCCTCGGCCTCCCTGATATGCTCCTTGAGATATAATGGCCCGAAAGTCTGGCCCTGGCGTATGTTCAGCCGACCCTGCTTGGCCAATTCCAACGATGCCGTGAAGGTCGAGGCCAAGGCCGAGCGCAAGGCCATGCCCGCGCCCAATTCGCTGGGCAGGAAGGCTTCCAGGCTGGCCCAGTCCGGCATCTCGCCCAAAATCGCCGTGAGCCGCCGCATGGCCTCCTCGACCGATAATATGGCCGGCGGCCGGGGCGTGATGGAGGTGACCACCGCGCGGTCCACCTGGCCCACATAGGCCATCAGCAAATCATACAGGCTGCATTCATAGCGGGACTTGCGAATGACGGTGATGCCCTCTGGCTCGCCACGGGGAAACACATCCACGCCCAGCCGCTCCCGCGTCATCAGGATATCCGCCGCCTCGCGCATGGCCTCCAGGCGCTGCAATTGATGTTGCAGGCGGGCCGCCAGTTCCGCGCCGGTAGGTTCCTCGTCGCCGGGCTGAGCGGGCAGCAACAACCGCGATTTCAAATAGGCCAGCCAGGCCGCCATGACCAGATAGTCAGCGGCCACCTCCAGGCGCATGCGCTTGGCCTGGGCGATAAAGGCCAGATATTGTTCCGCCAGGTCCAAAATGGAAATGCCGGTCAAATCCAGCTTCTGCTGCCGCGCCAACGTCAACAGCACATCCAACGGCCCTTCATAGCCGTCCAGCGCCACCTGAAAACCACCCCCCTGCCCGGCCGCTAGCTCCGTCTTCGGCGGCGGCCCTTCAAAAGCTTCAACGGCGGCTTCAACGGTGCCCCCGACGGCTTGAGAGTTCGTATTATCAGTCCGGCTCATGCCCGGATCATAACCGATCCAGCCCCCCGACCCAAGATGATATGGGCCCATAAACGCAATATCTTGTGGGTAACTTTTCGCAAATCGCAAAATAGGCCAAAATGGGAATGCTCGACCTCCGCCTTTGTTACAGTGGGCTCACCGCATCAGCCGAGCAAGGGATGAGGTGGCGGGAAAGACCGGAAACTTGCCCCTAGAACAACTTTTGAAACCTGGCGCAGAGTTCCTCATAGGCGGCTGGATCAGGCAGGCGGCGCGCGGCAAGGGCACGTTGCCAGCGGTTTTGGCCCGGGGCGGAAAGCGCGGAACAGGCTGCGGCCACCGCCTGCATTTCCGCTGGCTTGCCGTTGCAATGGAGAGCAATGTCGCAGCCGGCTGCAAGGGCACGGGCGGCGCGCTGGCCGATCTCGCCGCCCAGGGCCTGCATGGACAGGTCGTCCGTGAACAACAAGCCGGTAAAGCCGATCTGGTTGCGGATAATCTGCTCGATAATGGTCTTGGACAGGGTCGCCGGGTCGGCTGGGTCCAGGTCGGGGAACAGCACATGGGCGGTCATTCCCAGGGGCAAATCGGCCATGGCCTGAAACGGTTTGAAATCCCGTTCCGAGAGTTCGGACCGGCCGGCGGTCACCACGGGCAGCTCCAGATGGCTGTCCACTCCGGCCCGGCCATGACCCGGCAGATGCTTGATCACCGGCAACAGACCGCCCGCCAGCATGCCGTCGGCCTGGGCCCGGCCAAGCTGGGCGACCAAAGCCGGATCGGCGGAAAAGGCGCGGTCGCCGATGACCTGGTGGCCGGCGGGGTCGTTGACATCCAGGCAGGGCACGCAATTGACGTCCACGCCCAGGTCCAGCAGTTCCATGGCCATGAGCCGGCCATTCAGGCGCGCCGCGGTCACCGCGTCTTCCTCTGGCAAGGCGCCCAAGGCGGCGGGGGCGGGCACCTGGCGCCAGGGCGGGTGCGAGAGGCGTTGCACCCTGCCGCCTTCGTGGTCCATCAGGACCGGTGCGGTGGCCCGGCCCACGGCCTGGCGCAGATCGGCGGTCAGGCGGCGGATTTGTTCCGGCGTTTGGCAATTGCGCGCGAACAATATGAAACCCAAGGGATCGCAATCGCGGAAGAAGGCCGCCTCGTCTTGGGATAATTCAGGGCCGGCGCAGCCAAACACGGCGGCCATGGGCGCGCGCGATACCATGGCCTAGGCGGTGCTATTTTTTCTTGGGCACGACAATGATGCAGTCCTGGCGTTTCGCCTTCAATTTGGCGCAGATCAGCCTGGCGGCCCGGGCGGTCTTAAAATTGCCTGCCTGAACCCGGAAATAAACCCCGCGCTGGCCCAGATCCACCCTTTGGGTGTGGGGCGGCAGACCGTCGACGACGGCGCCATGGGCCTTCAATATCCTGGCCCAGGCGGCCTTGGCCCTGGCCACCGATCGATAAGCGGCGAACTGGATGCGATAGCCGGGCGCCGATACGCGAACCGCCGTCACCGTCTTTATTTCCGGCGGGATCACTTTTGGCAATTTCTTGACCACCGGCGTCGTCTTTACAGCGGTTTTTTCGGGCGCTTTCACAGGTGCTTTCACAACTACTTTTTCGGCCTCTTTCGCCGGTGCCTTTGCCGTGACGGGTTTCGGCGGCGCGGTTTCGGTGACTTTTGGTTTCGACGGAGCGGCGTCCTTGGTCTTGACCGTGGGGTTGGGTTTGCCAGCCGGCAGCAGGCTCTCGGCACCGGGGGCGACACTGGATTTAATTATAGGTTGTTTTGGAGCTTGCTTTGGCGCGGCGGTAACATTCTGGGCCAACTTGGGCGCTTCCACGGGCGTAACGGCGGTCTGGCCGGCGGGCGGTGGTGTTGGTTCCACATTTGGCGTTTCCGCCGGCTTCATGGCGGCGATGTCCGCCTTCGGTCCGGGTTTGGAGAGCGCTGGCGGCGGCGGTGCTGTCTTTGCCGCCGGCTTTGGCGTTACTTTTGGCGTTTCAATAGGCGCTTCATTGCGCGCCTCGGCCACCTTGACGATGGGTTCTTCCGGCGCGGGCGCCAGTTTCTCCTTCACGGGCGCCTTGGCCTTCGGGGTGATACGTTCGTAGACCAGTTTATCCTGATTGGGGATCTTCAGGCCGCCGGGATCCTTTGGCTTTTCCTTCACCGGGCCCAGCTCGGCCTTGACCAAGGGCACTTCGACCGTGGTCGGCGCGGCAAGGTCGGGGCGTTGCAGGGCATACCAGGCGGCCGCGGCAAAGACCACCGCCATGGCCGATGCGGCGGCAATACC
This sequence comes from Alphaproteobacteria bacterium, assembly GCA_046582635.1. GTDB lineage: Bacteria > Pseudomonadota > Alphaproteobacteria. Next base: position 6,187 of record JAYGEA010000105.1, read on the forward strand.
GCCCAAACGGCCCCATTGCGCCATGCCGCCACCGCCACCATCGGCGCCGCCATCATCTTCCGGCCATTTCGGCGCCGGCTCGGCAACAGACATGGAGGTTCCTTCCCTCGGCAATTTATTTCTTAACGGCTGACCCGGACGACTTAAAACTACATGGATTCAGCCGGCGTCACGCCCATCACGGCCAAGCCCGAGGCCAGCACGAAAGCCACGCCCTGGATCAGGGCCAGCCGCGCCTGGGTCACGGCCTGGTCGGACCCTATGATAAAGCGCAGCTTGGGTTCTGCGTTACCTTTGTTCCATAGCGCATGAAAAGACGACGCTAACTCATTCAAATAAAAGGCTATTCGATGCGGCTCCCGTGCCTGAGCGGCGATGTCCACGGCCCGGGGCCAGGCAGCCATTTGCTTGATCAGGTCCAATTCGGCCGAATCAGTCAGGCGGGAGAGATCGGCCCGGGCCAGGTTTTCGGTCCGTAAATCAATTTCAGGCAGCTCTTCACCAACCCGGCGCAGCACCGAGCAGATGCGCGCGTGGGCGTATTGCACATAGAAAACGGGATTGTCCTTTGATTGTTCCGCTGCCGCATCGAAATCGAAATCCAGGGGCGCATCGTTCTTGCGCGTCAGCATCATGAAGCGGACCACGTCCCGGCCCACTTCATCAACCAGTTCCCGCAAGGTGACAAAATTGCCGGCCCGCTTGGACATCACCACCACCTCGCCGCCGCGCAGCAACCGCACCATCTGGCACAGGCGCACGTCCAGGGTGCCCTCCCCGCCCGACAAGGCCTTGACGACAGCTTTCAGGCGTTTGACATAGCCGCCGTGATCGGCGCCCAGGACATCGACCATCTGCAAATAGCCCCGTTCCAGCTTGTCGTAATGGTAGGCCACATCGGCCGCGAAATATGTCCAGGCGCCGTCGGATTTCTGCAACGGCCGGTCCACGTCATCGCCGAATTCGCTGGCCTTGAACAGGGTCTGGGGCCGGGGCTCCCAATCGTCGGGCGTCTTGCCCTTGGGCGGCTCCAGCACGCCGGTGTAGATCAATCCCCTGTCGGCCAGGCTGGCCACGCCGCGATCAATGCCGCCCTTCAGATGCAAGCCTTCCTCGGAAAAAAACACCTCTTGTTCGATCCCCAGGCTGGCCAGATCGGCACGCACCAAATCCATCATGGCATCGACGGAAATTCGCCTGAATTCGGCCAGCCAGTCCGTCTCGGCCAGATCGCGCCATTTATCACCATCCCGTTCGGCAATGGACCGGGCCACGGGTACCAGGTAGTCGCCGGGATACATCCCCTCGGGTATGGCGCCGATTTCCTCGCCCAAGACTTCGCGATAGCGCAAATGCACGGATCGGGCCAGCACGTCCACCTGGGCGCCGGCATCGTTGATGTAATATTCCTTGCATACCTCGTACCCCACCTTGGCCAGCAGATTGGCCAGAACGTCGCCATAGACGGCGCCGCGCACATGGCCCACGTGCAGGGGTCCGGTTGGGTTGGCGGAGACATATTCCACATTGATCCTGGCCCCGGCGGCCGCGTTTGAATCCCCATAGGCCGGCCCGGCGGCCAGCACATCACCCAGACGGGCACGCCAGAAGGCATCGGACAAGCGCAGATTGATAAAACCGGGACCGGCGATGTCGGCCGCGGTGACATCGGCCAGTTCGGCCAAACGGGCGGCCAGGGGTTCGGCGATGTCGCGGGGTTTCATATGCGCCTGTTTGGTCAGCACCAGGGCGGCGTTGGTGGCCACGTCGCCATGGCTGGGGTCGCGCGGCGCCTCCACCGCCAGGTTGGCCAAATCCATATCGCCCGGCAGCACGCCCTGTTCGGCCAGGGCGGCGATGGCGGCGATCACTTGTTCGCGGATATAGGCATAAGGGTTCTCGAATTGGTTCATTGAGGGGACTCTATTTCTTCGATCTTCTCGCCGAAATGGCGCTTGTGTTCTTCCAGGGCGAAACGGTCGGTCATGCCGGCAATGAAATCAGCCACCCGCCGGGGCGTATCGGCGTGATGGCCGCCACGCTGGTGCGGCAAATGGTCCGGTTGGGCCGTATACAGCCCGAACAAATCCCTGACAACCCGTCCGGCTTTCTCGGTCATCCGATTGACCCGCGGGTGGCGGTACATCTGCCTATAGAGAAACTGCTTCAAGACCTTTTGCTGCCCTTCCATCGCCGGGGAAAAGGCGACGACCGCCCGCCCCAAGTGGCGAATATCCCCGACCTTTGCGGCACCGCCCGCAGCCAGCCGCGCCCGACTTTCCGCGATCACGTCGTCGACCATGGCACCAATCAGGCGGCGCACGGTTTCATGGGCCAACTGCTCCCGCCCCAGATCCGGATAACGCGCCCGCAGCTCCGCCAACACGGGCGCCACCAGGGGCACCTGGGCCAGATCATCGGCCGGGAACAGTTCGGCCCGCAATCCGTCATCGATGTCATGGTTGTCATAGGCAATGTCGTCCGCCAGGGCCGCGACTTGGGCTTCCGGCCCGGCATAGGTGGAAAGTTCCAGATCGTGACCGGCGATGTACTCCGCCGTGGCCAGGGGCAGCGGATCGTCAAGCACCGGGCCGTTATGCTTCACCGTGCCCTCCAAGGTCTCCCAGGTCAGGTTCAGGCCCGGAAAATCAGCATAGCGGTGTTCCAACAAGGTGATGACGCGCAGGGCCTGGGCATTGTGGTCGAAGCCGCCATGGGGCCGCATCAGCTCATCCAATACCTCCTCGCCCGCGTGGCCGAACGGCGTGTGGCCCAGATCATGGGCCAGGGCCAAAGCCTCCGCCAGATCCTCGTTCAGGCCCAGGGCGCGGCAAATGGAGCGGGCGATCTGCGCCACCTCCAGGGAATGGGTCAGCCGGGTGCGATAGTGATCACCTTCGTGATAGACAAAGACCTGGGTTTTGTATTGCAGGCGGCGAAAGGCGGCGGAATGGATAATCCGGTCCCGGTCCCGCTGAAACGCCGTGCGGGTCTGGCTTTCCGGCTCGTCATGCAACCGCCCCCGGCTCTGTTCCGGATAGGAGGCGTAGGGTGCAAGTGATGAAGTCTGAAGCATGGCCGGCAACCTAACGCCATTCATGGTCGCGGGGAACCAATTGACATTTCCGACTTTGATCTTACATTCAGTTAACTAAATGGGGATATGATTTATTGATGTCTGAACTTGCTCAATCAACAGTGACCATCACCAGCGATGCCGTTGCGCGCATCGCATTCCTGAAACAACAGGAAGGCGCGGACGCGAAACTGCGTATCGAGGTGCAGGGCGGCGGCTGCTCCGGCTTCAGCTATGGCTTCCGCTTCGACACCCAGATCAATGACGATGATCTGGTGATCGAACATGGCGACGTCACCGTGCTGATCGATGAAACCTCGCTGCAATTCCTCGGCGGCTCGAAAATCGATTACGTGGAAGATCTGATGGCCGCGGCGTTCAAGATCGAGAATCCCAACGCCTCCTCCGCCTGCGGCTGCGGCACCTCCTTCGCCGTATAGACGGCAATGCGCATTGCCACGTGGAACGTCAATTCCATTAAGGCGCGCCTGCCGCGCGTGACCGAATGGCTGGAACAAGCGCAGCCCGATGTAGCTCTGTTGCAGGAATTGAAGGTCACGGACGAGGCTTTCCCCCGCGAGGCCATCGAAGACCTGGGCTACAATGTCGAGACCCACGGGCAAAAAACCTACAACGGCGTGGCGATCCTGGCCAAGCGGCCCATCGAGGATGTCCAACGGGGCCTGCCCGGCGACGACAGTGACGAGCAGGCCCGCTATATCGAGGCAACCGTGGATACGGTGCGCGTCGCCTCCATCTACCTGCCCAACGGCAACCCCACGGACAGCGAAAAATTCCCCTACAAGCTGGCCTGGATGGACCGACTGATCGCGCACGCCCGTGATCTTTTGTCTTATGAAGACGTCACGGTGCTGGGCGGCGATTACAACATTATCCCCGAGGACCGGGATTGCTTTGATCCCCCGGGGTTCGCCACGGATGCGTTGTGCATGCCTGAAAGCCGGGCGCGCTGGCGGCAATTGCAATATCTCGGCCTGACGGAGGCCTTTCGCGCCCGCCACCTGGATGTCTCCGCCTACAGCTATTGGGATTACCAGCGCGGCGCTTGGCCGAAGGACAACGGCCTCCTGATCGATCATTTGTTGCTGAGCCCCCAGGCCGCCGACCGGCTGGCGGCATCGGATATCGACAAAACGCCGCGCGGTAGAGAAAAACCTTCGGACCACACTCCGGTATGGTGCGAACTGGATGGATAATGGCAACAGCGGCGTTCGGAAAAACCGCCCGCGACGATTTTCACCGGGCGGCGCGGGTTCAGCCCCTGTTTTCGTCTGCGCGTTCATTTTGATCGAGAAATTCCAACAGCTTCGGCCAGTCGTGTCCGGGAGAGGTAAAGCTCATCGCCACGGCAGCGTCGTCCTGGATGCGGACCACGGTTCCGGTGATGTCGATGGTCCGCACCCCGCCGGCAACCGGCGCACGGACCTTGAAGGC
>JAYGEA010000108.1:0-6614 GCA_046582635.1 Alphaproteobacteria bacterium
AGAAATAGCTAGGCGGTTTGGGTTTTTAGATTCCTCGTCCAAGAAAGGCGAAGAAACGGTGAAACGGGAAAAACCAAAGCACATAGATAGCGCAAGCTGGAACGACGACAACTACTGCTCACCCAACGTCATCGATCCGGACGAGTACAACTACGACGACTACTACGGCGACGACGACGAAGAACCTGTCCTGGCGAAACCGCGAATATCGCCTTTTCCCTTTTTATCTGAGCACGGAAGGAAAGAAGGCGTCTTCATTACGTGGATTTTTTATATTTGGTTAATTATATGGCTCCCAATGGCGGGCTACGCATTTGGGTCCGATTGGTCTACCGGTTGGAAGATGTATTGGGTGGCGATGCACCCAGTAGGCCTTTTGTTTATCGGGATGGCTCACGGGTATTCTACGAGCCGCCCTCCATGGCCATTCGATATTTTAATGGAAGAAGACGCCAACAAACCAGATGTCACGCGCCTCGATTACGATCCTAATGAAACCCCTGATTAAACAGGCTTTGATCACAACCTCTCCCACAAACCAACAACCCCATCCCGCCAGCGCAGTCGGACCTGACGGCTACCGCAACCAAAGTGCCGCCCTAACTTCCGCCAGGACCAGCCTTCAGCCCTGAACCAAAGCAGCCGCCTGTACTCGACCGGCGCTAGTTGCAGCCAGACCAGGACCTCCTCCATCCGCTGAATGGCTGCCGGACTTGGTATCGGCGGCGTGATCTTCGCATCCTCGTAGCCATAGGCCGTGTTCGGATCAGGCTTGTAGTCGGGCCAACTCGTCAGGAAGCCTATACCAGCTCTCCGGACTTGTACCTGATACCTGCCATTACGACTTCGAATGCTTGCCATTTGACACACCTCATTGTGACTGTGGTGTGACAGGGCCAAATTTGAGGATATGTCTGGGGAAACGTTTAAAGAAGTTTCAACGATTTCAAAGGGGAATTGGTACGCCCAACTGGGATCGAACCAGTGACAACCTGATTAAAAGTCAGGTGCTCTACCAACTGAGCTATGGGCGCATCGCGGCGAAACTTAGGTCGGTCGCGGCATGGGGTCAATGCCTATTCGACCTGACGGGCGGTAAATTTAGACCGGCTCAATATCGCCCATGGCCGCCTGCGACTCGTGTTGCCCGGCGAAGGCGTCCAGGGCGCCCGCCTCGATGGCCTGGCGCAGGCCCGTCATCAGGTCCTGATAGTGGGTCAGGTTGTGCCAGGTGGCCAGCATGGAGCCCAATATTTCCTTCGCCTTGAACAAATGATGCAGATAGCCGCGGGAATAGTTCCGGCACAGGGGACAGCGGCACGCCGCGTCCACCGGGCGGGGATCATCGGCATGGCGGGCGTTGCGGATGTTTAAGGTGGCCTGCGGCGTGAACAGCTGTCCCGTGCGGCCGGAGCGGGTGGGCATGACGCAATCGAACATATCGATGCCGCGCAACACCGCCCCGACGATATCGCCGGGCCGGCCCACCCCCATGAGGTAGCGAGGGCGATCGGCGGGTAAATGGGGCACCGTCGCCTCCAGGGTCGAAAACGTCAGCGCCTGCCCCTCCCCCACCGCCAGGCCGCCAACGGCGTAGCCGTCAAATCCGATATCTTGCAAGGCCTTGGCGGATTCCTCACGCAAATCTCCATACATGCCGCCCTGAACGATGCCGAACAGGGCGTAGCCCAGGCGCGGGACAAAGGCCGCGCGGCAACGATCGGCCCAGCGCATGGACAGACGCATGGAGGCGGCGGCGACTTCCTCGGTCGCGGGAAAGGGCGTGCATTCATCAAAGGCCATGGTTATGTCCGCATCCAGCAGGTGCTGAATTTCAATACTGCGTTCGGGGCTGAGGTGGAATTTGGCGCCGTCGATGTGAGAGCGGAAGGTGACGCCGTCTTCATCCATTTTGCGCAGACCCGACAGGGAGTACACCTGAAAGCCCCCCGAATCCGTCAAAATCGGCCCCCGCCAATGCATGAAGTCATGCAGACCGCCCAACCTGCCGATCCGCTCCGCGCCGGGGCGCAGCATGAGGTGATAGGTATTGCCCAGGATAATATCGGCTCCGGTTTCCATCACCGCCTCGGGCGTCATGGCCTTTACCGTCGCCGCCGTGCCCACGGGCATGAAGGCGGGCGTGCGGATGGCGCCATGGGCCGTGTCGATCCGGCCCACTCGCGCGGCGCCACACCGGTCCGAGACATCAAAGTTAAAGCCCGTCATGACCGCGCCAACAGGCAGGCATCGCCATAGGAATAAAAGCGGTAGCCGGCCGCAATGGCATGGGCATAGGCCGCCTGCATGGTCTCCAGGCCGGCGAAGGCGGCCACCAGCATGAACAGGGTTGATCGGGGCAAATGAAAATTGGTCAACAACATATCGACCACCCTGAATTGATAGCCCGGCGTAATGAAGATATCCGTCTCGCCCATAAATGCCCCTAGCCCGGCGCTTTCCAACAGGCGCAGGGACGTGGTGCCCACCGCCACGACGCGCCCGCCGCCATCCTTGGTGCGGCGAATGCGGGCGGCCAGGTCCTCGTCGATGCAACCCCATTCGCCGTGCATGACATGATCGTCCGTGTCCTGGGCGCTGACGGGCAAAAAAGTCCCCGGCCCCACATGCAAGGTCACCTCGCCCCGTTCGATGCCAGCATCTTCCAATCGGGATAACATCTCGGTCGTAAAATGCAGACCCGCGGTCGGTGCGGCAACGGCACCGTCATGGCGGGCCAAAACGGTTTGGTAGTCATCCCGGTCCTGGGCGTCCACCGCCCGGTGTTTGCGGATATAGGGCGGCAGGGGCAAGGTGCCGTAACGATCCAGGGCCGCCATCATCACATCGTCGTCGAGGGCGAAATCCAACACCACCTGGCCATCCTGGTGAGGACCTTCAACCGTGGCGGCGAAACCTTCGGATATCAGCACGACATCACCGCCGCGCAGCTTCCGCGCCGGTTTGGCGAATGCCCGCCAGCGGCCCCCGCCCAGATTTTCAAACAGGGTCAACTCGATCCGCGCAGTCGCCCCCGCAGCACCGCCCACAGCGCCCCGCCGCGCGGTCAGTTGCAGGGGCAGAACGCGCGTGTTGTTGAATACCAACAGATCACCGGCCCGCAACAAATTGGGTAATTCGCTGATGATCCGATCTTGCAGATCCGATCCATTGATACGCAACAGGCGCGCGCTGTCACGCGGCCTGGCAGGGCGCAGGGCAATCGCCGTATCGGGCAATTCAAAATCGAAAAGATCGACGTCCATGGCAGGCTTTCAAGCTGCCGCCGGACCAATAATCCGCTGCTATTTCGCGGCTATTCGGAATCCGCGGCCATGCGCATGGAGATGATCTTGTCCGGATCGGTTACCGTGCCGCTGCCGGGCGCGCCCATCTTGATCTTGTCCACCGCATCCATGCCGTCCGTAACCTGACCCCACATGGTATATTGGCCATCCAGCCAGGGCGCGGTCTTGAAGACGATGAAGAACTGGCTGTCGGCGCTGTTGGGATCGGCCGCCCGGGCCATGGAGAGGGCGCCGCGCAAATGCTTCTCGTTGGAGAATTCGGCATCAATGTGCTGGCCCGAGCCGCCCGTGCCCGTGCCCGTGGGATCGCCGGTCTGGGCCATGAAATCCTCGATCACCCGGTGAAAGACGATGCCGTCATAGAATTTCTGCCGCACCAGTTCCTTGATCCGCGCCACGTGTTTGGGGGCCAGATCGGGGCGCATTTCGATCATCACTCGCCCGTCCTTGAGTTCAAGATAGATGGTATTTTCCAAGTCAACCGCTCCCGCTTGCATGGCCGGCAGGGCAAGCGATGCCGTGGCCATGATGAAACCAAAAATTAATCGTCTTAACAGCATGCCGCCGTCCTTTTTTGGATCAGATTAAGTCTGCTTGACGCGATCAAGCAATCGCTCGGCCACGGGAGCAGAAACAAAGGACTTTATGTCCCCGCTCAACTGGGCGATTTCCTTCACCAGACGCGAGGCAATGAATTGATATTCATGGTTAGCCATGATGAATATGGTTTCAATATTCGCATCCAGCTGCCGGTTCATGCCGACCAATTGATATTCGTACTCAAAATCCGCAACGGCCCGCAAGCCCCGAATGATGATGCCGGCACCATGTTCCTGAGCGCAATGAATGGTCAGGTCGTCATAGGGGCGCACTTCCACCACACAATCGTTCAATTTGTCTTTTGCCGTATCGAGTTCATCGCGCACCATCTCGACCCGCTCTTCAAGGGTAAACATCGGCCCCTTGTTCAAATTGATGGCGACGCCAATCACCAGACGGTCCACCAATTGGGCCGCACGCAAGAAAATATCACGGTGACCCAAGGTTACGGGATCAAATGTTCCTGGATAAAAGCCGACACGCTGCTTGGACAAACCAACCTCCTACGCAAAACCGACAATACATCTGGGGATCATTAACCGCTCGCGGCGTTCAAGGGAAGGCGAAAACAGAGGCATTCCGGGCTTTGGTCGGATTTAGTCCTCATTCTCGCCGGAATTTTCACCCGTGATTTCGCCCGCATTTTCACAATTATCCTCATTTTCGCCAGTGTCTTTGCCACCGCTATTGCTCTGTTCCGACAGCCAGGCGACCGAGACCACCCGCTCATTGGGCTCCACATCGAACAGGGTGACCCCTTGGGTATTGCGGCCGGCGATACGAATGTCATGTACCGGGGTGCGGATCAGGCGGCCGGTGTCCGTGACCAGCATGATATGGTGATCCTCCTCAACCGGGGCCGAGGCAATCACCGGGCCGTTACGATCGGAGGCCTCGATATTGATGATGCCCTGGCCGCCCCGTCCCGTAACCCGGTATTCGTAGGACGAGGTCCGCTTGCCATAGCCGTTCTCGGTGATGGAGAGCACGTATTGTTCCGTTGCCGCCATGGCCTCGGCCTGTTCCGGCGGATTGGGTAAGGTTTCCCCGGAGCCGGAGCTGGAACCCGCGCCCTCCCCTTCGGCCCGGCGACGGGCGTTGGACCAGCGCAAATAGCGCTCCCTGGTATCGCTTTCGTAATCGGCATGGCGCAGAATAGACATGGCGATCAGCTCGTCATCGCCCACCAGGCGAATGCCGCGGACGCCAACGCTGTCGCGGCTTTTGAACACGCGAACGTCGATCACGGGGAAGCGGATGCATTTGCCCCGCCGGCCCGAAAGCAGAATATCATCGTTGGCATCGCAAATGGCCACGCCGACGATACGGTCGCCCTCGGGCAGCTTCATGGCAATCTTGCCGTTGGCCTGGACTCGCTTGAAATCAGACAGATCGTTGCGCCGCACGGACCCCAAAGCGGTGGCGAACATGACATAGCGGTCGGCCCATTCCGCCTCGTCCTCCGGCAAGGGCAATACGGTATGAATGGTTTCGCCCTCTTCCAGCGGGAACAGGTTCACCATGGCCTTGCCGCGGGCCTGGGGCGCAGCCATGGGCAGGCGGAAGACTTTCAGCAGATAAACCTTGCCGGTGGAGGAGAAGAACAACATCGGCGTATGGGTATTGGCCACGAACAGCTGGCTGACAAAATCCTCGTCCCGGGTCGCCATGCCCTGGCGCCCCTTGCCCCCCCGCCGTTGCGGCCGGTAGGTGGAGAGCGGCACCCGTTTGACATAGCCCTTGTGCGAGACGGTCACCACCATATCCTCGCGCTGGATCAGGTCCTCGTCCTCCCGGTCCGCCTCCGCCTCGACGATTTCACTGCGCCGGGGCGTCGCGAAGCGTTCCTTCATATCCAGCAATTCTTCCCGGATGATACTTTTCAGACGGTCCTCGGATCGCAGGATATCAAGATAGTCGAGGATTTTGTCACCCAGCTGCCGCAACTCTTCGCCAACTTCATCCCGGCCCAGGGCAGTCAGGCGTTGCAGGCGCAGATCCAGAATGGCCCGGGCCTGAATTTCGCTCAATCGATAGATGCCATCGATAACCCGGTGCCCGGGTTCATCGATCAACTGGATCATGGCCTCCACATCCATGGCCGGCCAATCCCGCTCCATCAACTGGGCCCGGGCCGTAGCCGGATCCGAGGCGGCGCGGATCAGGGCGATAATGGCATCGATATTCGCCACCGCAATGGCCAGGCCGGCCAGCACATGGGCCCGCTCCCGCGCCTTGCCCAACAGGTACTTGGTGCGCCGGGTCACCACGACTTCGCGGCTATCGACAAAGACGGCGATCATCTGGCCCAGGTTCATCAGTTCCGGGCGGCCCTTGTTCAGGGCCAGACTGTTGACGCCGAACGAAGTTTGCAGAGGCGAAAAGCGGAACAGCTGGTTCAGGACCACGTCTGCCATGGCGTCCCGTTTCAATTCGATGACCACGCGGACCCCGGTACGGTCGCTTTCATCCCGCAGGTCCGAGATCCCTTCGATCCGCTTGGCGCGGACAGCCTCGGCAATCTTTTCAATCATGCCGGCCTTGTTCACCTGGTAGGGAACTTCCGTCACAATGATGGCTTCGCGATCTTTTCGGATGGTCTCCACATGGGTGCGGCCACGCATGACGACGGAGCCGCGGCCGGTGCGAAAGGCCGAGAGAATGCCGGTGCGGCCCAGGATCAGGGCGCCGGTGGGGAAATCGGGG
>JAYGEA010000177.1:0-16115 GCA_046582635.1 Alphaproteobacteria bacterium
AATGCCCGCCTGACACCGAAAGGTCGAGAGCTGTCGACCCAGCGGCTGGAACGCGGCGAACATCCCGAAGACCTCGCCTGCGCCATGGATTAGGAAATCCCAACAGTCCGTTGACGGCACATCCCGTTGGTCACGGGCCTGGGTAATGGGCCTGGGTCATGGGCCTGAAGGGCAGTTTCCGCTTCTGCCTTAGCTTCGTGCCTGGCCATGCCAAAAGGCGACCGGCGAAAGTGCCTTAAATTGCGGCGATGGTCTGCACTTCGACCAGAAATTCTTCCTGCACCAGTCGGTCCACCATCAACAAGGTATTCGGCGGATAGGCGCCATTGGGGAAAAATTTTGGGAACTCGCTCAGGCGGTAGGTCATGAAATTCGGGATGTCCCGGCTGTGCACAAGGTAAGTGGTGAATTGTACGACGTTTCCCCAGCCCGCACCCTCGGCGGCCAGGGCTTTTTCGATATTGCCGAAGACCTGGGCGCATTGGGCATCGAAATCGCCAATCCCGACGGAATTGCCATCCTTGTCCGCCGCCAGTGACCCGGCGATGAAGAGAAACTCGGATGCCTTGACCCGCGTTACCTGTGAATATTGCCCAAGCGGCGTGCCCAGCGTATCGGGATTATAGATCTTGATATCAGCAGTCATGACATTTCCTCTTTTTTACGTCTAGTCGACCTTCGCCAGCACCTCGTTCTTCAACAACGCCATGGATTGGTGCCAGGCGCCGTATGGCTCCCATTCGTGGCCCATGGCCAGCAGGGTGCCGAAATCGCCGATCTCGCCCTTCAGGTCGGCCAGTTTCTGCGCCACCTCGTCGACGCTGCCGACGATAAAGACATTGTCTACCAGATAGTCCATGGTGACGTCGCTGTCGGCCATGTCCGGGTCATTTTTCAGCAATTGTAACATGCCCACTTTCGGCAACAGGCGCAGGAAATATTGCTCGAAATCCCGCGCCATAACGCCTTCCAGGGCTTCCCGCCGCGCCTCGGCGCCGGTCTCGGCCACGAAGATTTCCCGGGCCACGCGCCAGGCGCCCCGGTCGGCGGTACGGCCGGCCTCCTGGGCGCCGGCGGATATGGCGTCCCAATGGGTTTTCAGAAGATTGGGCGGGATCAGATTGATGGACATGGGGATCCAGCCCCGCGCGCCGGCCATTTTCAAGGTCGATGAATGGGGCGAGACGCCGGCTAGGGCGATGGGTGGGTGCGGGGATTGATAGGGTCTGACGTGGGCGCGGAGGCCGATATCATCCTCGGTCTCGGGAATGGTGAAGCGCCACCACTCGGTCTCGTAGACGCCCGGTTTCGGATCGGCCCAAAGCTGCAAAATGGTGTCCAGGGAGGCCCGGGTGTAGGCGCCGTTGTCCACCGTCGCCTGTTCGCCCCAATAGCCGAAGACCTGCATGTCGCCGGGAAAACTGCCCGTCCCGATGCCCCAGTTAAAGCGCCCCTCGGCCATATGATCCAATTGCGCGATGCGGCAGGCCAGCACGAAGGGATTGTGGTTCGGCATGCAACTGACCCCGGTGCCAAGCCGGATGGTCTTGGTCATGCCGATGGCCTGGGCGATGAACAATTCGGGGGATGGAATATTTTCCCACTCGGAGGTGAAATGCTCGCCGATCCAGGCTTCGCTATAGCCCATCTCGTCCAGGGCGATGATCTGGCCCAGGTCCGCCTTCAGGGTCTGGGTAAAATCAGACCCCGGCGGGTGCAGGGGCATGGTGAACAGGCCGGCTTGCATGCTTTGATCTCCTAAGTTGCGGTGAGAACGGGCTACTTTTCAACTGCCGCGCCCGCGCTTCCGCCGTTGCCTCGCCGGCAAAAAAGACGAATTCCTCGTCCCACCGGTGCGGCAGATCGACCAGAACGCCGGGTTCCGTCGCGGTCACGGCGAAATCAAGCGCGGCACGCAGAATTTCCGTCTGCAGGGCGCGATCACCGGCCCGGCCAAAGGTATTGCCCATGGGATGATTGACGAACAGGCTTCGGGGCGGGCGGACCAGGGCGGTGATATCCCGCCCGGTGGAAACCGTAACGGTGGGAATGCCCATGTCCTCGACAACGCGCGCGACCAGACCCACGGTCTGGTGATCGAGCGGTCAAGCAGGTATGGCGATCAGCAGATCGACGCCGTCGGCTTTTAGCTGTTCGACGAAGGCGGGGCCGGATTCGTTCATCACCTTGCTGCGGTTATAGGTCCGGCCCATGAAGCCGCTCCAATGGCGCGCGGCGACGGCACCGATTTCGCCCTTTGCCGACAGTTCCGCCAAGCGGTCCAAGGGAAAGATACAATTCAGGTCCCGGTCCGCATCGATGTGGTCATAGTAGCTGTCATGGATCTGATATTGATCCGAGGGGGCGCCGGGATCGATGGCATCCACCCGGTGGTCGTTGCGCGCGTCCGGGTCGAAGGGGACGGCGGCGCAATGGGAAATGCCGCCCGAGACCAGAATGGCCACGGTGCAATCCGACAGCGGTGTCTCCAACGGCGTCCAGGGCGCGGTATGGTTCTCGCTCCACTGATAGGGCGGAAACCCCATGGCGCCATATTTATTGTTCAAGGCATCGACATAACGGATCGGTTCCATTCCCCGGTCTTTCCATGTTGGTGGCAGACAAATCAGATTGCATCCTACAACAGAGCCATTTAACCATCAATTCTTGGCGAGACATTGACGGCGCCTTTGGTTTCCCTACACTTCGGCCTAAAGCGTTTCGCGGTTAAACTGAAACAACAATAAAGGTCGGCACATGTCAGCGTTTTACGAACTGCGTCAATATAAAGTCCTGCCCGGCAAGCTGGATGAATGGATCAAGATCATGGAGGACGAGATCATTCCCTTCCAGGTCGCCAACGGCATGGTCATCTGCGGCAGTTTCCGCGGCGAAGAAGACGAGAGTGTCTATATCTGGCTGCGCCGCTTTGAAAGCGAGGCGCAACGGGAGGGGCTTTACAAGGCCGTCTATGAATCCGATTACTGGAAGAATGATATGGCGCCCAGGGTTTCCGATTACCTGGACCGCTCCGCCGCCGTGATCACGCGGATTATCCCGACGCCGAAGTCCACGGTCCGTTAACGCCGGCCTGACCGGGTCCAATGTGTCCCGGTCAGGCGGTCCTTGATCTTACTGCGTCGCCAAACGATTGACCGCCGAGACGATAGCCTGCAGCGAGGCGCTGTTGGTGTTGGGATGGACGCCGACACCATGGGCCATCTGGCCGTCCTCGCCCTCCAGCTTGACGAAGCAAACCGCTTCCACGTCCGATCCCGCGCCCATGGCCCGCTGGGTGTAGTCCTGGAACGTCGCCTCTACACCGCACGAGGCCTTGAGGGCGCCAAAGAAGGCATCGATGGGGCCATCGCCCCGGCCGACGATATCGCGTACCTCGTCATAGGCGCGGATGGTCGCGGTGCACATGATGACCTCCGCCGATTCCGCCGTGGAGTTCATGCGGTAGTCAATCAACTCGAACGGCTCGGAAATATCCAGATAGGTTTCCTTGAAGGTTTGCCAGATTTGCGCCGGGGTGATCTCCTTGCCGGTTTTTTCCGAGATGTTCTGGATCACCTTGGAGAATTCCACCTGCATGTCGCGGGGCATGTCGATGCCGTATTCCGCCTCCATGATGTAGGCCACGCCGCCCTTGCCCGACTGGCTGTTGACCCGGATAATGGCCTCGTAACTGCGGCCCACGTCCATGGGGTCGATGGGCAGATAGGGCACTTCCCAATGGGGATCGTTCGAGGTTTTGTTGGCCGCCATGCCCTTTTTTATGGCGTCCTGGTGGGAACCGGAAAAGGCGGTGTAGACCAGTTCACCCGCATAGGGGTGGCGTTCGTGCACCGGCAACTGGGTGCAATGTTCCGAAACATCGATGGAGTCCTGAATGGCGGAAAAGTCCAGTTCAGGATCCACGCCCTGGCTGAAAATATTCAAGGCCATGGTGATGACATCCACATTGCCCGTGCGCTCGCCATTGCCAAACAGGGTACCTTCAACCCGCTGGGCGCCGGCCATCAGGCATAATTCCGTGGCCGCCACCGCCGTGCCCCGGTCGTTATGGGGATGCAGGGACAAGATCACTGTGTCGCGGTCCTTGAAATGGGTATGCATCCATTCGATCTGATCGGCGCAATAATTGGGCGAGGCCATTTCCACCGTCGCCGGCAGGTTGAAGATCACCGGATTTGCGGCGGTCGGCTGCCAGATATCCATGATCGAATGGCAGACATCCAGGGCGTAGTCCAATTCCGTCCCCGTGAAGCTTTCCGGTGAATATTCCAGACGCACGTTGGTGCCGCCGGCCTCCAATTGCGGGATTCGGTCCTTGATCCAACCAGCGCCGTCCGTGGCTATCTTTTTCACGCCATCCCGGTCCTGGGCGAAGACCACCCGGCGCTGCAACTCAGAGGTGGAGTTGTACAGATGGATGATGGCATTTTTGGAACCCTGCAAGGCCTCGAAGGTTTTTTCGATCAACTCCGGGCGGGACTGGGTCAGGACCTGCACCGTGACATCATCGGGGATCAGGTCGTTTTCGATGATGTGCCGTGCGAAATCCATGTCCGTGTCGGAAGCGGCGGGAAAACCAATCTCGATTTCCTTGAAACCCAGTTTGACCAGGTGATTAAAGAAATGCAGTTTCTTTTGCCGCCCCATGGGCTCGATCAGGGCCTGATTGCCATCCCGCAGATCAACCGAGCACCAGATCGGCGCCTTGTCGATGACGCCCGCCGGCCACTGCCGGTTGGGCAGATCAATGGGGGGAAAAGCCTGGTATTTGTGGAAAGCCATCTTGTTCATGGTGAAAACTCCTGTTCCGTTCTATCCGCTCGCCGGCTTCGGAACCCCATGGCGCGCTCGGATTGCCTGCAATTTCGTTTCTTTTGGGCAATACGGCGCGGCCGCACGGGCCGGCGGTCGGATACTTCGTGATGAATTGCTGTTGAGTTAGTCGTTATCTGTAACATCTGACGCGTGGTCCCTTAGCGTGCGCGCAATAGGTGCGGCATCCCGGTGCCCCTCAAGGCCCGGGTCGCTAAGTCGGAGGGCAAGGCCCCCTATGTTGAATAACCGCGTCATAGTGTCGGGAAACTATCGTTCGTTTCGAATGCCGTCAAGCACGTTAACCCTATTAAAGGTAGGTTAAGGGTTCGTTAAGGTCAAATAACGGCTGATTTCGCGTCATTTACATGGAATGCGTAAACATCATCGACGGCGCGCGCGGCTCTGGACACATGCTTTGGCGGATGTGACAGTTCACGGTGTCTAAGCGTCTAAGCCTGACGGTTTTTCACCAAGGTCAGGCTGGAGGGGGAAATTATGAACGCCGCAACGGAATACGACTATATCATCGTCGGTGCCGGGTCCGCCGGTTCGGCCCTGGCCTATCGGTTGAGCGAGAACCCGGCCAACAAGGTGCTATTGCTGGAGGCGGGCAAGGCCTCGCACCCTTTTTCGCGCCTGCCGGTCAGTTTCGGTCTGCTGATCGATAATCCGGCGGCCAACTGGCGGTTTTTCTCGGAGCCCGAAGAGGGCACCAACAACCGCGCCATTCCCGTTCCCAGGGGCAAGTTGCTGGGCGGGTCATCGGCCATTAACGGCCTGGTCTACGTGCGCGGCCAAACCCTGGATTATGATACCTGGGCGCAACGGGGCTGCCGGGGATGGAGTTGGGCGGACGTGGAGCCGCTATTCCGGCGCATGGAGAATTACGAAAAGGGTGGCGACGGCATCCGCGGGTCGGGCGGGCCATTGCGGGTCACGGAAGTACCGGATCAGAACCCTCTGTACGAAGCCTTGTTCGAGGCGGCGGTGGCGGCCGGTTACAAGCGCAACGATGATTATAATGGCCCGGATCAAGAGGGCATCGTCAAAACCCAGGCCACCATCTGGGGCGGCCGGCGCATGAGCACAGCCCATTGTTATCTGCGCCCGGCCATGCGGCGAAAGAATTTAGACGTGGTGACCCAGGCCATGACCTTGGGCCTGATCCTGGAGGGCAAGCGCTGTGTCGGCGTGCGCTATTTCCATGGCAGCAGGCGCAACGAAGCCCGGGCCGGGCGAGAGGTTATCTTGTCCGCCGGCGCCATTGGGTCGCCGCAAATTCTGGAATTGTCCGGCATCGGCAAAGGGGAAATTCTGCGCCAGCACGGCATCGAGGTACAACACGAACTAGCCGCCGTAGGGGAGAATTTCCGCGACCACATCAACGCCCGCATTCAATGGAAGGTGACCGTGCCGGGCGTCTCCTTCAACCAGCGGGCCCACGGGCTGGGCCTGGTGGGCCAGGTGTTCAAATATCTGACCACGGGGGGCGGCTTCCTCAGTCTGCCTTCGGCGCCGATGTTGGCCTTCCTGAAAACCCGGCCGGAACTGGCCAGCCCGGATGTGCAAATGCATCTGGTGCCCTATGCGGTGAAGGACCCCAAGCGGCGTAAGCTGCACCCCTTCCCCGGCATGACCGTGGCCTGCTATCAATTGCGCCCGGGAAGCCTGGGCTCCATCCATATCCGTTCCGCCGATCCCACGGCGCAGCCGGTCATCCGCTTCAACTTCCTCGGCGACCCCCTGGATCGGGAAACCATGATCGAAGGCTTCAAGATGATGCGCCGCATTGTTCAGGCCGGGCCCATGGACGGCTACCGGGGCGAGGAATATTCCCCGGGCGCGGAGGTGGAGGGGGATAGGGCCATCGAACAGTGGATCAGAGCGAATTCGGAAACCGCCTATCACCCCATCGGCACCTGCCGCATGGGGCCGGGCGCAGACGCGGTGGTGGACGAGGAACTGAAGGTCCATGGCCTGAACGGTCTGCGCATCGCCGATGCCTCCATCTTCCCCACCATGCCGTCGGGCAATACCAATGCGCCCAGCATCATGGTCGGGGAAAAATGCGCCGATCTCATCATGGCCAGATAACCCGGGTCTGGGGCCAGTTTCGCAGCCAGTTCTTGCCTTCCACGCGGCCGCGAAATTCCTCATGCCGCTGGCAGCCGGACGGCGTGGGGCGGATGATCAGGTTTAACAAGTCATCCAGGCCATAGGGGGCCGCCAGTTCCAGATCGCCCCCCGCCTTCATGCGGACAGCGACACAGGTTGGGGTTTCCAGCCAATAGCGCATGGCATCAATGGTGCCTTCATAGGGCTGATCGCCGTTGCGCAAATGCATGCGCGCCTGGTTCTTGGCCGACCAGGGCTGCCCCGCCATGATCTGCCCCAGCCGTCCCTCGATGCACTGTTCTGATTTCTGGCTTAGATCGCCGGGCTGAAAATACAGCACATCAATGTCATCCAGCGGGCTCGCTTCGCCATAGCCATGCAACTGGTCCCAAACCTTGCGGCGCAGAAACCCGGCGCCAATCCAGCTGTCCGGCAGCTTCAATTGGCGCACCGCGTCAAGCACCGAAATCATCCAGGCATCAGCCGCGACTGCCGCCAAAATGTCGGTTTCACACCGCAGCGTCATTGCGCATTCAGTCGCCTTTGAAAGGACCAGAGGTAGAGTGCCAGGAACAAGGCGAAATAGAATTCCTGGGTCTCGGAGGCGCGGATATCTAGGGGATAGGGAATGGGCCAGCCAAGGATTTTTTCCAGCCGCTGCGGCAGCCCAATGGCGATGGCCAGCAGCGCCGTCGGCAGCAACTGGTGGCTGGGCCACAGCCAATAATGTAGATCGCCCGGGTCGGTTGGACGTTCGCGGCGGCGCAGCCACAAAAACAGGGGATAGAGCAGCCCGCCCACCAAAACGCCCAGTTCCAGCAGCAGCCTGGGCTTTTGATCCAGCCAGGAGGATGTGTTGTGCAGGTTGGTCTCGCCCTGATCGTTCAGGTTGGCCAGGCCCTCCGGCGTCTGCCAGCCCAGCCAATGCTGGCCCCAGGATGCCTCTTCACCGCCAAAATAGAAGCTGCCCACGATGATCAGGACCAGCCAGCCGGCCAGCCACCGCGCGGGCAGACGGCCCACCTGGCGCAGCGCCATGACGCCCGCCAATATGCCCGGCAACAGGACCACAACGGTGCCGGTTTCCACCGGCCCCAGTTCGCTTTGCCACAATTGCCGGTACAACGGCTCGTTAATCATACGAAAGCCGAGTTCGACTGCCAGCACGGCGGGCGGCAGCCACAGCCATGCCCATGTTGGCAGATCCGTGGGCGGAACTGTTGACAGACCGGTATCCTTGGTTCGAATGGGCACCTTTTTTGACCCCTTAACCGCGGGTTTTAAATCCCAATTCGCGGGTGCGGCGGTCAGCCCTCGGCCAGTTGGGCCAAGGCCTCCCCATTCATCACCCGCACCAGGTTATGTTCGGGCAGGGCGATGATCTCGTCCGACCTGAGCTGGGTAAAGGTGCGGCTGACGGTCTCTATGGTCAATCCCAGATAATCGGCAATGTCGGCCCGGCTCATGGGCAGAGAAAGGGGATCGGTCGGTTGTTCGGTCGCCGCTGCCCGGTTTAACAGGCCCACGAGGAAGCTGGCGATCTTTTCCGGCGCCTTCATGCGGCCCAATAACAGCATATGTTCCCGGGCCCTAGTCAGGATGGTATTGGTCATGGCCAGCAGCTGGCCGCCCATTTCCGGGTATTCCGCGCCGATTCGCCGCAAATCGGCATACCTTTGCATCCGTCAATGCCTCGGCATGATCTACATAAGTTTCTGCCGCTGAAAGCCCGACAAATTCCCCCGGCAACACAAAGCCGGTGATCTGCCGTCGTCCATCGGGCAACAATTTCGAAATGCGCAAGGCGCCGGTCAAAACGGTAAAAAACGATGCCGCTTCGTCGCCTTCCATGAACAAAGTTTCTTCACTTTGCAGTTCGACAACGGATTGCAAGGTCTCTAATTTCGCCAGGGCGGGACCGTCAAGGGCGGCGCAAAAGGCCCGCGTATGAACAATGCAATCGGAACAATATCCACTGGCGCCGGATGCCTGCACGCGACCACAATGCATGTCGGTACGCATGTCGGTGCCAATTTTTTCCCGTAATCGCGAATCAGTCATTACTCAATACCCTCGTTCCCCGACCGCTAGCCCGCAACAAACAACATCAAACCACAATTTCCAGCACACGACGAATACTGCAAAGTAATATACTAGCATTGCACGCTTACTAATATGTTAAACCATTTTCCGTGACGATGCCATAACAACCCCGCCGCGCCAATCGTTTCTAATTGGCGGCGTGTTTTGGCAAAAGCAGAAGAAGAATTGGAAAGGGCCCCGTTGCCGCTGCCGGAGAGGGCATTGCTAACGGCGGCAACCGGGCCCTTGATGTATAATAGGGCACCATCCCAACCACCGCCTACGGTCCTCGGCATGGCGATAGCGGGAATTAGACATAACATGGGGTCTCGGGCGGCAAATTGGAAGGCTTATTGTGTTAATTTTGCTCAATTCATCGTGACAAGCGTCGAAATGCATTAACCTTTGCCCTTGATGGCTGTGAAAATTCTTACATCGCGCTTATTGCTCAGGCGGTTTACCCAGACCGACCTGCCGGCCCTACCGGAAATGTTCGCGGATACGGCGGTACAGGAATATCTGGCGATCGGTCTCATGGGCCCCAAGGGCGCGCGGGCGTTCGCCGAAACTTTTATTCGGGCCAGTGATGACGAATGGCGCGAGGGCGGCTGCGGCGTCATGGCCATGGTCCCGCGCGGTGGCGGTGATGGTGCGCCGGATGACCCGCCAAACGCCCCATTGGTGGGTTATTGCGGCCTGCGGCATCTACCCGACCGGATCAGCGCGGTGGAAGTGGTCTATGCCTTGCGCCAGGACCGCTGGGGACAAGGCCTCGCCACGGAGGCGGCGCGGGCGGTTCTGGATTGGGGCTTTGAAACCCTGCCGGTGCGTGAAATCCTGGCCTTTACCCGACCCCCACATGCCGCCTCGCGCCGGGTCATGGAAAAGGCGGGGATGGAATTTCAAGGCGAAACGGATCGCTATTATGGTGAAATACTGGCCGTCTACGGGCTCTCCCGGCCAGGGAACCCGATGGCAAGTCGATAGCCGGAACGACGTCACCGTTGTCTGGGAAAATGAAGGCGGCAACAGTGAGATGCCAAAGCCCATGTCGGGCAAACCATTCAGGCGGCGGAATAAGCTAAATGTTCTTTCAGCCGATTGGCCGGCAACCGATTGGCCGCAACTGGCCATCATGTTAGAGTGATGCGGTGAATCTCTCCTGAGTTTTCGCGCGAGAGAATGGACGTGAGGGCAGCCGATCAAGTGGACCCCCAACCCGACGCCCCGGCGCCGCAACAAAGCCATCGGCTGATGTTGCGCCTGTTGCGGGAGTATGTGCGGCCCCATGCCGGCCGGCTGATCTGGGCCGCCCTGTTCATGGCCGTGGTGGCCGCCACCACGGGCCTGAACGCCTGGCTTCTGGAACCGGCCATCGACAAGGTGTTCGTCGAGAGGGCGCCCGGCATGTTGGTATTGGTGCCTTTGGTGTTGGTCGCCGTGGCCTTTTTGCGCGGCGGGGCGACATATCTGCAAAGCATTCTGATGCATGGGGTGGGCCAGCGCATCATTGCCGATACCCAGGTAAAGATGTACCGCCACCTGATCAGCGCCGACCTGGCCTATCTACAATCGATCCATTCGGGCGCATTGCTCTCCTCTTTCCTCTACGATGCCAATCTGTTGCGCGACGCCGTGGGCCGCGCCATCACCGGCATCGCCAAGGATGCCCTGACCGCCCTGGCCCTGGGCGTGGTGATGTTCGTGCAGGACTGGCAACTGGCCCTGGTCGTGCTGGTGACCTTCCCCCTGGTCGGCGTGCTGATCCGAAATCTGGGCAAACGCATGCGTAAGGTCTCCACCGCCACCCAAGAGGAAACCGCCAAGCTGGCCAGCCAGTTGAGCGAGACCCTGGAAGGCGCCCGCCTGGTCAAGGCCCATGGCATGGAAGAGGGCGAGACCCAGCGCATCCGCGACCGGATCGAGCGGCGCTTGAAGGAAATCATGCGCGGCATTCGCGCCCGCTCCGCCGCGACGCCGTTGACCGAGGCCCTGGGCGGCATCGCCATTGCCTTGGCGATTTTCTATGGCGGTTGGCGGGCCCAGACCGGCGCCTTGTCCCTGGGCGAATTCATGTCGTTTCTGGCCGCGCTGTTGATGGCCTATCAGCCGCTGAAGGGCCTGGCCAACCTGAATACCGCCCTGCAGGAGGGCCTGGCGGCGGCGCAACGGATCTTCGCCATTCTCGATGTGCGGCCCACAATTGTCGAGCGGCCCGATGCCGCCGCGCTGAAAATCGATCACGGCGAAATCAGCTACCGCGCGGTTGAATTCACCTACGACAACAAGACGGCCGCCCTGCATGGGGTTGATATTCAGGTGCCGGCGGGCAGCACGGTGGCCCTGGTGGGGCCGTCGGGATCGGGCAAGACCACGTTGATGAATTTACTGCCCCGCTTTTACGATCCCACCATGGGGCGGATCGAGATCGATGGCCAGGACATCGCGGGCGTCACCATTGCCTCCCTGCGCGCCGCCACCGCGTTGGTCAGCCAGGACATCACCCTGTTCGACGACACCGTGGCCGCCAACATCGCCTATGGCCGGCCAGGCGCCGCCGACGACGACATCAGGGCGGCCGCGCGGGTGGCCGCGGCCCATGCTTTCATCACCGAGCTGCCCCAGGGTTATGACACTTTTGTTGGCGAAAACGGCGTCCGGCTGTCGGGCGGCCAGCGCCAGCGCATCGCCATCGCCCGGGCCATGCTGAAGAACGCGCCAATCCTGCTGTTGGACGAGGCCACATCGGCCCTGGACAGCCAGGCCGAACGCGAAGTGCAGGCAGCACTCGATGCCTTAAAGGCCGGCCGCACCACCCTGGTCATCGCCCATCGCCTGTCCACGGTGATGGCGGCGAATCATATCTATGTCCTGGACCGGGGCCGCGTGGTGGAAAGCGGCAACCACGCCAGCCTGATGGCCAAGGGCGGCAGCTATGCGGCGCTGTATAAATTGCAATTCGCCGAGAATGGTGATGATTTGGCAAATAATTTGACAACGGAACCCGGCCTTGATGACGACGTTACAGCCCGGTTGGGGAGCTGATATCGGTGCACCTGGGCAAAGGCTTGATGAACAGTTCCCCAGGCCAGGCGGTGTTCGGATTTCTGCTGGCCTGGTACATACGCCTGGTCACCCGTACCACCCGCTGGAACATACAAAATGGCCAAATCCTTACTGATTTGCTGTCCCGGGGGCCCGGCTTCATACTCATTACCTGGCACGACAGCCTGATGATGATCCCCGCCGGCTGGCCCGACACGAAAGCCACGAGACCCGCGAGACCGCTGCACCTGCTGGTCTCGCGCCACGGCGATGGCGAATTGGTGGCCCGCACCTTGCGCCATTTCGGCATGGTCATGGTGCGCGGCTCAACCCAACAGGGCGGCAAGGACTATGAACCGGAGCGGCAAAAAGGCGGGGCGGCGGCCATGCGCCAGATGCTGAAACTGCTGCGGGATGGGCAGATTGTCGGCCTGACCCCCGACGGCCCGCGCGGCCCGGCCCGGCAGTTAAGCGCCGGGGTCATTTCCCTGGCGCAAATGTCCGGCGCCCCCATTGTCGCGGTATCGATTGTCACGGAGAGCCACCGCCGGCTGCGCAGCTGGGACAGATTTCGCATTGCCCTGCCGTTTTCCCGTGGCGCCATGGTTTTCGCGCCCCCCATCAGCGTTGAACGCCGGCTTGGCGAACAGGCGCGCGAGGCCGCCCGGCTGCGGGTCGAGGCCGCCATGAACCAGGTGACGGATACCGCCGGGCGCCGGTTCGGGGATTTGTCATGACCTATACCCTGTACCGGGGCCTGACCACATTACTGGGTCCCTTGCTGGTCTGGCATCTGCGCCGCCGCCTGGCCCGCGGCAAGGAGGACCCGGCCCGTTTTAGTGAACGCCTCGGCCTGGCCGGCCGGCCCCGCCCGGCGGGCAAGCTGATCTGGGTGCATGGGGCATCCGTGGGCGAGATGGTCTCGGTGCTGCCATTGATCGAGAGGCTGTTGCAACGGGATGCCGATCTGCATGTGCTGGTCACGTCGGGCACCGTGACCTCGGCCCGGATCATGGCCGATCGACTGCCGGCCCGGGCCTTGCATCAATATATCCCCGTGGACCGGCCCGCCGGCGTGACCACTTTCCTGGATCATTGGCGCCCGGACCTGGCGATCTGGGTTGAATCCGAATTATGGCCGAACCTGATCCACCAGGCCCGGGCCCGGGGCGTGGCCATGGCCCTGGTCAACGCCCGCATGTCGGATCGCTCGTTCCGGCGCTGGCGGCGCCTGCCCCTGCTGATCAAGCCGTTGTTGCAGTCCTTTCAATTCTGCATCGCCCAAAGCGCCCCCGACGCCGGACGTCTGGCCACCCTGGGTGCCCAAAACGTCACCTTTCATGGCAATTTGAAGGCCGCATCGCCCCCCTTGCCCGCCGACGCCCGGGACCTGCACAGGCTGAAAACAGCGATCGCCAGGCGGCCGCGATGGCTAGCGGCCTCCACCCATCCCGGTGAAGAATTGATGGTGGCCACAGCCCATGGGCAATTATCGGAACAGTTTCCCGACCTGCTGACCCTGCTGGTGCCCCGCCATGCGGAACGCGGCGATGCCATCGCCGCCGAACTGACCGCCAAGGGTTTCACCGTGGCACAGCGCAGCCGGGGCGAAACGATCGAGGCGGATACCCAGATCTATCTGGGCGACAGCATGGGCGAAATGGGGCTGTATTATCGCCTCGCCGGCATCGTCTTTGTCGGCGGTTCCCTGGTCGAACATGGCGGGCAAAACCCCCTTGAAGCCGCACGCCTGGACTCCGCCCTGCTGTTCGGGCCGCATATGTTCAATTTCACGGAGCAGGTCGCTGCCATGACCCGCGCCGGCGGGGCCCATTTAGTGACCGACGGCGAGACCCTGGCCGATCAGGTCGCGGCCCTGCTGGGCGAGGGGGGCGAGGCCCGGCGCCGGGCCGCCGCCGCCGCCGCCGCCGAAGCCGCCGACGACGGCCGCGACGTGGTCTCGGCCATTCTGCAACAGATCGCACCGCTGCTGCCGAAGCAAAACAGGCAAGAGCAGAGCCATGCGGGCGCCTGAGTTCTGGCAACATGGCGGCCCTTTGGCCAAGGCCCTGCAACCCTTGGCCTGGCTGTATGAAGTTGTGGGCCGTCTGCGCTGGGCCATGAGCAGGCCGTGGGCGGCGCCCGTGCCGGTGATCTGCATCGGTAATCTGGTGGCGGGCGGCACCGGCAAGACCCCAACCGCCCTGGCGATTGGCCGGGCCCTGGCCCGCCGGGGCATTGCCGCGCATTTTTTGAGCCGGGGACATGGCGGCAGGCTGGCCGGACCCTTGCGGGTCGATGGCCGTCTGCACGGGGCGAAAGATGTGGGCGATGAGCCCCTGCTGCTGGCCGCCGCCGGGCCGGCCTGGATCGCCCGCGACCGGGTCAAAGGCGCCCGCGCCGCCATCGCCGCCGGGGCCCAGGCAATCATCATGGACGACGGTTTTCAAAACCCCGGCCTGGCCAAGGATCTGTCATTGCTGGTGATCGACAGCGCCCAGGGTCTGGGCAATGGCCGGGTGCATCCGGCGGGACCGTTGCGCGAGCGGCCCAGCCGCGGCCTAGCCAGGGCCGATGGGGTGGTGATCCTGCAGACCGGGGAACCAGCCGCACCCCTGCCCGATTTCGAACTGCCGGTTTTGCAGGCCCGCCTGTTTCCCAGTGCCGAGGCCGAGGCGCTGCGCGGACAGCGTGTCGTTGCTTTCGCCGGGATCGGCCGGCCGGAGCGGTTTTTCCATACCGTGCGGGAGTTGGGCGCGGAGTTGGTAGGGCAACAGGCTTTTGCCGACCACCATGCCTATGGCGAAGAGGAAATCTGGGCCCTGATCGAACGGGCCCGCGAGCTAGAGGCGGTGGCGGTGACAACGGCCAAGGATGCCCACCGCCTGCCCCCCGGCGCCAAGGCAATGGTCACGGTCATTGAAGTCAGCCTGGCGTTCGAGCGGGAAGATCGCCTGACGCAATTGTTGGATACGGTGCTGTGAAACATTCCATCCGCCATCGCCTGGAATACGCCCTGGCGCGTTGTTTTATCGCCGTGTTCGCCGCCTTGCCGCTAGCCCTGGCCTCCAATTTGGGCGCCGCGCTTGGCGCCATGGTTGGCCGGTTGCTGCCCCTGGCCCGGCGGGTGGAGCGAAATCTGGCCCTGGCCATGCCGGAACTGGGAGCAGCCGAACGGGCCGCGATCAAGGCCGGTGTGTGGCGCAATCTAGGCCGCACGATTGCTGAAATACCCCATCTGCATGACTTCACCTTGACGAAAGGCCCCCCGGGGCAGGGTCAAATCCAGGTGCTTGGGGCACCCGCGCCGGAGCAGGAAAATGGCACCTTGTATTTTGGCGCCCATCTTGGAAATTGGGAATTGATGACCCTGGTCGCGGCCAAACTGGGCCGGCCCATGCACGGAGTCTACCGGGCCCCTAATAATCCATTGATTGACCAGTGGCTGCGCCGGCAGCGGCAGCGGGTATCCCTCGCCCCCCTGCCGAAGGGCAGCTCCGCCGCCCGGGCCATCCTGACCGCCCTGAACCAGGGCGGGGCCGTGGGGATGCTGGTGGACCAGAAAATGAACGACGGCATCCCCGTGCCGTTCTTCGGCCGCCGGGCCATGACGGCGCCGGCCCTGGCACAACTGGCCCTGCGCCGGGGCATCGATCTGGTACCCATGCGCTGCGAACGCCTGCACGGCGCCGCCTTTCGCATTTCCTTCCTGGCACCGCTGTCCCCAGGGCCGTCCGACGATGCCGCCGCCCTGATGGGCCGGGTCAACCAGATGCTTGAAGCCTGGATCAGAGAGCGCCCGGAGCAATGGCTGTGGCCCCATAACCGCTGGCCGAAAGAGGCCCATGAAGCGCGAGACGACACAGTGTTATAACAGGTACTGTGAAAGCGACATGATCCCAAGCCAACGTCAAAAGGTACCGGCCATGCTGAAACTCTACTATGCGGCCAACAGCTGCGCCCTGGCCTCTCAGAGTCTGACTCGAAACTCTATGTTTCATAACAATATCTTGCGAGGCGCCGAGTGACGAGCCTGA
>JAYGEA010000182.1:0-20603 GCA_046582635.1 Alphaproteobacteria bacterium
GGCTGTCGGCGCAATAATGTACGGGCTCTTCCCGGCGCAGGCGCTTGAAATAGGGATAAAAGCTGTCGTTCTGATACAGCGCGGGATCGCTGACATCGATCTTGTCGAGGGGTATGTCGTCGACTGAAATTTCGGGCTGAATCTGAACTTGTGACATTGCACGTCTCCCTTAAAGTTTGCCGGTGCAAACTAGCGGGTAGAGCCTGGGTAGATCAAGGCTGGTTCTGCCGTTCACTAAATGGCGGTGGGTCCACGAAGAAGAACAGTTTTGGATCCAGGCTTTGGTTGATGCGGATATCGGTCAGAGACAACGCGGTGGTCCCCCCCTGGGCATCCCTGATCTTCCATTGGCGCAACAACATCGGCGGTTCGGTAAAGGTGATGGAAATCCAACCTTCGTCGGGCATGTCCCGGTCGATAATTCGGACGCGGAGGACACCCAGGCCCTGCTCCACTTCCACCACCTCGACCTTTTCCCGCAAATTGACCGGATCGTCCACCAGCACGCCCAAAGGCGTTTTATACAGGGGAAATCGGTTGACCTGATCAATTTCCCGATCGTGCAGGATCAACCAAAACCCATCGGCAACAATCAACAGGGGCGAGGGCGGGTCATATTCAAAACGTAGCCGACCGGGCCGCCGCAGGTAGAGTTTGCCGTTTGCGACATTGCCGGCGGCATCCACTTGCAGGAACCGGGCGGATAGGGTTTTGATGCTGTTGAGATAATCCTCAACCCGTTTGACGGCGTCCGTATCGCCAGTGTTTTTGCCAATATTTTTGGATGCACTGCCCGCCGCCATGGTCGGGAATGGGGCCATGGCCGCCAGAGACAGCGTGGTAGCCAGAACGTGACGTCGGTTCAAACTAGGCATCCTCGTCTGGATTGCGGACCAAAACCTCGCGCTTGCCCACGTGGTTGGCGCGGCCGACGATGCCTTCCGTTTCCATGCGGTCGATCAGATCGGCGGCCCGGTTATAACCGATCTTCAGGCTCCGTTGCAAAAACGAGGTCGAGGCTTTCTGGTGCCGTGCCACCACGTCCACGGCGGCATCGAACAAGTTGTTTCCACTGTCGGCGGACGACGGTGCCTGATTTCCCTCGAAGGGTATTTCGGCGCCCGGTTCCGTTTCCTCGGTGACGGCGTCGAGATATTCGGGCCGGCCTTGGCTTTTCAGATGCTTGACCACCGCTTCCACCTCGTCGTCGCCGACAAAGGGGCCGTGTACCCGGCTGATGCGGCCGCCGCCCGCCATGTACAGCATATCGCCCATGCCCAACAGCTGTTCGGCGCCTTGTTCGCCCAATATGGTCCGGCTATCGACCTTGGCGGTGACCTGGAAACTGACCCGCGTGGGAAAGTTCGCCTTGATGGTGCCGGTGATGACATCCACCGAGGGCCGCTGCGTGGCCATGATGACGTGAATGCCGGCGGCCCGCGCCATCTGGGCCAGGCGTTGGACGGCGGCATCGATCTCCTTGCCCGCGACCATCATCAGATCGGCCATTTCATCCACGATGACGACGATATAGGGCATCGCCTCGGTATCGAGGACCCGGTCTTCAAACACGGGCTGGCCGGTTTCGGGGTCGAAACCGGTCTGCACCGTACGCTTCAGCTCCTCGCCGCGCCGCTCCGCCTCGGCCAGGCGCTGGTTGTAGCCGTCGATGTTGCGGACGCCCAGATTGGCCATGGATCGATAGCGGTTCTCCATTTCGCGCACGGCCCATTTCAGGGCCATGATGGCCTTGCCCGGATCCGTGACCACGGGGGTCAGCAGATGGGGGATGTCGTCATAGACGCTCAATTCCAGCATTTTGGGATCGATCATGATCATGCGGCAGCGTTTGGGCGACAAACAATAGAGCAACGACAGGATCATGGTGTTGATGGCCACGGACTTGCCCGAACCCGTGGTGCCGGCGATCAGCAGATGGGGCATTTTCGCCATGTCCACCAGAACTGGCGCGCCGGAGATGTCCTTGCCCAGGGCCAGCGGCAGTATCAGCTTGGATTTTTCGTAGTCCGCAGTGGATAACAATTCGCGCAGATAAACCGTTTCCCGGTCCTGGTTCGGCAACTCGATGCCAATGGCGTTGCGTCCGGGCACCACCGCGATGCGCACGCTGCGGGCCGACATGGAGCGGGCGATATCGTCCGACAGGCCCACCACGCGGGAGGTCTTGGTGCCCGGTGCCGGCTCCAACTCGTACAGGGTGACCACGGGGCCGGGCCGGACGTGGACGATACGGCCATGCACGCCATAATCGTCCAAGACGGTTTCCAGCAAGCGGGCGTTTTGTTCCAGGGCCCCTTCGTTGATGCCGCGGCCTGGTTGTACTTTTGCCGGCGCGGCCAGCAGATGCAGGGCGGGCAGCTGATAATCCTCATTGTTGCTGAGGGCCAGGGTGGGTTGTTGTTCGTTTTGGGCGCGGCGGCTTTTCCGCGCTTTCTTCTTGGGTTTGATGATCCGACCCGGCGTCAGGGGCGCACCCACTTCAATAGGCAGGCCATCGTCGGCGATTTCGTCATCATCCGCCGACAACCTTGGCTCGCGTCGGAACAGGGGGTGGGTTGCGGCCCGCCGGCCCAGCCGTTCCGCCGTCAGGGCGGTCAGGCGCGCGGCGCCAAGGGTGCGGATGGCTCCAGCCACGCCGGCCCGCGCCAGACTTAACCATTCGGCCAGACGGATGCCGAAAAGATACAGCAGAAGCAGAATGGTCACCGGGACTGCCACGGCGAGGATAAGTGGTGATAGGGGCGTCTGGCCAATCAGCAGCAACGGCGGAGCGCTGATCTGCAACAACCAATCGCCGCCATAGCCGCCCAGACCGGCCGCCTGGGGCCATTGTTCGGGAGCCGTGGCGCTGCCCGTCAGCGCCGCTAATAACAACAGGACGGGGGGCAGCAAAAACAGACGCAGACCATACCAGGGCAAGCCACGGTGCGAGGCGATGCGCCAGGCCCAACAGGCCATGATGCCGACCACGGCGATGCTGGCCAAACCAAGTGTTTGCAGCAATAGATCCGCCGCCCAGGCCCCTGGCGCGCCCAGCCAGTTGGCCACGGGGCCGGCGGCGGCCACATTCAGGGATGCATCCCCGGCATCGTAGGTCGCCAAGGCCAGGGCCAGGGCGGTGGCCAGGGCAAAAAGCCCCAGGCCGGCGCTTTCAATGGCGCGGCGGCGCATGAAAACAACAGCCGCCGGCGGCAGCAGGGCCACG
The DNA here is from genome assembly GCA_046582635.1 of Alphaproteobacteria bacterium. Taxonomy (GTDB): domain Bacteria; phylum Pseudomonadota; class Alphaproteobacteria. The sequence goes on from JAYGEA010000182.1 coordinate 3,227, forward strand.
CCGCGCCGGGCGCCATTTAGTGGGGTCGCGCTACGTTGTGACATATGCAATTTCCCTCATGAAATGGTCACAAATCACAATATCTCGGACATCCGGGTCAGGGCGTCCGCCATCACCGCATGTTCGAAAACCATGGCGACCCGGATGTAGGGATCGCCAGAATTGCCGCCCCTGGGGTCGTCCGCCGACAGATAGCTGCCGGGCAGTACCCGGACCGCGCCCTGGCGCCATAATTTCTTTGTCGCCGCCACGCCGTCGCCCACATCGAGCCACAGAAAGAAACCGCCCCTGGGGCGGTAAAAGCCAAAGCGGTTGGACAGGATGCGTTCGGCCAGGTCAAATTTCTCCATATACAGCGCCCGGTTCGCCACCACGTGCGCCTCGTCCCGCCACAGCGCCGTGGCGGCGGCATAGACCGGCAGGGGTGATGGGTTGCCGCCATATTCACTCAACCTGCGATACAGCTTGATCAGCTCGGCATCACCCGCCACGAAGCCCGAACGCAGGCCGGCCACATTGGACCGCTTGGACAGTGAATGGAACACCAGAATGCCCGATAGCTCGCCATTTCCAGTACAGGTTTGCAGGGTGCCGGGGGGCGGGTCGCCATCATAGATTTCGGCGTAGCATTCATCGACCACGAGGGTGAAATCGTATTGCCGCGACAGGGCGACGAGATTTTCGAGATAGGCCAGGTCCGCCACCGCGCCTTGTGGATTGCCCGGCGTGCAGAAATAGACCAACGCCGTGCGCGCCAAAATAGCTGGGTCCAGGCCAGCGAAATCCGGCAAAAAACCGTTTTCCGGCAAGGCATTGACAAAAACCGGCTCCGCCCCGGCGGCGATGGCGGCGCCGGCATAACATTGATAGAACGGGTTGGGCATCAAAACCACGGGCTGTTTGCCGGCTTTTTCAGGCGGCACCGCCAGAAAGGCGGTGCGGAACAAAGCCTCCCGTGTGCCGGCACAGGGCGCGATATGGCGATCGGGGTCGATCATGCCGCTGGGCAGATCAAACCGCCGGTTCAACCAATCGGTGACGGCCCGGCGGAAGTCCGGGGTGCCGGCAACGGGTGGGTATTTGCCATAGAGGTGGCGGTTGTCATGCAGGATCTCGCCCACGAAATCGGGGTAGGGATGCTGGGGTTCACCCAAGCTCAGGGAAATCGGGTCTAGACCGGGGGGTGGGTCAAGCGGTTCCAACAACTCCCGCAGCCGCTCAAACGGGTAATCGGGCAGCTTGTCGAGGCGCGGATTGATGATATGCCGCGCGGTCGGGTGGGGCGATGGAGTCACGATTTAAGGGTCCGCTTTCAGCCATGTGCCAGGACAATGTGAAGTGATTCGCCATACGATTCGCGAATCGAGAACATAATATAAACGCACAATATATAATGTGGCCAGCTTTTGTTGTCTATACAAGGAGTTGCGTCGTTAACTTCTTGTTAAGGGGCAGGAAAGATCCGCCATGGGAATCAGCTTTCGCGTTTTGTTCTGGTCTGCCTTGTTCGGGCTGTAAACAGCGGCGGGCCCGGCGGTTTTTCCGCCGGGCCCCCGGGGCTGCGACCCTGTTTCCGAATGCTGTTTGGCTCAGGTGATACTTTCGCCGTGCAGCGAGATATCCAGACCCTCGCGTTCGTCATCTTCCTCGACGCGCAGGCCCATGACGGCACCCACCAGTTTGACCAGGAAGAAGGTCGCCACGGCGCTGTAGGCGATGGTTACGCCGACACCGTAGAGTTGCAGGCCGATCTGCCCGGCGTTGCCTTCGATCAGACCCGGCGTGCCGCCGACGGCTTCAACCGCGAAGACACCGGTCAGGACGGCGCCGATAATGCCGCCGACGCCATGCACGCCAAAGACGTCCAGGGCGTCGTCATAGCCCAGCTTGCGCTTCAACCACATCACCGCGAAGAAACAGCCCATCCCGGCGATCAGCCCCAGGGCCAGGGCGCCGCCCGGCAGGACGAAGCCGGCGGCCGGCGTAATGGCGACCAGGCCCGCGACGGCGCCCGAGGCGATGCCCAGGACCGAGGGTTTGCCCCGGGTCATCCATTCCGCGACCATCCAGGCCAGGGCGGCGGCGGCGGCGGCAATCTGGGTCACCGCCATGGCCATGCCGGCGTTGCCGTCGGCGGCCAGTTCCGAACCGGCGTTGAAGCCGAACCAGCCGACCCACAACAGGGCGGCGCCGATCACGGTGAGGACCAGGTTATGGGGGGCCAGGTTTTCCCGGCCGAAACCAACCCGCTTGCCCAGGACCAGGCACAGCACCAGGGCCGCGACGCCGGAATTGATGTGCACCACGGTGCCGCCGGCGAAATCCAACACGCCCGCGCTGCCCAGGAAGCCGCCGCCGCCCCAGACCCAATGACAGATCGGGGCATAGACGACGACCAGCCACAGGGCCAGGAAGACCATCAGGGAAGAGAATTTGATCCGCTCCGCCACGGCGCCGGTAATCAGGGCCGGGGTGATGATGGCGAAGGTCATCTGGAACATCATGAAGACGGACTCGGGAATGGTGCCGGTCATGGAGCCGACGCCGATGCCCTTCAGGAAGATCTGGTCCAGATTGCCCACGAACGGCCCTTCGCCGGAAAACGCCAGGCTGTAGCCGATGATCATCCAGACGATGGTGGCCATGCAGCAGACCGCGAAACTTTGCATAATGGTGGCCAGGACATTCTTCTTGCGCACCATGCCGCCGTAAAACAAGGCGACGCCGGGAATGGTCATCATCAGGACCAACAGCGATGAGGTGAGCATCCAGGCGGTATCGCCGGAATTCAATTCTTCGGCCGCCAGGGCCGGTTCGGCCAAGGCGCCGAAGGCTACCAAGACAAGGCCGGCTTTCAGGGCGGCCCGGGTTAATTTAGACATCAAAGTTCTCCTGCTTGAATGAATTCTAAGGTGCATGGGTTAGAGGGCATTCGAGCCGCTCTCGCCGGTGCGGATGCGCACCGCCGTGGTCAGCTCCCAGACGAACAGCTTGCCATCGCCGATTTGACCCGTTTGCGCGGTCTTGGCAATGGTTTCGAGGACCTGGTCGGTCAGCTCATCCATCACCGCAAGCTCCAGCTTCAGCTTGGGTAGATAGTTCACTTTATATTCGGCGCCGCGGTAAATTTCCGTGTGCCCCTTCTGCCGTCCGAAGCCGCGCACTTCCGTCACCGTGATGCCCTGCACCCCCAGTTCGGTCAATGCGTCGCGCACCTCGTCCAACTTGAACGGTTTGATCACCGCCATCACCATCTTCATACCCGTGCACTCCTGAGCAATTTTCAGGCCATCCGGGGTGATTGCCGACCCCGGTAACCATCTGTTATCCAAGAATCGTGCCGGTTTTTAATGTGTTCCGCTATGATATTGAAATTAAAGAGAAACAAAATTTTGCGAGATTAATTCTAACCCCAGGCGGATGCGAGAGTGATGAATAAATATGCAAAATTTGGAAATTGCCTATTAATTAGGCGCAAATTGTTTCGATGGCTGTAATTTTAAAAATAGTTGTCAAAAATTAATTCCTTGACCGTTTTGGTTGCGATGGGCAGGCTGGGTATATGAACCATGGAACAAGACAGACGGACACCTTGTCGGCGGCGGGCCGGCTGGATTGGCTGCGTTTGATTCGCAGCGAAAATGTCGGGCCCATAATTTTTCAACAATTGCTCGACCAGTTCGGCACCGCCGGCGCCGCCTTGGACGCCTTGCCCGATTTAGCCCGTCGGGGCGGTGGCGGCGGGCGTATGATCAGGGTCTGTACAGCCGCGGCGGCGGCGGCGGAGCTGGAGGCCGCCGCCGCCATTGGGGCCCGGCCGCTCGCCAGTTGCGAGGCGGCCTATCCCCCCAGGCTTGGCGCCCTGCCGGATCCGCTGCCTCTGATCTATGTCCTGGGCGATCCGGCCCGGCTGGCGGTCCCCGTTGTTTCCATCGTCGGTGCGCGCAACGCCTCGGCCGCCGCCATTCGTTATACCCAGCGCCTGGCCCGCGATCTTGGCGGCGCCGGCTTGGGTGTCGCATCCGGGCTGGCCCGTGGCATCGATACCGCGGCCCATGGCGGTGCCCTGGAGAGCGGCACCATCGCCGTCCTGGCAGGCGGCGTGGATGTGGTCTACCCGGCGGAAAACTAAGAATTATACGAGGCGATTGTTGAACAGGGCGCCGTTATTTCAGAAATGCCGCCAGGGACCCGTCCCCAGGCCCGCCATTTCCCCCGCCGCAACCGTTTGATTTCCGGCCTCGCCCTGGGCGTCGTGGTGATCGAGGCGGCGGAACGCTCGGGCTCGCTGATCACGGCGCGGTTTGCCCTGGAGCAGGGGCGCGAGGTCTTTGCCGTGCCCGGCTCGCCCCTGGATCCCCGCTGCCGGGGGACCAATAGGTTGATCAAACAGGGTGCGACCCTAGTGCAGGATCTGCATGATGTGGTCGAGGTGATCAGCCCCATGATCAATCAGCCCGCCCTGTGGGAAGAGCCTCCCGGACAATTTTCACAGCCCCTGAATAGCCCTGATTCGGACGTTGACCGGCAACGAATTGCGGAATTTCTGGGCCCCACGCCCATCGGTGTTGACGACCTGATCCGCCTATCACAGTTGACACCGGACCATGTCGTCACCATTTTGCTTGAACTTGAGCTGGCAGGTCGTATAGACCGTCACGCTGGTAACCGAGTATCGATATCTTAACCATCAGTCGTCAGTACTGGTTTGATATCATAGCGCTTCAGTTTCGTGTCATAGAATAGGTGAGTCTGCAAACAATGGACGTTGTGGTCGTCGAATCCCCGGCCAAGGCCAAAACCATTAATAAATATCTGGGCGACAATTATATCGTGCTGGCCAGTTATGGCCATGTGCGCGACCTGCCGTCCAAGGATGGCTCGGTCCTGCCCGATGATGATTTCGCCATGACCTATGTGACCGACGATCAATCGGCCAAGCGGGTCAAGGCCATCGCCGACGCCATGAAGGGCAGCGACCGCCTCATTCTGGCGACTGACCCGGACCGGGAAGGCGAGGCGATCTCGTGGCATGTCATGAAAGCCCTGGAAGACGACTATGGTTTTCGGAATATCTCGGCCCAGCGGGTGGTTTTCAACGAGATCACCAAGCGGGCGGTGATCGAGGGCATCAACAATCCCCGTGACCTGGACATGGACCTGATCAATGCCCAGCAGGCGCGGAGGGCCCTGGATTATCTGGTTGGTTTCACGCTTTCGCCCGTGTTGTGGCGCAAACTGCCCGGCGCCAAATCCGCCGGCCGGGTGCAGTCCGTCGCCCTGCGCCTGATCTGCGAACGGGAGATCGAGATCGAGGCCTTCCGGGCCCGGGAATACTGGACCGTCGAGGTTGATTTCAAGACCTCCCAAGATGCCGCCCTGATCGGCCGCCTGACCCATCTGAACGGCCAAAAACTCGATCGTTTCTCCATTGTGGATCAAGCGGCGGCGGAGGCCGCCAAACGGATCTTGGAGGGTGGCGAATTTTCCGTCGGCAGTGTCGAGACCAAGCCGACCCGGCGCAATCCCCAACCGCCCTTCACCACCTCCACCCTGCAGCAGGAGGCCTCCCGCAAGCTGGGCTTCGGCGCCCGGCGTACCATGCAGGTGGCGCAAAAGCTCTACGAAGGTTTCGATATCGGCGGCGAGACCGTGGGGCTGATCACCTATATGCGGACCGATGGCGTCAGCATGGCGGCGGAGGCCATTTCCGAAAGCCGCGCCGTCATTGGCCAGGAATTCGGCCAGGATTATGTGCCCGCGGAACAGCGGGCCTATAAAGCCAAGGCCAAGAATGCCCAGGAAGCCCATGAAGCAATCCGGCCGACGGATTTCTCCAAGCTGCCGCGCGATATGTACGCTTACCTGGATGCCGAACAGCAAAAGCTTTACGACTTGGTCTGGAAACGGGCCATGGCCTCTCAAATGGAATCGGCGCGTCTGTCCCGTACCACAATCGAAATTGACGCCAAGGACGGCGCGTCGAAACTTCGCACCACGGGCACGGTGGTGGATTTCCCCGGTTTCCTGAAGCTGTACGAGGAAGGCCGTGACGAAAAACAGGACGCCAAAAGCTCGGGGGATGAAGACCGCCGCCTGCCCAAGGTGTCCAAGGGCGAGGGCCTGACCAACGAAAAGGTCCGGCCCGAACAGCATTTTACCGAGCCGCCGCCCCGCTATTCCGAAGCCACCTTGGTCAAGAAACTGGAAGAACTGGGCATCGGCCGGCCGTCCACCTATGCCGCGATCCTGACCGTTCTGCAGGACCGCAACTATGTCATCCTGGACCGCAAACGCTTCGTGCCCGAAGACAGCGGCCGCCTGGTCACGGCGTTCTTGGAAAGCTATTTTCTCCGCTACGTGGAATACGACTTCACCGCCGATCTGGAGGGGCGCCTGGACGCCATTTCCGCCGGCGAGGTGGATTGGAAGACCGTTTTGCGGGATTTCTGGAAAGATTTCTCCAACGCGGTGGAGGGCACTTCCGAATTGCGGGTGCGCGAGGTGCTGGACAACGTCAACGACATGCTGGCCCCGCATCTTTATCCCGACGGTGGCAAGGATCGTATCTGTCCGGCCTGTAAAAAAGGTTCCTTGAACCTGCGCGGCGGGCGCAGCGGCTTTTTCCTGGGCTGTGATGCCTATCCCGAATGCCATTACACCCGCGCCATGCGTCAGGCGGCGGAAGGCGACCGGGATGAACAATTTGCCGCCGGGCCCATTGCCCTGGGCGATGATCCCGACAGCGGCATGCCCTTAACCCTGCGCAAGGGACCCTATGGCCTGTATATTCAATTGGGTGAAGCGGTCGAGGGCGACAAGAAAAGCAAAAAAGCGGCCAAGCCGAAACGGGCCGGCCTGCCCGAAGATATCAACCTGCATGAGCTTGATCTGGATTTGGCCCATAAGCTGATTAATCTGCCCCGCGTGGTGGGGGATCATCCGGAAACCGGGAAAACGATCTTTGCCGGCATTGGCCGCTTCGGCCCCTATGTGCAAAGCGAAAGCCGCTATCATAAGCTCGAGTCCACGGCGGACGCCCTGTCCATAGGCCTGAACCATGCGGTGACGGTGATCGCAGAGGGCATGGCCAAGGGCGGCGGCCGGCGCGGCGCCAATACCATTCGCACCCTGGGCGAACATCCCGAAGGCGGCGAGATCAAGATTCTGGATGGCCGTTTCGGTCCCTACGTGAAATACAAAAAACTCAACGCCACGTTGCCGAAAACCTCCGACCCCATGGCCATGTCCATGGACGAGGCGTTGGATCTGTTGAAAGCCAAGGCTGAAAAGGCCGGCCAGAAACCGGCCAAGGCGAAGCCAAAAGCCAAGGCCAAACCAAAGGCCAAGGCGAAGCCGAAAGCAAAGGCCAAAGCGAAAAAGGCGGCGCCTGAAGCGGACCAGGCGGCGGCCTCCGATTGAGCCCGCCCCGCGCTTTACCCGATAAGGCGGCGATCAAGAAATTCATCGACGAACAATCCGGCCCCGTCGGCCGGCGCGAGATCGCCCGCGCCTTCGGCATCAAGGGCGCCGACCGGACTGAGTTGCGCGGCATCCTCAAGGAACTGGCCGAAGAAGGCGTGATCGGACGCGGTAAGGGCAAGCGATATACGGAAAGCGGCGCCTTGCCCCCCGTTGCGGTGCTGCGTATCTCAAGTGTGGATGACGACGCGCGGCTGCGGGCGGAGCCCATGGCAACGGACCGGAACGAGGGCGTCACGCCGCCGCCCATCGTGGTGCTGTCCGACAAAAGAGGCAGTGCCGAGCTGGGCGTCGGCGACCGTGTCCTCGCCCGCCTGACGAAAAAGGGCAAGGGGTACGAAGCCGCCATTATCCGCGTCTTGCCAAAAGGACCCGATCGGGTCATTGGCGTCTATGCCGAGGTGCCCGGGCAGGGCGCCCGCATCCGCCCCACGGACCGGCGGCACAAATCGGACTACGCGGTCGAGAAGGACCAGAGCGGCGGTGCCAAGCGCGGCGATTTGGTGGTGGCCGATGTGTTGATCGGCCGCCGTCATGGCCTGCGCGAGGCCCGGGTGGTGGAGGTTTTGGGCGATATGGAAGACCGTCGCGCCATTTCCCTGATCGCCATTCACGCCAACGATATCCCCGACGTCTTTCCCGACGAGGCCGTGGCCGAGGCGGAAGCGGCCCAGCCCGTCACCTTGGGCGACCGCGAGGACCTGCGTCATCTGCCCCTGATCACCGTGGATGGCGCCGATGCCCGTGATTTCGACGATGCCATCTGGGCCGCGCCCGATGACGATCCGAAAAACAAGGGCGGTTGGCAGGTCATTGTCGCCATAGCCGATGTCTCCCACTATGTCACCTACAACAACGCCCTGGATCGGGAGGCCCAAAAGCGCGGCAATTCCGTCTATTTCCCCGACCGTGTGGTGCCCATGCTGCCCGAGGCGCTGTCGAACAATCTCTGTTCCCTGCGTCCCCATGAAGACCGCCCCGTTCTCGCCGTCACCATGCGCCTGGATGCCAAGGGACGCCGTTTGGAGCACAAATTTCATCGCGCCATGATCCGTTCCGCCGCCCGGGTGGTCTACGAGGACCTGCAAGCGGCCCAGGACGGCGAACCGAACGAACAGACGGCCGAGTTCCTGGAAGGCGTCATTCGGCCTCTGTACGGCGCCTGGGGCGCCTTAATGCGGGCGCGGGAGGCCCGTGGACCCCTGGACCTGGATCTGCCCGAGATGAAGATCAGCCTGGGCGATGACGGACGCATCAATGATGTGCGCCCGCGCCAGCGGCTGGATGCCCACCGGGTGATCGAGGAATTCATGATCGAGGCCAATGTGGCGGCGGCGGAAACCCTGGAGGGGCAGAAGATGCCCTGCGTCTACCGGGTCCACGACGTGCCGGACCGGGAAAAGCTGTTGGGCCTGCGGGAGTTCCTCTCGTCGCTGAACCTGTCCATCACCTTGGGCGAGCGGCCCCGGCCGGAATTGTTCAACCGCATATTGGCCAAGGCCAAGGGTACGGATCATTGGGAGGCGGTCAATCAATCCATTCTGCGCTCCCAATCCCAGGCCCGCTATGATCCCGACAACATCGGCCATTTCGGTTTGGCCCGGCCGCGCTATGCCCATTTCACCTCGCCCATCCGGCGCTATTCCGATCTGTTGGTGCACCGCGCCCTGATCCGGGGGGGCGGTTTTGGCGGCGACGGTTTGCGGGACGAGGAGGCTGATAACCTGGTTGCCACCTGCGAACATATTTCCAGTACCGAACGCCGGGCCATGGTGGCCGAACGGGATGCCAACGACCGCTACATGGCCGCCTTCATGGCCGAACACACCGGCGCCAAATTCGAGGCCAGGGTCAACGGTGTGACCCGAGCCGGCCTGTTCTTGACCTTGGTGGAGACGGGCGCCGACGGTTTGTTGCCCATGCGCTATTTGCACGACGACTATTATCAGGTTGATGAGGCGCAAAAGGCCTTGATCGGGGAGCGCACCGGCGCCCGCTACCGCCTCGGCGACAGCTTCACGGTCCGCTTGGTGGAGGTCAACACCCTGACCGGTGGCCTGATTTTCGAGCTGCCGACGGAGACCGCCGAGACGACCGAGGGTGCAAGAGGCCGGCCACGGATCGGCGCGCCGCGCAAGGACAGCGGCAAACGCGGTGCCAACCGCAAGCACGGCAAACGCAAGGGGCGCAGGCGGTCTTAGTCTTGGGCGAAAAAGTGCCCTACTTGTCGATGCCGCCGATACACAGGTATTTCACTTCCACATAGTCATCGATGCCGTATTTGCTGCCCTCCCGGCCCAGGCCGGATTCCTTCATGCCGCCGAACGGTGCCACTTCCGTGGAGATGATGCCGGTGTTGATGCCGACGATGCCATATTCGATGCCTTCGGATACGCGCCAGATGCGGCCGATGTCGCGGGCATAGAAGTACGCCGCCAGGCCGAATTCAGTATCGTTGGCCATGGCTATGGCCTCCGCCTCGGTGCTGAACCGGAAAATGGGCGCCATGGGACCGAAGGTTTCCTCCCTGGCCACGGCCATGTCGGGGGTGACGTCGGCGACGATGGTGGGCTGGAAAAAATTACCGCCCAGGGCATGGCGGGCACCACCCACCACCACCCGGCCGCCCTTGGCCACGGCGTCCTTGATATGCGCTTCGGTCTTGGCGACGGCGGCCGCGTCGATCAGGGGTCCGATCACCACGCCGTCGTCCGTGCCATGGCCAACCTTCATGGCGGCGACGGCGGTGGCCAGCTTGTCCAGAAAGGCGTCATAGACGCTGTCCTGGACCAACAGGCGGTTGGCGCAGACACAGGTTTGCCCGGCGTTGCGGTATTTCGAGGCCAGGGCGCCAATCACCGCCTCGTCCAGGTCGGCATCGTCAAAGACTATGAACGGCGCATTGCCGCCCAGTTCCATGGTGGCCTTTTTCACCGTATCGGCGCATTGCTTCATCAACACCTTGCCGACCTCGGTGGAGCCGGTGAAGGTCAATTTGCGCACAATTGGGTTGGCTGTCATTTCCGCCCCGATCTCGCTTGAAGCGCCCGCCAGCACGGACATGACGCCCGCCGGCAGCCCGGCGCGGGCGGCCAGTTCGGCCAGGGCCAGGGCCGAGAACGGCGTCTGGCTGGCCGGCTTGACCACCATGGTGCAGCCGGCGGCCAGTGCCGGGCCCACCTTGCGGGTGATCATGGCGGCGGGGAAATTCCACGGCGTGATGGCGGCGCAAACCCCGATGGGCTCCTTGATTACGATAATACGTTTGTCGGCCTGATGGCTGGGAATGGTATCGCCGTACAGGCGCTTGCCCTCCTCCGCGAACCATTCAATGAAGGAGGCGGCATAGGCCACCTCGCCCTTGGCCTCGGCCAGGGGTTTGCCCTGCTCCAGGGTCATCAACAGGGCCAGGTCATCCACATTTTCGTGCATCAGGTTGAACCAGGCGCGCAGGATCTTGGCCCGATCCCCGGCCGTCTTGGCCCGCCAGGGCCCCAGGGCCCGATTGGCGGCCTCGATCGCACGCCGGGTCTCGGCGGTCCCGGCGCGGGGCACGGTGCCGATGATTTCTCCCGTAGCGGGATTGTCGACCTCGATCACCCCGCCGCCGTCGGCATCGCACCAGGCGCCGTCGATATAGTTTTGCTGACGAAACAAGCTACTATCGTTGAGGTTCATGACCGAGCCTCCTTCATGTGCTGAAAGATCTATCGGAAGGCCTTGATCCTGACTCTTATCTCCCCGCGAAGCAACCGCACCTTCGTATAATGCGCGGACCTACGCCTTGGCGCTGGGCCGGGCCGACATGGCGCCGTGCCAGCGCGCCAGGTTCGGCCATTCGTCGGTGACTTTCAGGCCGACGACGCGGGCGAAGTCCACGCCGATCAGGGCGGTGATGTCGGCGATGGAATAGTTCGCGCCGGCGACGAATTCCCGGTCCGCCAGCACGCCGTCAAGCCAGCTGAAACGCGCGGGCGCCTTGCCCTTGTTCAATTCGCCCCGGGCCGGCACCTGGTCCTCCAAACCCTTGAAGAAGTCGGACGTATGGCGAAAGCCGGCGGCAACGCAATGCAGGATATTCAGTTCCACCCGACGGCTCCACATCTCCACCCCCGCCTTTTCCTTGGCGTCACGGCCGAACAGGGGCGGGTCGGGCTGTATTTCCTCGAAATAGCGGCAGATCGCCACGCTTTCGGAGATATGGCTGCCGTCATCCAGCTCCAAAGTGGGCACTTGGCCCATGCGGTTGACGTCCGCCATGTAGCTGTCGGATTTATGTTCGCGTTTGGAGATATCAACTGGCACCAGCTCCACATTGCCGATGCCTTTTTCGGCCAGGAAAACGCGAACCCGGCGCGGGTTCGGGGCCATTTGCATATCGTATAGTTTCATTTTGTCTCTCCCTGTCTGTCGGCGCCGCGTTTAGGTCGCCGCCGCTGATTTAATAAAGGCCGCCGCTCCCTCGGCCTGGGCAAAGCGCGGATCATTCTTGGAGGGCAGCTTGGCCAGGCCGTTACAGCGCATGACCGGGCCATTGGGCCCAATCATCAGGCCGGAGGCAAAGCCCAGGCGGCGGGTGGTATGGCGGAAATCGATCTCGCTGACCAGCCATTCGTTTTTAAAGGCGGGCTGGAGGAAATCATAACTCATCTGAATGGTCGGCGAGAAGGCCTCTGTCTCGGCGGCGAGCTGTACGTTCATGCCCACGGCCATGTCCATCAGGGTCATCATCATGCCGCCGTGGCAGATGCCGGCGGGATTCATGTGGATATCCTGAACCACGAAGCCCATGACGCCGACGCCGTCGTCAACGCGAAAATACAATGGGCCGATATGATTGGTGAAACCTTGGTCCTCGGGAAAGGGCTGAAAGCCTTTAGGTACATCTGGATGCATTACGCTGGGTTTGACCTATGTCATGAAAGTTCAGCACCGGCCGGCGCGTGGGCCTTCATACGGCGAAAGTGGCGCGGGGGGCAAGCCGGGCCCGGCGAAATTAGGGAAAAGCGGGCAAACTGGTTAGTATAGGGAAACTGGTTTGAGGAAAATTATTCGAAATGAAAATTGTTATGTTGGCGGCCGGGATCGGCGCACGGCTTGGATCCAATATCGCGGAACCGCCACCGAAAGTGTTGTTGCGCTTCGGCGGTAAAACATTGCTGGAATATCATCTTGAAATCTTCCGGCAACTGGGCATCGATGAGCTGGTGCTGGGCGTTGGGTACAAACATGCGGATATTGAGCGGGAGATCGAGGCCCTGGGCGCCCAGGACTTCGTGCGTACGGTCGTCAACGAGGACTATCGAGAGGGTAATATCGTCACCTTGTGGGCTGTGCGGAACGAGCTGTGTTGCGATGCCCCGGTGTTGCTCATGGATGCCGATATTCTCTACGACGAGGAGCTGCTGGGGCGCCTCCTCAACTCCCGCCATCAGAACTGTTTGCTGGTGGATCGTGACTTTGAGCCGGGCGACGAACCCGTCAAGGTATGTGTGCGTGATGGTGAAATTGTCGAGTTCCGCAAATGGCTTAGCACCGAATTCGATTTCTGTGGCGAATCCGTGGGCATGTTCAAGTTTTCCAGCGATGCGGCCCAGCTGATTATCGCGCAGACGGCGCTCTATCTGGACCAAGGCCGCCGCCACGAGCCCTACGAAGAGACGATCCGCGATGTGCTTCTGACCTCGCCGCGCGGCACGTTCGGTTTCGAGGACGTCACGGGATTGCCCTGGATCGAGATCGATTTCGCCGCCGATGTGGCGCGCGCCGAAACAGAAATATTGCCGCTTATCGTTACGGCGGCGGCGAAACGCCGCGTCTTGGAGGCAAACGTTGGGGCAGCGGGCGATGGAGCAGCGGACAGAGGTGCGGCGCAAGACCTATGAGCGGGTTTGAACTTGCCTCGGCCGGCCCCTATTTTGCAGGGTTCATTGTCGCGGTTCTTTACACAGCGACCTATCTAACCTTCGTCAACCTGTTGCGCGATGTGCGGAATTGGAATTCCACCTCCCGGCTGGAAATCCTGACGACGGGGTTATTGGCCATCCTTACAGTGGCGGCAGTGTCGCTGTCGGCCGATGGGGCCGATCTGATCAGCCTGGCCATCTCGAGCGGCTTCATCATTGCCCTGTCGTTCCCCGTTGCGGCCCCCGCGATCGCTTTTCGGCCAGCCAATCGCGCCGTGGAGTTTCTGGCAAAGCACGGTGATTATGCGGGCTTGTGGCTGCTTGGTCCGGCCCTTGTTGCCGGCTTGATGGTGCCAAACAGCAAACTTCAGACGATGCTGGCGGCCGCCATGGCGATTGAACTATCATGGTTTCTTCGCCAACGCTGGGCGGGCCGGCGGCGAGAACTCTATCCCCTGAATGATCGCGACGTATCGGTTTTGAAATCCCAGGCCAATGGCGACTTTAAGGCGTTCCGGCGGCGCCACGGTATCCGCGAGCTGGCGTTGACGGAGGGCGCCGTCAATTGGCAAGGTTGCGGGAAAAGCACGCCGCCCTGTCCCTTCAACCTCTACGTCAACCAGCTCGGTCTCAATACCGCGCCGTGCTGCCGCGAGCACATGCGGGATATCTGTCATTATGTCGCGGCCTGCCTGCGCGATATCGGCGCCGTGCATTGGTTGGAGGGCGGCAGTCTGCTTGGCGCCGTGCGAGAGGGCGGCGCGCTGCTGGCATGGGAAGACGACGTCGATCTCTCGGTTCTGCTCGACGCCGATATGAGTTGGGACAGGTTGGCCGCCGGTCTCGCCGAACGGGGCGCGCGGGACGGCTACCACGTTGATCTTTTCGAGACGCACGGCCTCATCGCGATTTCGTTCGATCCGCCGAAGCCCTGGCCGTTTAAGGTGGAGCGGAACCGCATGCGCGGCGAAATCAGAGTAGACTTGGCAATTTATCGTCCCGCCGTCAGCCACGGCGAAGCGGTTCTGGAAAGGCAGAGTTACAAGGGCGCCATGCTGGCCACGGAAAACGGCGGCTATGGTTTGGCCCGGGAGATCGTGCTGCCGACATCGACGATTACCTTCGAGGGTGGCGAGATCGCCTGCCCAGCTAAGCCGGATACATATCTGCGGGTCCTTTACGGCGACTTCAGACAAATTGAATATACCTATGTCGACGCGGCGGCAGCCGAAACCCGGCGCCAGGCCGACCAGGACACTAGCAGCAAGGGTCATCGTAATTGACATGAGTAAAACGGTCGAAAACGTGCTTTTCATCACGGCGGATCAGTGGCGGGGCGAATGTCTCTCCGCCATGGGTCACCCGGTCGTGAAGACGCCGCACCTGGATGCGTTGGCGGGGTCGGGTACGTTGTTTCGCCATCACTATTCCCAGGCCACGCCCTGCGGTCCCGCCCGCGCCAGCCTGTACACGGGCCTCTATCAGCATAATCACCGCGTCGTGACGAACGGCACGCCGCTGGACGACCGTCATGCCAATTTCGCGCTCGAGGCCCGCAAGGGGGGCCATGATCCCGCCTTGTTCGGCTATACCGATATCGCCGCCGACCCGCGCGGCCGGGCCCCGGATGACCCCGAACTCAAGAAGCGGGCCGGGTTGTTGCCGGGGTTGACGCCCATCGTCCGCATGGACAACGGTTACCTGCCTTGGATGGATGCGCTGCGGCAGCGGGGCTATCAGGTTGATGACGACCCGCGCGCTCTTTTTTGGCCCAACCGGGAGGGTGTTGACCCGGCCCGGGGCCGCACCTTCGCGCCGACCTGGTACCGGGCGGAAGACAGCGGCACGGCCTTTTTGACGGACCAGGCGCTGGCCTATATCGCGGAACGCGGGGACAGGCCCTGGTTCACCCACATCTCCTATCACGCACCGCATCCCCCCTATATCGCGCCGGAACCCTATCATGCCCTCTATGATCCGGGGTTGGTGCCGCTGCCCGTTCGCCGTGACAGCCCGGCGGAAGAAGCCGGGCAGCACCCCTGGGCCCGCTTTTATCTCGCGCACCAGCTGGACGCAGCCTATTCCCATGGCGCCTCGTTGAAGGACTATCTGAAAATCCCCGAATGTGAAATGCGCCAGATCAGGGCCACCTACTACGCCATGATAACGGAGATCGATGACCAGATCGGACGTCTGATCGCGCATCTGAAGGAAACCGGCGCCTGGCGGTGGACGCTGATCGTATTTACCTCCGATCACGGCGACCAGTTGGGTGATCATTGGATGATGTCAAAGTTCAGCTACTACCGGCAGACCTACCATATCCCCCTGATCATTCGGGATCCGCGCACGGCGTCCGAGCCGGGGCGGGGCGGGGCCGTCGATGCCTTCACGGAGAATGTCGACCTCATGCCGACGATCCTGGATTGCCTTGGCCTTGACGTTCCCGCCGCCTGCGACGGCGCCTCGTTGTTGCCTTTCTGTCAGGGCGAAGTGGTCGGGAACTGGCGCACGGAAGCCCATGCGGCATTCGATTTTCGCTATTTTCCAGGCCTTGACGGCGGCCAAACTCTGGGCCTTGCACCCGATCAATGCAACGCGAACCTGATCTGGGACAAGCGCTACAAATACGTTCATTTCACCGGCCTGCCGCCGCTGTTTTTTGATCTGGAGAGCGATCCGCACGAGTTTCATAATCTCGCCGGCGATCCCGCCCATCACGGCCTGATGCTCGAATATGCTCAAAAAATGCTGAGCTGGCGAATGAACCATGACGATCGAACCCTTGCCAATACGCGGCTCGGGCCAGACGGCATGGTCGAGCACCGCCCGCCAAGACGGTAACAACATGACTATGTTTGTCAGTGGGAATTTAATTTCATCCCCATCGCTCGAACCGCTTGGCGAACGTCCGTGGCAAGTTCGCCGCGCCAAATTCGGTCGCTCGGAAAATGAAATATAAAATCCATTACCACATTGAATTCCTCATGCGGTCCGACCGCGATTGGGTGAAATCGTCTCCCATCCCGCCTGTCAAACGCTACGGTCAAATCACAGTGTATGAGGAAGCGGTGCGAAGCGAGGCTGATGCCGTCGTTTGGTTGAATGAAATCTTTGAGAATGAGACAGCGGGCAAGCTGGTATCGTTGGATGGAATTGATGCTGCAAATGTGATGCTGACGTCACTCATCGTGGATAAGATTGTTCCGGACTGAATTCACCGCGTCATCACCACGGGGCAATTCTCTGGCGGGCCTCGTGGTGCTTGATGCTCTTGATCACCAACCGCTAAAATCCCATCAGGTCTCCGTCCCCAAGGTTTTATTCCGAGGGGCTCAACAGTGGTCGACGACACGTCAATCTTTGTTGACATGGTCGAACCGACAGGACCCAAGCATCGTATGACGGGAAGGGAAAACCTATTTTATCGGCGGCGAAAATTTGCTATAAACTTGATGGATATGAGGGCTATCGGGAATCTTTGGCTTTGTCGCCAGAGCGAAATTTTGCGTCGACGATTGTAGTCCTGAATCGAATACAATGATGACACCGGATAACAGTGGCCCCACGAGCATGCGTCCGCATTCCTTGGATTGGGCCGTGGCGATACTTTGCAGCACTGCCCTGCACGCCCTCATTACATATTCGTTTTTTTCCAACCAGCTCCTTTGGGGCAGCCGGACCTGATCGAAATCTCGTTGGTTTTCGAGGCAGCCGAGCCTGTGCGAAGCTTAACCGAACGACAAACGGTCCCGGCGGAAGCTCGGGCGAAGCAGCACGATGAACCATCACCTTGTCATGGAAGCCCGTGAGTTGGAGGGCCGGGAGGCCAGCCCATCGGCCGGGGCGATCGACAGCCAGAGCGTGAAAACCACGGAAAGCGGCGGTATTCGTGGCTATGACGCGGGCAAGAAGATCAAGGGGCGCAAACGCCATATCGTCACTGACACCCTTGGCCTGCTGATTGGCTTGCGGGTCCATGGCGCCGA
>JAYGEA010000195.1:0-9927 GCA_046582635.1 Alphaproteobacteria bacterium
ATTCATCGCACAAGTCTCCGTCCAAGGCATCGGCTGGTCCTCCCAGCCGACAGTGTGGACTGTTACCTATGTCGTGACGTAAATGTGTTACCTATCTCGTGACTAAGGACCGACCAGCCCGCTCCCCCACCCGGCCACCCACGGGACTATGCTCAATGGGTGGCCGGGAGGGGGAGAGGGTGGCCTGGCAAATTTTTTCAATCTTGAAAGGCGCTAAACGTCATGGCTCTTTACGATCTTCCCGGCGATATGTTCGCCGGCCGTGATCGGCCCATGCCGGGGGCTTTCCCCCGGCGCTAGACAGGTTGGCAGGCATTCGATCAGGGCATCGAAATTTGGGTGCATGAAATAGCCGATGGACTGCCGCCGGCTGGCCCCGTCTTCCAATGTTTTGGGATTGGCGACGCGGTGCAAGGTCGATTTCCAGCGGTCGTTGGTCCAGCGCGCCATCATGTCGCCCAGGTTGACCACCAATTCCCCCGGCCGGGCCTGAACCCCGCGCCAGGTGCCATCGGGCATGCGCACTTCAAGACCACCCCCATCTTCATTTGTCGCCTGGGTCATGGCCAAAATGGTCATGGCGCCGAAATCGGTATGCGCCCCGGTGCGTAGTTGGTTGGGTCGGGGCGGCGTCGTGAGTGCCGGATAATGATGGCAGCTCAATATAGAAAAATGGCGATCGATCCTGGGCGCGAAATAATCCTCCGGCAAATCCAGGGCCAGGGCAAAGATCGACAACAGATCGGCGGACAGCCCCTCGAAACCGCGATAGACGGCGCCAAGCGCACCTTCGATGCCGTCCGGCTGATTGGGAATGGTGTTGGGCCAATAGGCATTTTGGGCGGCCGGGTCGCCGAAGTGGCGCCGATGGTCGTCAAGGGGGCCAAGGAACAGGGTCTCCCGCAAATCCGGCGGGATATCACTGTCCAGGGTGGCGGCCAGGCCCCGCGTGGCAAAACCGTGATAACCGCGCTGCTTTGAAGGCCCTTCCGGGTGCCAGCGGTTTTTTACGTCATGGGGCAGATCCATGAAACGGCGGGTCAGATCGAACGCCGCCGCCAACACCGCGCGGTCCAGGCCGTGACCCGTGATCACCAAAAAGCCGATATCCCGGCAGCTGTCCGCTACATCTCGGGCGACCTTTTGTTTGGCCGTGCCGTCGCGAAAGGCGGCGATATCAATGCGCGGAATATCCATTGCGCCTATGGATCCGTGACCAATCGATCATAGGGCGCATCGTAGCTGATCAAGCCGCCGGAAATCATGGCGGCTTTCAAACGGGCGAAGGCGGTTACGGGCAGTTCGGTGCTCCGCGCCCAAAGTCCCGAGCTGCGATAGCCATGGATCATCCGGGCCAGATCGGCGGCGTCCAGATCGGGGAAATAATCGCCCACCGCCCTAGCCGTATCCAGCGGGTTATCCTTGTGCAGCACGGCCAAGGCCCCTTCGATGCCGCGGACCAGGGCGCGGCAGGTTTCGGGCTGCCGCTCGGTAAAGGCGGCGGTGGTGTAAAACGAGGTCCAGCAGCTATCGCCGCGCACGGCGCAACGATGCCAGATGTGGCCCGCGCCGTCCTGAACCAGGGCGTCGGCATAAGGTTCAAAAATCTGCACCGCGTCGATCTCGCCGGCCCGCAGGGCGGCGGCGTTTTCCGCCATGCCCTGATCCTTCACCCAGTCAATATCGTCCAGGTTCACGCCGGCACGGCCCAGATCGTCCTGCAGGGTCATCCACGGCGTCGGCACCTCGGCGATGACACCGACCCGTTTGCCGGCAAGATCGGTAAAACGGAATTGCTCATTGGCCCGCCGCCCCAGGATGATTGAGGGATCGCGGGCGACGATTTGGGCGAAGCAGACCAGGGGGCAATCCCGGTCCCGGTCATGATGCAGCATGACCCGCATGGGCCCACCCCAGGACACATCGGCCCGGCCGTCGATCAAGCCCTGGGCGGTTTCCGGCGTGCTGGGCGAGGTCTGTACGGAAACCTCAATGCCTGCCGCGGCCCAGTCGCCGCGCACGATGGCCAGATAAAACGGCACATAAACCACCGTGCGCATATTTTCATACAGGATAATTGGTTTGCTCATTGGTCAAGACTAGCGGACATTAGTGCCGGAAGAAACGCCGTTGCTGTACGGGAAGAACAAAACAATGCCGAAAATCGAAGACCCCATCGAGTTCGAATTGTTCAAAAATGCCATTTTCGCCATTGGCGACGAGATGGCGGTGACCATCTGCCGGACCACGTATTCGGGCGTGCTGCGGGACAATATGGATTTCTCCACCGCCCTGGCCGACGCCGATGGCCGCATGGTCGCCCAGGGGTTGACCTTGCCGGGACATCTTGGTTCCATTCCCGCCGCCCTGGCCGTGGTGGTGGAACGTTTCAAGGGTAATATCGGGCCCGGTGATATGTTCATCATGAACGATCCGTTCGACGGCGGCATGCATCTGCCGGACATCTTTATCTTTCAGCCGCTGTTCCATGACGGCAAGCGCGTCGCCTTCGCCGCCACCATCAGCCACCATTCCGACGTGGGCGGCCGAGTGCCCGGCTCCAACGCTTCCGATTCCACCGAGATCTATCAAGAAGGCCTGCGCATCCCGCCCCTGAAACTGTTCGAGGGGGGCAAGCGCAACGAGACCATGTGGCTGATGATCGAGAAAAACGTCCGCATCCCCATTCAGGTGTTAGGCGATCTGCGGGCCCAGATGGCGGCCTGCCATATCGCCGAGACCCAGTTCGGCGAGCTGCTGGAACGTTATGGCGCCCCTAAGGTGGCCGTGTATATGGAAGAGGTGATCGATTATGCCGAGCGCCTGACCCGTGCCGCCGTCGCCGATCTGCCCGACGGGCAATGGAGTTTCGAGGACTGGATCGATGACGACGGCATCGATCTGGACCGGCCGATCCGCCTGTTCGTCACCGTGACCAAATCCGGCGACGAAATGGTGGTGGATTGGACCGGCAGTTCCGAACAGGTCAAAGGCGCTATCAATAACTCCCTATCCTTCACGGTGGCCCATTCGGTGGCCGCCATCCGCTCCGTGCTGCCCTTGAACATCCCCTCGAACGAAGGCGTCTTCCGGGTCATCAAGGTGATCGCGCCGCCGGGCACCATCGCCAACATGGTCTTGCCGGCGGCCTGCGCGGCCCGCGGGCTGACCGGTTTCCGCATGGGCGATTGCATGTTCGGCGCCCTGGCCATGATGTTGCCCGACCAGGTTTGCGCCGCCTCCGATGGCGGCAACACGGGCGTTTCCATCGGCGGCTATGACGATGACCGCAAGCCCTACATCTATGTGGATTTTTCCTGCGGCACCCATGGCGGGCGGCCCTGGGCGGATGGCCTGCAGGGCAATTCCAATATGTTCGCCAACATGGCCTCGCAATCGGTGGAGGTGATCGAGACCGAACAACCCATGCAGATCCTCTCTTACGAATTCATCCCAGACAAGGCCGGGCCGGGTAAATTCAGGGGTGGGGCGCCCTATCGCCGGGATTATAAGTTTCTCGAACGCGAAGCGGTGCTGCAGGTCCGATCAGACCGGCGCAAGTTTCGCCCCTACGGCCTGTACGGCGGCTATCCCGGCAAACCGTCAGCCAATTTCATGAACCCCCAGGCGGAAAACCAGCCCATGGCCAGCAAGCTGACCATGAATATAAAGCGCGGCACGGTCTTCCGCCACGAGCTGGCGGGAGGTGGCGGCTGGGGCAATCCGCTGGAGCGGGACCCGGACAAGGTTTTGGCGGACGTGCGCAACGAACTGGTCAGTGTCGAGGCCGCGCTGGCCGATTACGGCGTCGCCGTGAATACCAACCCTTGGTCCGTGGATCTGGCCGCGACCGAAACCCAGCGCGGCAAACTAAGGGCCGCCCGGCCGCAAGAAACACCCAAAATTCTTTGGCAGGAACCAGTGGGCGTGGAGGTTTAGATGACCAGTTTCCGCGTCGGCGCCGATATTGGCGGCACTTTTACCGATCTGGTTCTCCTGGGCCAGGACGGTACCCTGTTGACCAAAAAAATTCCTTCCACGGTGGAGGCCTATGAGGAAGCCATCGTGGACGGCCTGTCCAGCGTGTTCGAGACGGCCGGGCTGGAGCCGGGCCAGATTACAGAGGTGCTGCACGGCACCACCATCGCCTCCAACGCCATTCTGGAACACAAGGGGGCCAGGACCGGTCTGATCACCACCAAGGGTTTTCGCGATGTGCTGGAAATCCGCACCTTGCGCATGCCCCGCCTGTACGATCTGCACTGGGAGAAACCGACGCCTCTGGTGCCGCGCTATTTGCGCCTGGACGTGGACGAGCGGGTCAATCACCGGGGCGAGGTGGAACGGGCGCTGGATCTGGACGAGGTGGAGCGCGTGGTGCAACGCCTACTGGACGAGCAGGTGGAAACCATTGCCGTCTGCCTGATCAATTCTTACGCCAACGGCGATCATGAATGGGCCATCAAGGGGGTGATAGAACGCCTGGCGCCGGACCTTTTACACTCCATCTCGGCCGAGGTGCTGCCGGAGATATCCGAATACCAGCGCACCTCCACCACCGTCATCAATGCCTATGTGATGCCCATCGTGTCTCAGTATCTGCGCCAGTTGAGCGCCCGGCTGCAGGGCGACGGCATCAAGGCGCCGTTACTGCTGATGCAATCCAACGGCGGCCTGATCAGCGCGCACGTGGCGGAGCGTAAGCCGGTCAACATCATCGAATCCGGTCCCGCCGGCGGCGTCGTCGGCGCCCAGGCCCTGGCCCGCAAGTTGGACCTGCCCGACATCATCACCTTCGACATGGGCGGCACCACGGCCAAGGCCTCCATGGTCGAGGACGGCGAATTTACCCGCAGCCTGGATTACCAGGTGGGCGGCGGCATCATGGTCGGCTCCCGCCTGATGACGGGGGCGGGCTATCATCTGAAGGTTCCGGCCATTGATTTGGCCGAAGTCGGCGCGGGCGGCGGCTCGGTGGTGTGGATCGATGCTGGCGGCTCGCTGCAGATCGGCCCGCAAAGTGCCGGCGCCGTGCCGGGCCCGCTCTGTTACGGCATGGGCGGCGAGGAGCCGACGGTGACGGACGCCAATGTCATTCTGGGCTATTTGAACCCGGAGTTTCTGGTCGGCGGCGATCTGGAATTGCAGGCGGATAAAGGCCGCGCGGTGTTTCAGGCCATTATTGCCGAACCAATGGGCCTGGACCTGGCGCACGCCGCCTACGGCGCCCACCAGATCGCCATCTCCAACATGATCCGGGCCATTCGGGCCATTTCCTCGGAACGGGGCCGGGACCCGCGCGCCTACACCCTATTCGCCTTCGGGGGAAATGGTCCGCTGTTTGCCGCCGGCATGGCCAAGGCCCTGGGCATGACGCGCATCGTGGTGCCGCCCCATCCGGGCCTGTTCTCCTCCTTCGGGTTGCTCTATGCGGATGTTGAACACCACTATTCCCGCTCCATGATGCAGGTTCTGCGCGACGCCGAACCGGCGGCCCTGGACGACATCTGGGGCGGCCTGGAACGGGAGGCGCGGGCGCAGCTGGCGGCCGACGGCTATCGCCCCGAGCAGGTGGAAATCCGCCGCACGGCCAACATGCATTACAAGGGCCAGATCTACGAATTATCGGTGCCGGCGCCCAATGGCGACTTCAGCCCCGAAATGGTCGCCGAACTGGAAGAACGTTTCGGCCAGGAACACGAACGCACCTATGGCCATCGCGCCGGCCCGGAGGAACCGGTCATGCTGGTCAATGCCCAGCTGATCGGCCGGGCCATTCCCGACCATCCAGGGGTGCCGGATCAATTGAAGAGCGGGGATACCCGCGCCGATCGCCCGGTCACCACCCGTCAGGCCTATTTCGGCCCGGAAGTGGGCTGGTTGGAAGCAACGGTGTTAAGCCGCGCCGATCTCGGTGGTGGCCAGGACGAGGCGCGCAGTGGTCCCCTGATTGTCGAGGAATATGATGCCACCTGTCTGATACCGCCCGACGCCCGGGCCCGGCGGGATGAGTTCGGCAATATTGTCATCGACCTGGACTATTCCACCGCATAGACCTTGGGCGCGCCGTCCTTGATCTCGTAGATCGTGAAGGTTCCGATCTTGGGTCCGCTCATGCCTGGTGAGCCCATGGGCATGCCGGGAAGGGTAATGCCCTTGATCGGGGGCCGCAGGGCGAGGAGCCGTTTGACGATGTTGGCGGGCACATGGCCACTGACCACGTAGCCATCGATAAAAGTCGCATGGCAGCCCTGAAAATCTACCGGTATGCCCGCCTTGGCGCTGATGGCCGGCAGTTCGCGGGTCGCCTTCACCGTCACCTTGAAGCCGTTCTCGCGCAGATGGTTGGCATAATTTTCGCAGCAGCCGCATTGTGGCGTTTTATAGAGCACGGCATGTTTGGCGGTGTCCTCCGCCCCGGCGCCTGCGGCCACAAAGCAGAAGAGCGCAACGGCGAGCATGAGATGTTTCATGGGGTCTGTCCTTGTCAGTTGAGTAAAGGCCTATTTACAGTTTTCCTGGATGAAGGATTTGAGTTCATCGAGGCTGGAAAATACAGCTGAGAACCGGTCACCCCGCATGCCGGAATGAATGATGGCGGGAACGCCGGGCGCGGGACCACTGGCCTGGGAATCAACTTTGAGGCGGATGTTCTTTTCCCAATGGGTGGTTTCGGCACCGTTTGCGGTTTTGATAAAATAGGCATCGCCGCAATGGCGCCTGGCGACTATCGCCTGGTGTGCGGGCGTGGGCCGCAAGGGCGGCGGCTGCTGACCGCGGGCATAATCTTCCCCAGCCAGGCCCTTTTCAATGACCTTTTCGTAGCCGCCCCGCGCCATGGCAATGGACAAAAAGGCGATCAGGTCCGCCCGCTGGTCATCATTTGGGATGCCACGGAAGTTCATGGAGGTTCCGGGCACCATGGCGCGCGGACCGGCCAGCCAGGCGTTCAGGGTATCCTCGTCCCAGCGAAAATCGACCGCATTCAAGCCCTTTGAGTACCTGACATAGTCGGGGTTATCGCCCGCCACCGCGCCCCAAAGGCCGGCCAGGCTGGGTCCGGTTAAATGAACGCCTTGCCGGAGCGAATGGCAGGCCAGGCAGGCACGATAGATTTTTCTACCCTTTCGGGCATCACCGCCACCATTATCGGCGGCGGCGGTTCCCACAAACGCTACGGCAAAAAGGGCCGACAACAGAAACTTTCGGAAATACATCATCGCTTGGTCCTCTGATCCTTGCTCTCGGCCATGCTTTCCCAGTGGAAATCCACCCAATACGGCCGAACGCACGTCTTTTTTCGGTAAAACCGGAGGGTCATTCGTTTAGGACTGGGATCGTGGCGGATCGGGATCGGGCCGTGCCGGGCGCGGGACAGAGTTCGTCTGCATGGGCAGGGGCAAGACCATCGCGGTGGCCGGTGACGCCAGGCTGATAGCCGGGATCATTGCCGGAATTGGTGTCGCACAGAACGCATCTCAGGCCAGGCTGTCCAGTCCGCCGCCGTCGGCGCAGTGTTGACATGCCGCCATCTCCGGCCCCGGGGGTGCCATCAGCGCCATCTTGAGGCTCATGGCCGGGGCGTATTCAGCCTGGGCGAAGGTCGCAATGGCGAAGGCGAGTATGAGTACGGAAATTTTGGCGAGGCGTTGCATGCGTAGGCATGTACGGCCTTAACCCCGGCTTATCGAGCCCGGAACCAATCTAGGTTGATGGCGTCTCGACATGGCCGGCGGCAATAGTTTCCGGACGGGTGATTGGTGTCAGCGGCAGAACCAGCCAAATGCCCTCGCGGGTCCGCGCCGTCACGGCCTGCAGGACCGCGACGGGGTTGCGGCGGCGCCGCGATGGCGACAGCCCGTGGGACGATTTCGGCGCAACAGGCGGCAGGCAGGTCAGGGTCAGAAGTTCGCCCGGATGCATGAAATTCCGCATGCGGTCGTCAGGAAAATAACCAGGCGCGAGAACATCGCCGAGGCGGTCGGCGGTACGGTAGGCCCATTGCGAGGCGCGGCTGTTTCCGGCAATGCAGATCAAGTTCGAGGCATCGTATGACAATTGCGGTTTCCCAGGCCAATGGCGATGGGATATTATACGTTAGTGCATAATATTCTGCAAGAATTATTCGGTCAAGCGTATATTCATGCCGCAATTCGAGCGAATCGCCGGCCTAGCGATAGACCCTGTGTGCGCCGACAATCAAATGCATCACGGCGACATTCGCCGGGTCCAGGCGGATTTCCTTCGGCGGATTATACTGTTCCAGGATGATGGCGCGCTGGGTACGCCGGCGCAGCAATTTGATAAAGGCCCGGTCGTCGGTGGTCTGTACGACCACGTAGTCGTTCGCCTGCACGGGAATATTCGGGTCCACCTCGACGATCTCGCGCGGTTCATAGCGCGGCCGCATGGACGAATTATGCACGATCAGGGCATAGGCATTGGCGACGCCGACCAGGTTGGATGGCCGCCCCGCATAGCCCGTAACCATGCCGTTATCAAGGAAAGTTCCGTCTTCACCAGCTTCCGCATGACCCAATATGGGTAAATCCTGGATCCGTCCGGGCGGCCCGGGCAATTCCGTGGCGACCAGGTGGTCCGACATCCCCGGCGCCGGCCAGGGTGCCTCCCCCGCCACGGCATAGGTCGCGCCGGTTGATCCGCCCGGTCCAACTGGCCCAGCCGATCCAGCCGGCCCGGCCGACGCGGTGGCGGCCAGGGCAACGATGGCGCGGGATTGTTCCCGGTCCGGCCCCTGCCGTCCAGCCTCCCACCGGGAGACGGTTGCCTGCGTCGTCCCCAGGGACGCCGCGAACTGTGCCTGAGTCTGCCCCCGTTCCCGGCGCAGACGCTGCACGGTCTCTGCCCAATTCACCATGGCGCCAGAATAGGGCATTTTTTATACGGTTGTAAATACGTATACGCATTTTTTTTCTGCAATTGATACGAGTTTGTATATTTTCATGGCCATGACAGATCAATCCAAACGTTTCCCCTCCATCCTTCTATTCCCTGACCCTGGTATTGATCCTGGGCACTTGAACGACCCCGCTCCCGACGGCCCCGCGAACGAAATACCGGTGCGGCAAAATAGACAGTCGCAACAGATCATGGGCTGTCGTTGGATTGAAGGAGATCTGGACCAGCCCGATCGGCGCTATTGTCAGAAACCCCGGCTTGTTAACCGCTCATACTGCCCCCAACACCATGCCCGCAGCATCAATCCCCATGGCGATCATCGCTATACCGCCGAGGCCGCCGAATGTGACCTGTACTTACAGGATCTGCCGCCGCCGGAAGATGGATTGGAGGATGGGCCAAACGACGGGCCGGACGATGGAACCAGCGGTGAATTCGGCATTGCGCGTCACGATGAAACATCAAAAGAACGGAGCGGGGCATAAATGCGCCAACCTACTCAGAACCTAAGCCAGACCCTAAGACTAACCCCACAGGCGCGAAAGCGGCGCGGCAATGCACGGCGCGGCACGCCAGGCAGGGGACGGTTAAGCGGCGATGAAAGCGTCTTGAACTGGCGCATGCAGCATCACCCCCTGGGTGAAGACAAACCGGGCTTGGCACGCATGAAAATTATCAATCCGGAGCACGGCACCCCACCATCCTATCCCATGCGCGCCGCCGATACCGTCGATGCGTTGGAGAAAAAGGGCCGCATCGATCACCGCGCCGCCGCCGCGGCCCGCAAGTTCGAGGCAACTTTCCACCGCGCCAGCCTGCAGGACCTGGCAAACCGGGACCTGGCCCAGATGCCCGGCTCCCACGATGGCGACGGCAGCGAACCGCACAGCATCCTGCATTCCCGCGACCATGTCTGGGCGGCCATGGAAGCCCTGGGCGGGATCGGCACCCCGGGCGCCAATATCGTCTAGGATGTCCTTGGTCTGGGCATGACCATCAAGGGGCATG
>JAYGEA010000255.1:0-10526 GCA_046582635.1 Alphaproteobacteria bacterium
CGGATCTTCAAGTCATACGAGGAGATCGTCGCAATATGCTCCGAAGCTTGGAACAAACTGATCGACCAAGCATGGAGAATAATGTCCATCGGCCTCAGGAAATGGGCGCATGAGTACTAATCAATGTCGGTTGGTATAACACGGGCTATCCGCGATGCGGCGGCGAAGGCGACATGAGCGCATGAATCTTCGCGATGCAACATCGAATCTTTCTTACGGCTATCATCAAGCTTTATGACGCAGCCAACTCACCTGGGTTTCAGCGGCGGCGCGCGCGGCCGCCGCGCTTTCGAAGACGGTGAAACGGTGGCGGGCGATGGGAAACCAGCCGCTGGGGTCTTCAATATCCCGGCGGTATTCCTCGAAGCCGAAAGTGCCATCGTCGCGGCGGAAGACATCGACGCAACGGTCGCCGTCGGGGGTTTCGATGGAGTCTAGGACGAGGGGGCGCTCGGCCATGGCGCGGGTGTTTTGTTATTGCCGTAATTTGGCTGGATTTGAGCGTTTCGCCGCATTCCGGGGACACGTAACGCGTACATGTCCCCACAATACTCCGACAAGCGCGGCCTAGAACGGGATTTCGTCGTCCAGATCGCTGCCACCACCACCACCACCGCCGCCGAAATCTCCGCCGCCGCCGTCGCCGCCGTCGTTAAAGCCGCCGCCGCCGCCACCGCCGCCACCGCCGCCTTCAGCGCGGCTGTCCAGCATGGTTAATTCGCCGCGGAAACGTTGCAACACCACCTCGGTGGTGTATTTCTCGACGCCGGACTGGTCCTGCCACTTGCGGGTTTGCAAGGCACCCTCGATATAAACCTTGGAGCCCTTGCGCAGGTATTGCTGAGCGATTCGGCCCAGATTCTCGTTGAAAATCACCACCCGGTGCCATTCCGTTTTTTCCCGTCGCTCGCCGGAGTTCTTGTCCTTCCAGGATTCGGAGGTGGCAAGATTGAGGTGAACGATGGGGTCGCCGCTCTGCATATTGCGCACTTCCGGGTCGCGGCCCAGATTTCCCACCAAAATGACCTTGTTGACACTGCCTGCCATGATTATATCGACCTATCGTAAAACATCGTTGTTGCCTTGGTGCGACTATAGCCACATCGCCCCTGTTCTTGCCACCGGCATATGCCGCATACTACTCAATTCGTCGTTTCGGCGCAGTTTTCGCCAGTTCCTTTCGGTATTTTGCCATAAGGAATTGTTCATGTTATGTTCTTTTATGACAGATTCGAAAGTTTAAGTCCACCCATGCAAAAATTCATCTCCGTTCACGGCGCCCGCGAACACAATCTGAAAAACATTTCCGTGGATATTCCCCGCGACGAACTGGTGGTGATCACCGGACTATCGGGCAGCGGCAAATCTTCGCTGGCCTTTGACACCATCTATGCCGAGGGGCAGCGGCGCTATGTGGAGAGCCTCTCGGCTTACGCCCGGCAGTTCCTGCAATTGATGAACAAGCCGGACATGGACCATATTGACGGTCTGTCGCCGGCCATTTCCATCGAGCAGAAGACCACCTCGCGCAACCCCCGCTCCACCGTGGGCACGGTGACGGAAATTTATGACTATATGCGTCTGTTGTGGGCCCGCATCGGTATCCCCTATTCGCCGGCCACGGGCCTGCCCATTGAAAGCCAGACGGTCAGCCAGATGGTCGACCGCATCATGGCCATGGACGATGGCAGCCGCCTGTATCTGCTGGCCCCCATCGCGCGGGGCCGCAAGGGGGAATACCGCAAGGAATTCGCCGATTTGATGAAGCGTGGCTTTCAGCGCGTGAAAGTGGACGGCGAACTGCACGAGCTGGACCAGGTGCCGGCCCTGGAAAAAAACAAAAAGCATGATATTTCCGTGGTCGTCGACCGCGTGGTGCTGCGCGAGGATCTGCAGACCCGCCTGGCCGACAGTCTGGAAATCGCCCTGGACCTGGCCGACGGCCTGGCCATCATAGAAACGGCCGACGGCGAGACGTCGAATACGTTTTCGGCCAAGTTCGCCTGTCCCGTGTCGGGCTTCACCATTGCCGAGATCGAACCGCGCCTGTTCTCCTTCAACAATCCGTTCGGGGCCTGCCCGTCCTGCGACGGCCTGGGCGATCAGCTGTATTTCGACCCGTCCCTGTCCGTGCCGGACGAAAACCTGAGCCTGCGTGACGGCGCCATCGCGCCCTGGTCCCACTCCACCTCGCCCTATTACACCCAGACCCTGGACAGCCTGGCCCGCCACTTCAAGGTCTCCACTACCCATCCTTGGCATGAACTGCCCGAAAAAGTGCGCAAGGCCATTTTGTACGGCACCGGCAAGGCGGCGGTGGAGATGCATTATGACGACGGCCTGCGCAGCTACAAAACCAAGAAACCGTTCGAGGGGGTGATCCCCAATATGGAGCGGCGCTACCGCGAGACCGACAGCGCCTGGGTGCGCGAAGAGCTGGAGCGCTACCAGAACATCACCACGTGCGAGGCCTGCGACGGCCACCGCCTGAAGACCGAGGCCCTGGTGGTGCGCATTGGCGAGCGGCATATCGGCTCGGCAACCTCCCTTTCGATCCTGGAGGCGCGGGACTGGTTCGCCTCCCTGGATGACGTCCTGACCCAGCGGCAACTGGAAATCGGCGGCCGGGTTCTGAAAGAGATCAACGACCGCCTGGGTTTTCTGGTCAATGTGGGTCTCGAATACCTGACCCTGTCGCGGGCGTCGGGCACCTTGTCGGGCGGAGAAAGCCAGCGTATCCGCCTGGCCTCGCAAATAGGCTCCGGACTGACGGGTGTTTTGTACGTGCTGGACGAACCCTCCATCGGCCTGCACCAGCGGGACAATGAACGGCTGCTGGAAACCCTGAAGAACCTGCGGGACCTGGGCAATTCCGTGATCGTGGTGGAACATGACGAGGAGGCCATCCGCGCCGCCGACTATGTCCTGGATCTGGGCCCGGCGGCGGGGGAACACGGCGGCTATCTGGTGGCCCAGGGGACGCCGGAACAGATCATGCAATCCCCCGACAGCCTGACCGGCCAGTATCTTGTGGGCCTGAAACAGATCGCCGTACCGAAAAAACGCCGCAAGGGCCACCCCAGCCAACACCTGGCCATTCTGGGCGCCTCCTCCAACAACCTGCAAAATGTGGATGCCCACATTCCCCTGGGTACCTTCACCTGTGTCACCGGGGTTTCGGGCAGCGGCAAATCCACCTTGCTGATCGAAACCCTGTACAAGGCCCTGGCCAAGTTCCTCAACGGCGCCCGGGACCATCCCGGCACCTTCCGCAAGATCGAGGGGCTGCATTTCCTGGACAAGGTGGTGGATATCGACCAATCCCCCATCGGCCGCACGCCGCGCTCCAACCCGGCCACTTATACCGGCGCCTTCACGCCGATCCGGGAATGGTTCGCCTCCCTGCCGGAATCAGAGGCGCGGGGCTATAAGCCGGGGCGGTTCTCCTTCAACGTCAAGGGCGGTCGCTGCGAGGCCTGCCAGGGCGACGGCCTGGTGAAGATCGAGATGCATTTCCTGCCCGACGTATATGTGCAATGCGATGTCTGCCAGGGCCGGCGCTATAACCGGGAGACGCTGGAGATCCAGTTCCGTGGCAAATCCATCGCCGACGTGTTGGATATGACCGTGGACGAAGGCGCGGAATTCTTTAAAGCCGTCCCCCTAGTCCGCGACAAGATGGTCACTTTGAAACGGGTGGGCTTGGGCTATATCCACGTGGGCCAGCAAGCCACCACATTGTCGGGCGGCGAGGCGCAACGGGTCAAACTGGCCAAGGAACTGTCCAAGCGGGCCACGGGCCGGACCCTGTATATTCTGGACGAGCCCACCACGGGCCTGCATTTCGACGATGTGCGCAAACTGTTGGAAGTGCTCCATACCCTGGTGGAGAGCGGCAACACCATGATCGTCATCGAACATAATCTGGAGGTCATCAAGACCGCCGACTGGGTCATCGATCTGGGCCCCGAGGGCGGCTCGGGCGGCGGCCGCATCGTCGCCGAGGGCACCCCCGAGGCCGTGGCAGAGGTGGCGGAAAGCTATACGGGGCAATATTTGAAAGAACTGCTCGGCCGCAAGCTTGCCCTGCCGGCGCCCAAAAAGAAGGGCAAATCCAGGGCCAAGCGTAAACCGGCCACCTGCCGGCAGGCGGCCGAGTAAAGCCATGGCGGGGCCGCGCCTGCGCCCATATCTAAGGCTGGGCATTGATGTGGGCGGCACCAATACGGATGCCGTGCTGATGGATGGCGATCAGGTAGTGGCCTGGCACAAAGTGGCCACGGGCGAAGGGATCACGGCCTCTATCGTGGACGCCGCCTCCGCCGTTATTGCGGCAGGCGGAGCGACCGCTGACCAGGTCTTTGCCGTCATGCTGGGCACCACACAGTTCACCAATGCGATTGTCGAACGGCGCCGCCTCGCGCAGGTGGCGGTGCTGCGTCTAGCCGCGCCCGCCACCACCGCCGTGCCGCCCATGTCCGATTGGCCCGACGACTTGGCGGCAGTGGTGGGGCGGCACCACTATATGCTGCGCGGCGGCCTGGAATTCGACGGCCGGGAGATCGCCGCCCTGGACGAAGACGCGATCGCCGCCGCCGCCGAGGATATTGCCGGGAAGAAGATTGATGCCGTCGCCGTCACCTCCGTGTTTTCACCCTTGGACGCGGCAATGGAGCATCGGGCCGAGGCCATTCTGCGGCGGGAACTGCCTGATGCCGCGATCACTCTGTCCCATCGCATTGGCCGCATTGGTTTGCTGGAGCGGGAAAACGCGGCCATCCTGAATGCCGCCCTGTCCGCCCTGGCGACGCGGGTGATCGAGGCCTTTATCAAGGCGATTGGCGAATTGGGCATCAAAGCGCCGCTGTACATCTCCCAGAACGACGGCACCTTGATGACGGCGGCCCATGCGGCCCGCTATCCGGTCTTGACCTTTGCCTCCGGCCCGACCAATTCCATGCGCGGCGCCGCCGTTCTTTCGGGTCTGTCGGATGCCCTGGTGGTGGATATTGGCGGCACCACGTCCGACATCGGCCTGTTGCTGGACGGCTTCCCGCGCGAGGCCGCCATGACGGTGGAGGTGGGCGGCGTGCGGACCAATTTCCGCATGCCGGATCTGCTGGCGGTGGGCCTGGGCGGGGGCAGTCTGGTCCATGACGAGGGGGGCCGTATCGGGCCTGAATCCGTTGGTTTCGAATTGCAGCAGCGCGCCCTGGTCTTCGGCGGCGACAGCCTGACCATGACAGACATCGCGGTGGCGGCGGGACAAATGGATTTGGGCGATGAAGCCAAGCTGGCCGGCCCGATAGATTTGCCGCATGTGGAAGTGGCACTTGCCACCGCCAACACCATGATCGCCCTGGCCCTGGACCGGGTGCGCCCCAGCGCGGCAACCCTGCCGGTGATCCTGGTGGGCGGCGGGGCGCCCCTGCTGGGCGGGCGCACCATCGGCGGCGGTGAAATCCTGCGGCCGGAGCACGGCCAGGTGGCCAACGCCATCGGTGCCTCCATCGCCATGGTGGGCGGCGAGTGCGACCGCATCTTCTCTCTCGACGGCATCAGCCGCGACGACGCCATGGCCGCCGCCAAGGCCGAGGCCGCCAGCCAGGCCCGAGCCGCCGGCGCCGATGCCGCCAGCATCCGTATCGTCGAAATCGACGAAATCCCCTTGAGTTATCTGCCCGGCAACGCGACCCGGCTGCGGGTCAAGGCAGTGGGTGATCTGTCGACCAGCGAGCATGCGGGAGAGACGGCATGAAAAAAATTACCCTGGAAGACCTGGACGACATCGCCCTGGGCGCCACCTTTCTGGGCACGGGAGGGGGTGGCGATCCATACATCGCCACCCTGATGACCCGCCGCGCCATTGCCGAACACGGCCCCGTCACCATGCTGGACCTGAACGAAGTGGCGGATGACGCGCTGGTCTTTGCCTGCGGCAACATGGGCGCCCCCACGGTGGCGATCGAAAAAATCATGGCGGCGGAGCAACCGCCCAGCGCCGTCCTGGCCCTGGAGAAGCACCTGGGCCGACCGGCGGATTTGCTGATGGCGTTCGAGGCCGGGGGCTCCAACTCCATGATGCCCATCTACAATGCCGCCATGCTGGGCAAGGTAATGGTCGACGCCGACGGCATGGGCCGGGCCTTCCCTGAAATGCAGATGGTCACGTTCTCGGTCTACGGCGCCTCGGGCTCTCCCTTCGCGCTGGCCTCCGAACATGGCGAGACGGTGATCCTGAATATCAAGGAAGACAAGCGGGCCGAATATATCGGCCGCGGCATCGTCATCCGCATGGGCGCGCGCGCCGCCAAGGCCTCCTACCCCATGGATGGCAAGACCGCGAAACGCGTGGCCATTCCCGGCACCACGTCCCTGTGCCAGGCCATCGGCGCCAACCTGCGTCAATCGCGGGCGCAAAACCGGGAGCCTTTCACGGCCCTGATCCAGATGCTGTCGGGCACCCATTACGGTCATGCCAAGGTATTGTTCACGGGTAAGGTTACGGATTTGTCCCGGGAAACACGGGACGGCTGGGCCATCGGCTGGGTGATGATCGCGGACCAGGACGGCGAGACCCTGGAGATCGAATTCCAGAACGAATTCCTCGCCGCCCGTCAGGGCCACCGCCTGCGCGCCATCGTCCCCGACCTGATCTGCATCCTGGACAGCGAAATGGCCCAGCCCATCACCACGGAGCGCCTGCGCTACGGCCAGCGGGTCACGGTCATGGCTGTTTCAGCCCCGCCCATCATGCGCACGGACGAGGCCCTGGCCGTCTTTGGCCCGGCCGGTTTCGGCATGGATGAAGATTTCGTGCCGGTAGAGGACTTGCCCTGATCCTCGCCCCTCGCATACCCGAGGGCCTGCGGTGCTGCCGTGATGATGTCCAGCATGCCGCGCCTAACATGGCGACGTAATACTTATATAACGGCTGTATTACCGACAACTTAGTGCTGATAATCATCTATATAAGTATTACGTCACGATATTAAATGCGCCATGTTAAAATTGGCTCTGGCGACGGTTATTCCGGCGGGTTGAGCACGTTATTCAGGAGTTCGGTCGCCTGTTCATCCTCCAGGCCCTCCACCGCCGCCAATTCGCGCATCAGGCGTTCCATGGCGGCCTCGTAGATCTGCCGCTCGCTGTAGGATTGCTCCGGCTGACCTTCGCCGCGGTGCAGGTCGCGGATCACTTCGGCGATGGAGATCGGATCGCCGGAATTGATCTTGGCCTCGTATTCCTGGGCCCGGCGGCTCCACATGGTGCGTTTGACCCGGGCCCGGCCCTTCAGGGTGGTCAGGGCGGTTTTCATCTTCTCGGGGCTGGCCAGGAGCCGCATGCCGGTGGCGTCCGCCTTGTTGATGGGCACGCGCAGCGTCATCTTTTCCTTGTCGAATTCGACGATGAACAACTCCAGCTTCATGCCGACGATTTCCTGCTCCTCGATCCCGGTGATCCGGCCCACCCCATGGGTTGGATAGACAACGTAATCGCCAACAGTAAAGCCATTGGCCTTCTTTACTTTCTTAGTGGATTTCTTCTTCGTCTTGGTCGCCATGTTTGGGTCTCGATCCGTATTCGATTAAACTTTGTCTGATTTGATATTGCTGACGGGCGGCGGCAAGCGCGCCGCACGGCAACGGCGCGCCGCGGAGGCTCGCAATTGCGCCCGCCTCATATCACAAAAAGCGAACTTTATGAAGCCCGTGGACAATTTCGATGTATCAACGCGGACCCTGCCTATTGGCAGCCGCCAGCCCCACCGGGAGCCGCCAATCAGCGTCCCATTCAAGATCCCCAATCAAGATCCTTTTCCGGGCTCGGCGCTGAAGTATTTGTCAAATTTACCGGTTTCGTCCTTGAAATCGTCGCCATCGCCGGGCGCATCGCCCTTTTGCGTTATATTCGGCCATTTCTCCGAATATTCGCGATTCATCTCGACCCATTTTTCGGTGTCGTCCTCGGTATCGGGCAGAATGGCCTCAACCGGGCATTCCGGCTCGCAGACGCCGCAATCAATGCATTCGTCCGGGTGGATAACCAGCATATTCTCGCCTTCATAGAAGCAATCCACCGGACAGACTTCAATACAATCCATGTACTTGCACTTGATACAGGCATCAACGACGACGTACGTCATTCCTTATTCTCCCAACAATCCATAACATCTCCCAGGTCCATGCCTGGGTTCGGGATATCCCATCCCGGCACTATCATCAAAACTATGAACCGGACGGCCGAAGCCGCGCAAGAACCCGTTTCCGGGCTTCCCCCCGTTCCCTGTCCGAGACATAAAGCAAGCCGCCCAGGCGACGCAACAAGTTTGCTTCATAATCGTGCAGTTCACCGTCCGCATAGGCCACTTCCCAGACCATTTCAATCAAATCCACGCGCTCTTCCTCTGAATAACGCTCCTTGATCACGCGGGTGAAGCCCAGCAATTGATTGGCTTCCGACTGTTCGGCCAGGGCCAGATCATGCAAGCTGTCGGCTTCCGTATCATTCAGGCCGAATTTCCGCCGTAACAGTCGGCCAATGGCGGCCTGCTCCGCCTCGCCATAATGGCCATCCATGGCGGCGGCCTCGACCAACAGGGCGGCGGCGGCCAATTGCAACTCGTCGTGGGTATGTTGCCCGGCCTGGTCTTCGTCCGAGGTGGTCCGGGCGGCGAAAAGCGTCATGATTCGATTTAACATGGCGCTGCCTAACATGCCGTCCCGGCTCTATCAACACCTATTGGCTTTGCCTTGGAGGTGCGCACGGGTTACCATTTTGTCATGAGATTCTCACCCATATTCGTCCTGCGTTTCGTCCGCTTGAAGGCGCCATTGGCGTTCGCCCTTTCGCTCCCCTTTCATCCGCCCAGCCAACACGCTGGTCGAACGTTGTCGGCTCTGATTGACTGATCTCGGATATATTCAGTGTTGGACCGATCCACCCTCTCCGACGACGACAAACGGCGCCCAGAATACCGGATGGGCATACGCCGGATTTTCCTTGCCTTCGATCAGCGCCAACATAGCCTGGCGGTGCGCCTCAGCGCGACCGACACCGGGTTTCTGTGCTTCCTTTAGCATCCGCGTTGTGATCTTGACCGCCGCATCGGACACCACGGGCCAGTGCGATACCAATAGCGTCCGCGCGCCCGCATAGAAAAACGCCTTCGCGAGGCCGGAGAGGCCCTCGGCCCCCGGCGTACCGTCGGCGGCGGCGGTATTGCAGGCGGATAGGATGACCCAGTCCGCGTCGAGCTTCAGCTGTGCTACCTCGCTCGCCGTGAGTAATCCGTCGTCCTGTTCGGTACCCACCTCAGGCGGCGTCAGGACCAGGGCGGGTTCAGAGAGCCCCTCGAGGCCGCCCGCCACCAGTCCATGGGTTGCGAAGGTCAGCACCTTGTAATCCGTGAGAGCCATGTTTTTGAGCTTTGTTTCTGTCGCCTTCCCGCCGACCAATAAGGCGTCATCATCCACGCCGAGCGACCGCGCCATGGATTGCAGCTCTTCGTAGGAGCCCGGTAATGAGGGCAATTGGCGAACCAATGCGACGTCGGCAATTCCGCGCGTTGTAAATAGGGACGCAAGCTTCACCCCACGGCCTGAGCCCGTTTCACCCTCGAGTTGCGGATCGCCGACGCCGAGGAAGGGACGCGAAGCCCTGGCGCGTTTGGCGAAGGTGCGCAACGCCTTGAGCGACGAGACGGACGGCAGGGTCGTCATGGCGTAGCTTCGGGCCAGCCAGGGGACCTTGCGGTGGTCTTCGGGGCCTTTGATTTCACCCTTGAACACCTTCGTTACCAGCACGCCGAGGGGCAGACTTTGCAACGCCCCATCCGGCACCACGAAGACATGCCGCGCTCCTTCGAGCATGGCCTCGATTGGCTGAAACAATTTCTGATAAAGCTTGTACGCTAGTGTCGTGTTGAAGGGCGGCAGGTCGGCGGAGCTTTGTAAGTCCATCGGGTCCAGGCCCCTGCGCAGCGCCGCGACGGCACCCTCAAGTTCCTTCGCGCTTAGCTTGATTTCCTTGGCCACCACCCGGTCCCGCCGGACGGCGAAAACGAAGCTGCGGTCAGTCCAAACCAGGTAGGTTAGCAGCGCCTCGTCATTGCCGAGAAGTTGTTGCAGTTCAGCAAGCTCGACCGGCTTCGGCGAGGCGATTTCAGCGTATTGAGGAAACGATTTTGCGAGTTCCGCGTCGATTTCCTTGATCCGGCTGTCCGTCGCCGCTAGGTCTAGGCGCACTGCCGCTTCCCGTGATTTGTCGCGCTTGTCGGGCGGCTGGCTTGCGGCCTTGACCAGTGCCCCGTCGAGCCTGCGCCAACGCGCTGCCGCGTCCTGTCGTTCACGAACCAGTCCGGCAAGGGCGTCGTCGCCTGTCGCGAACCTCGCCCCCATACGGGAGACCGCAACCCCGGCGGAGGAGGCCGCCGCGAGTTGGCTGGAACCAAAACCCTCCGCAACAAGCGCGGTGCGCCTGGCCGGTTGGATTTTCGCCATCGCCATAGTGTCCATCACATGGAA
>JAYGEA010000013.1:0-20487 GCA_046582635.1 Alphaproteobacteria bacterium
GGACTTCGATCACATCCGCTTCCTTTTTAATGCGTTCCACCACCAGGGAGATCTCGGAAACCCCGGATTTGGCCTTCAGGGTCCGGGGATGGACCCAATCGGCGCGGTCTTCGGGCAGGGTCAGGATCAGGCTGATGGGCACCTTGATGAAGCGGAATTTGGTCAAGGACAGGAATTTGAAATCAATATCAAGATCGTCCACCCGATCCATGGAAAAGCGGAAGCCCAATTCGCCCAGGCGGCCCAGTTGCTGCCAGACCGTTTCCGACAGGTTGGCCACGTCGGCCTGGGTAATCTCGAAGATCAGGCGCGCGGCGAGGGGAGGATTATGGGCCATGAAATCGGTGAACTGGTTCATGAACTCCCCATCGTTCAAGGTATGGATGGAGATATTGACGAAGAAATTCACATGGTTTTGCCGCTTTTCCGTACGGCGCAGCAATTGCACACAGCGCATCAACAGCAGGTTGTCGATGGTGCCGATCAGGCCCTGCTCCTTGGCCACCTCGATATACTGCGCCGGGGTGACAATGCGGCCATCGGCGGTGCGGATGCGCGAAAAGGCCTCGTAATGGCGGGTGCGCCGTTGCGGCAAGCTGACGATGGGTTGCAGATAGAGGTCTATGCGGTTGCTTTCCAAGGCCTCGCGGATATGGCCCAGGATCTCCTCGTCGGCGATCCGCGCCTGGATCGGGCGCAGCGTCACGGCCGCCTCCGCGGATTCCGGTTCGGGGGCTGGGACAGGCTCGAGCGCCGCCGTGGAGTCCGGTTCGGAGGTCGGGACAGCCTTGGGCGCGCGTTTGGCGCCGGTCCTGCGTCGTTCCACATTGGCGGTTTTCGGAACTTTGACGTCGCCGAATTCGCCCAATTGTGATTGCAGCACCTTCATCTCGCGGACCAGGGCCTGGTTGGAGCCATCCGCCGCTGTCTCCACCACCTCGCACAACACGGCCATTTCCTCGCGCGCCCGGGTGACGTCGGCGATCAGGCCGCGGTTGACCTCGCGCAATTCATCAATTTCGTCATAGACCTGGTCCAGTTGCTCCGCCCCGTCCCGCTGCGCCAGGCGGCGGGAGATCATTTCGTGCA
Source organism: Alphaproteobacteria bacterium (assembly GCA_046582635.1). Lineage (GTDB taxonomy): Bacteria > Pseudomonadota > Alphaproteobacteria. Next base: position 1,090 of record JAYGEA010000013.1, read on the forward strand.
ACACCGCCGCCGCCAGAAAACCGGCGCCGGCGATCAGATAGCAGAGCATGGGATCCAAATGGGGCAACGTACGAGGCAGCATGAAACCCGCCGCGGCCGCGGCCATGCCATAGGACGCCAGAAACAGAAAATGTGTCATAAACGACATAGGACCTCAATTCGGTTGAGGGCCACAGTCTGCCTGCCAGCGGTTTCAATATGGTTAACAAAATCTTGTCCCGCGCAACGCGAATTTGGGCCGTCAATCAGGCACAAGGTCCCGGGGTTCCAGATAAATACGCCGCACGTCCGGGAAATTCTCCCGCAGTTTGGTTTCCAATTCCGCCGTCGCGGCCTCCACCTCCCCAGAGGTCAGGCCGTCGGCGAAATCCAGGTCGGCGGCCAGGAGAATTTCCGCCGGGCCCAAATGCATAGTGGCCAGATTTCCAACCTTCACCACCCGCCGGTCGCCGTTCAACAGGGCGCGACAGCCTTCCACCACCGCCCCCTCCGCTGCCTCGCCAATCAACAGCGCCTTGCATTCATAGGCCAGAAACAGCGCCACGCAGGCCAAAACCACGCCGATAGCGATGGCGGCGGCGCCATCCAGCCAGGGCAGGCCCAGGTGCTGGCCTAGAAATATTCCCGCCATGGCGATCATCAGGCCGATCATGGCGGCGCCGTCCTCGAACAGCACCGTGAACAGCGCCGGATCCTTGCCCCGGCGCACCGCCTCGAAAAAACCCATCTCGCCCTTTTGCGCCAGAAACTGCCGCAAGGCGAACAGGCTGGCCCCACCCTCGAAGACCATGGCCAGGCCCAAGACGATATAGCTGACAACGGCATTCTCGATCGGCGTGGGGTTCCGCACGCCATGCACCCCTTCAAAAATGGAAAATCCCGCGCCCAGGCCAAAGATCAGGATGGCGACGACAAAGCTCCAAAAATACAATTCCTTGCCATAGCCAAAGGGATGTTTTTCATCCGCCGGCAAGCCGGCCCGGTACATGCCGTACAGCAACAAGGCCTGATTGCCGGTGTCCACCATGGAGTGGATGGCCTCCGATAGCATGGCCGAGGAACCGGTGAACATCGCCGCGCCGAATTTTGTCACCGCAATCGCCAAATTACCCGTCAGGGCCGCATAAACCGCTAATTTCGAAGAACCACTTGCCATCGCACCATGCTATACCATGGCTTACGCGTATTTCCAGTTTGACTGGAAACGTCAAGCCGGCCCGCGCCCCCTCCCGGCCGCCCATTCATGATGATTACGTGGGTGGCCGGATCGGGGAGTGGGTGGCTCGGATCAAGCTTGAAAAACTTTAAACATCGCAGCGGCGCACGGACCAGATGAAGCTGTCACACCAGAAATGCAGAATGGCCACGAACAGCACCATGGCCGAGGTCTCGCTAACGATGGTATCCCAGGCGCCATAGGCCATGGCCGAGGCGATAAAGGCAAAAATGGCGGTGCGTTTGCCCCAGCCGTCGGGACCAAGATGAAAGACCCTTAAAATGGTGCCCCGCTCGGCCCACCAGATGATGGCGAAGTACTGCACCGCGTGGAACACATTCATGATGAAAAAGGCCTCGCCGAAGGGATTGAAGCCCCAGGCCACCAGGGAACAAATACCGGTGCTGACCAGTAACACGACCTTCTGGGCGGAAATCTGATAACCGTCCTGGGCGGCCCGCCAATAACAGTAAATGTAGTAAATCAGGAACAATCCGCCGCCGGCCAACATGACCCAGGTCAGGATGCCCGAAATCCCCGACACCTTGGCCGGCACGGCGGATAGGAACAAGGCGCCCACGTTCTTGAATTTTTCGAAATCATCCACGTGTTCCATCAGCGTGGCGCCGCCGACGATGGGTCCGGCATACAAAATAGTGTTCAGGATCATGTCCAGACGGCGCAATTTGTGCGGGTTGTTGCCCGCCCGCATGTCGTACAAACGCCCCAGACCAAATGTCTGCATGCCGGAATGATAGACATCCCAAAAGGTGGCCAGGACCGAGACGCAGACCAGCACTTTGTAGGAGCCCAGCATGGCGGCCATCAGCAAGGCCGGGATCAGGGTGAAGCGCAGGGGGGTTGATTGCAATGACAGGCCGATGGCCAGGGCCCACAGGGGCGAGAGGATAAAAAAACCCGAGATCGAAATTACGGCTGACGATATAACCCTGCTGCTGACCCAGGGACAGCCCGCCCGACCGCAGCTTTTCCAGGGCCAGCGCCGCTATCCCGGCAACGTGCGCCGGCTGGGGGGAAAGACTGTCGTCAGGTGAATTCACATGGGGCATGATGGCTGACAATGTCCGCGTTCGAGCCTGGGTTCAATACCTGCTTATACATATGGAAAAGTTTACAGTTCATGGCCAGTGATTTTTTAGCCCAAGGCCGGGCGGACGCGGAATTCGGTCGACGGCCATCCGCTGCATTTCGAATTCATCAGGGTTTGAGTTTGTCCCGCAACAGCTGATTGACCATTTGCGGATTGGCCTTGCCCTTTGTGGCCTGCATGATCTGGCCCACGAACCAACCCAGCATCTTGTCCTTGCCGCCCTGAAATTCGGCCACCTTGTCCGGGTTGGCGGCAATCACCTTGTCCACCTCGGCCTCGATGGCGCCCGTGTCGGTGACCTGTTTCAGGCCCTTTTCCGCGACGATGTCGGCGGCGTCCTGGCCGGTCTCGAACATAATTTCCAGGACGTCCTTGGCAATTTTGCCCGATATTGTGTTGTCGGTAATAAGGTCGATCAAGCCGCCCAACTGCGGGGCAGTGATGGGACTGTCGGCAACCTCGCGCTCGGCACGGGCCAATTGGGCGAATAGTTCACCTTGCACCCAGTTGGCGGCAATCTTGGCGTCACGGCCGTCCGCCACGGCCTCATAAAACAGGGCGATATCCCGGTCGCTGACCACCACGCCCGCGTCAAGAGCCGATAACCCAAGGTCGTCCATAAAGCGGCGTTTCTTGGCGTCTGGCAGTTCGGGCAAGGTGGCTCGGATTGTCTCTACGAATTCATCCGAGAATTCCAGTGGCAGAAGATCCGGGTCCGGGAAATAGCGGTAGTCGTTGGCTTCTTCCTTGTCCCGCATGGGCCGGGTGGTGCCGGTCGGGGCATCAAACTGGCGGGTTTCCTGAACAATGCTGCCGCCGGCTTCCAGAATATCGATCTGCCGGGTCGTCTCGTAATGGATCGCCTGCTGCATGAAACGGATGGAGTTGACGTTCTTGACCTCCGCCCGCGTGCCCAGATCCTCGCCGGGCCGGCGCACGGAGACATTGACGTCGGCCCGCATGCTGCCCTGCTCCATGTTGCCATCGCAGGTGCCCAAATAGCGCAGAATGGCCCGCACCTTGCGCACATAGGCGCCGGCCTCCGCCGCCGAGCGGATATCGGGCATGGAGACAATCTCCATCAGGGCCAGGCCGGAACGGTTCAAATCCACGTGGGATTTGCGCGGGTGCTGGTCGTGGATCAATTTGCCCGCGTCCTGCTCCAGATGCAGCCGCTCGATACGGATTTCGGCGCTGCCGCCATCGTCCAGATCAACGCTGACCAGGCCTTCGCCGACGATGGGTTGGAGGTATTGCGAGATTTGGTAGCCCTGGGGCAGATCCGCGTAGAAATAGTTTTTCCGGTCAAACACCGAATAGGTATTGATCTTGGCGTTCAGACCCAGACCGCTGCGCACCGCCTGTTCCACCGCCCTTTCATTGATCACCGGCAGCATGCCCGGCATGCCCGCGTCAACCAGGCTGACCTGACTATTGGGTTCAGCGCCGAATTCCGTGGCCGCGCCCGAGAACAGTTTCGATTGGGCCGTAACCTGGGCGTGGATTTCCAAACCGATCACCACTTCCCAGGGGCCGGTGGCGCCTTGCACCAGATTGCTCATGCGGGGCCCCTCCACCATTGCTCGGGTTGGGCCGTGAAGTTGGCGGCCTGTTCGACCACGCCTGCCACCCGGAACATGGTTTCCTCGTCAAAGGCCGGGGCCAGGATTTGCAGACCCAGGGGCAAACCCTCGGCCGACAATCCCGCCGGCACGGAAATGCCCGGCAGGCCGGCCAGGTTGGCGGGCACGGTGAAAATGTCGTTGAGATACATGGCGATGGGATCATCGGCCTTGTCGCCAAAGGGAAATGCGGCCGAGGGCGCGGACGGCGTCAGAATGGCGTCCACGGTCTCATAAGCTTCGGTGAAATCACGGGCGATCAGGCGGCGAATTTTTTGCGCTTTCAAATAGTAGGCATCGTAATAGCCCGCCGACAGAACGTAGGTGCCGATCAGCACCCGGCGGCGCACTTCGGACCCGAAACCGGTGGCGCGGGTGTTTTCATACATCTCGCGCAGATCACCCCCCGGCACCCGCAAGCCATAGCGGACACCGTCATAACGGGCTAGGTTCGACGACGCCTCCGCGGGCGCCACGATGTAATAGGCCGGCAGGGCATACTTGGTGTGGGGCAACGAGATATCGATGATCTCCGCCCCCGCCTCCCGGAGCCAGCCGATACCCTGCTGCCACAGGATTTCGATCTCGCCCGGCATGCCGTCCAGGACATATTCCTTGGGCACGCCGATCTTCAGACCGCGAATATCGCCCGTCAAGGCCGCCTCGAAATCAGGCAGGGGCACATTGGCGGAGGTGGAATCCTTGGGGTCATGGCCGGCCATGACGCCCAGCATGATGGCGTTGTCGCGCACGTCGCGGGTGATCGGCCCAGCCTGATCCAGCGAGGACGCAAACGCCACCACACCCCAACGGGAACAACGGCCATAGGTCGGCTTGCTACCGACCGTGCCCGTGAAGGCGGCGGGCTGGCGGATGGAGCCGCCGGTATCCGTCGCCGTCGCCGCCATGGCGAAACGCCCCGCCACCGCCGCGGCCGAGCCGCCCGATGAGCCGCCTGGTACCAGGGCCCGGTTATCGCCCCGCCCCCGCCAGGGGTTTTGTACCGGGCCGAAGTAGGAGGTTTCGTTGGAAGACCCCATGGCGAATTCATCCATGTTGGTCTTGCCCAACATCACCGCGCCCGCTTGCCAAAGATTGTCGGAGACAGTGCTTTCATAGGGCGGCTTGAAACCATCAAGGATATGGCTACCCGCCGTGGTCAGGGTGCCCTTAGTGCAAAACAGATCCTTAATGGCCAGGGGGATGCCTTCCAATGGTCCCACCGCGCCGTTCGCGCGGCGGCCGTCGGATGCGTCCGCCATGTCCAGGGCAACGTCGGGCAACTGGCTTACGAAGGCATTCAATTGCGAGGCTTGGGCCATGGCCTCCACATGGCTTTCGGTCAACTGCCGCGACGACAGCTCGCCCTTGGCCAACAGATCGCGGGCCTGGGAAATGGTCAGATCGGTCAGTTCGGACATTACTCAATCACCTTCGGCACGGCGAAAAAGCCGTTCTCGCCATCGGGGGCATTGGCCGTAATTTCGTCCTGTTTGCCGCCGTCATTGATGACATCGCCGCGCCAGCGCAGCACTTGGTCGTGGACCGAGGCCATGGGCGGAACATCATCCGTATCCACCTCGTTCAATTGTTCGATCCATTGCAGAATGCCCGACAGCTCGGCCGCCAGGGGTTCCAATTCCTCGTCCTTGACGCCGATGCGGGCGAGATGGGCGATGCGTGCGACCGTGGCTTTATCGACCGACATGTGCGACCTTGTTACAATTGTTGGAATAATGCCTCGTGCGAGGCGCGCGGAAGCTATCACTGGACATGCCCACGATCAAGCCCGAGGCGTTGCGCAACGCCATTGCCATGCCAAAGCGATTGCTGGGCCTGGACTTGGGAACCAAAACCATCGGCCTGGCCCTCTCGGACACCACCTGGGCCATCGCCTCGCCGCTCGAAACCATCCGCCGGCGGAAATTTACCCTGGACGCCGAGCGCCTGTTCGCCCTGGTGGATGAACATGACGTGGGCGGCCTGGTCCTGGGCCTGCCCATCAACATGGATGGGACGGAGGGCCCCCGTTGCCAATCGACCCGCGCCTTCGCCGACAACGTTATTGCCAAGCGGGACATGGCCATAACCTTTCAGGACGAGCGCCTGAGCACCGCCGCCGTACAGCGCATGCTGGTCGATGAAATGGACAGCACCCGCAAGCGCCGGGCCGAACTGGTTGACAAGCTGGCCGCCGCCTACATCCTGCAGGGCCTGCTGGACCGTTTGAACCGAGAGTAAATGTGATTACCATGCCCGAAACCCTGAAACTGGCCATCGTCACCGACATTCATCATGGCCCGGACAAACTGACCAAGGTCGGCTCCGCCGCCCTGCCCGGCTTGCGGGCGTTCAAGGCCTTCACGGAAAGCTACCAGCCCCATTTCATCGCCGAACTGGGCGACCGCATTTCCGATATGGATGCCGATACCGATGCCGCCGCCCTGGCGAATATCGCCGATCACTTTACCGGCCTGCCCGCACCCCATTGGCACCTAATGGGTAATCACGATCAGATTTATCTCTCCATCGCGGACAATGCCCGCCTTCTGGGCCAGGACATGGGGCATCACAGCCTGGACGTGGCCGGACGGCATTTGGTGTTCTGGCAGATGGATAGCGAGATCCATCGCCCCCAGGGCTTTGTGCCCCGGCAAACAGACTTGGATTGGCTGCGCGGGGATTTGGCGGCGACGAATTTGCCGGCGATTATATTCACCCACGTGCCCCTGGATGGCGGTTCGCTGCAAGGCAACTACTATTTCGACAACAACCAACGTTTCGGCGGTCTGCCCCATCAGCGGGAAATCCAGGCCGTGATCCGGGCCGCCGGGAATGTGATCCTGTGTGTCGCTGGCCACGTGCATTGGAACGACGTCAATCTGATCGACGGCATTCCCCATATTACCGTGCAATCCCTGTCCGAAAGTTTCACCACCGAGGGTGCGGCGTCGGGGGCCTGGGCCACGATCGAGGTGGATGATGAAGTACGCTGGCGCACCCATGGCCGCGACCCGATCTCCCTCGCCGTCCCCGTGCGCAGCCTGAACGCCCATTGGCAAGCGCCTTTGCCGCCCTTTGAAGAACTGCTCCGCCAGAGGCAGATACCGACCGGCCTGGACAATATCAAGGGCCTGATTTTGGACATGGACGGCGTGCTGTACCGGGGCGATGATCCCATCGAGGGTGTGGCGGCGGCAATGTCGGCGTTGCAATCAAGCGGGATTGAGCTGGTCGCCCTGACCAACAATGCCCGTGCCTCGACGGCCGATTACAGCGCCAAGCTGGCCGGTCTCGGGATGGATCTGCCCGCCGACCGCATCATCACGGCCGGCCAGGCGACGGCGCGGTATCTGTCGGAACAGGATGCGGCGGCAACCGTTTTCATTGCCGGCAGCCCGGCCCTGACCCGGGAAATACGGGCCGCGGGCGCGGTCGAAAGTCATAATCCGGCCTTCGTCGTGGCCGGTTTCGATATGGACATGACACTCGCCACCTTGTCCAGGGCGGTCGCCCACCTCCACAACGGGGCACGCCTGATCGCCACTAATCCCGATCCCATGCTGCCCGTCGGCACCGGCGTGGAACCAGAGACCGGCGCGGTCATTGCCTTTCTGGAAGCCGCCAGCGGGCAGACAGCTTATGTGGTCGGCAAACCCAACAAAGTCATTTTCCAACAGGCGCTGGCGAAACTGAGTTGCGCCGCCGAAGCGGTGGCGGTGGTCGGCGACACGGCGGCCACGGACATCGCCGGGGCGACGGCATCCGGCCTGCGTTCAATCCAGCTCGCCAGTGGTAATCCCGGCACACCGGGCGAGCCGCACCAACCCACGCTACATATGGCAAGCCTGGTTGAACTTGCCGAACGTCTCGAAAATTAGAGCGTTTCCAGGCTATTGCGGGTCATTTCGTGCCGCCATCATTATTTGCCTCGGCAAATTCATGAAACGTATAAGCATTCAATCCACCTTCAATCCCGGCGGCTTCATGACAGCCTAAATGCACCAACGCCAAGCCGCATATATCCTTGAATTCGGACGATGCAATCACGGGACTGCCGAGGGTTTTGCAAAACCCTTCCAGGCGCACGACTTCATTGGCGGCGGGGCCGATCACCGAGAAATTTAGCCGCTGATCGGTTCCGATGTTGCCGTACATCACTTGGCCATAGTGAAGTGAAATGCCGAATTCGACCGGGGGTATTTTGTCGCCGGCTCTTTGCTGGTTTCTCTTCGCGACCCGGCCCACGGCGTCGCGGGCCGCGCCGATGGCGGCACGCGCCATATCGACCTTGGGGCGGTTTTCCGGATCGACGGGGAATATGGCGAAGACCGCATCGCCAACAAACAGCAATACATCACCGCCGTGGTCCATCACCGCACCCGCCGTGTCGGCGAAGTAGTTGTTCAGCATGTCCAGATAGGTCTCGAGAGGTAACTCATCCGCCAATTGGGTAGAGTTGCGAAGGTCGCAATACCACAAGACGCAGTCGATTTGACGACCGTCGCCGCGCTCGATCGAGCCGTCCAGAACCATTCCGCCCGATAGCCTGCCGAGATAGGTATCCAGAAGGGTCCGCGACAATTCGAAGGTGGAGCGGCTGCAGACCGCGACCGCCAGAATTTTGGTTAGGGCGTTCAGGCGTTCAATTTCAAAATCCGTGAAGCCCCCCGCCCGATGGGTTGCCACGGAAACGCTGACGCCGCCAAAGCCCGCGCCCATGTCCTGCCAAACGGTTCGGTTGCTCTCACCATAGCTGCAGAAGTAAGCCAGATAATCGGTCACGCCCTCGTTGCGAAAACGCGCGTAGATGGGAAATTCCGGCTCGACCGCGCCCCGTTCCAAGCGGGCGCGGAGGGCCGGTTCACCGGTGGAGGTAAGATGGAAAAACGGCGCGTCGCGAAATTCCTGGGATTTGAACATCTCGCGCGGCATATCCGTACGCCGTGCCTGGTCGGATTTCGCGTCCCAAAACACATCCATGGCTCCGACAACGGAATGCAGCAGCATGCCGCCGACAGCTAGCCGGCTGATGGGAATGCCGGCCGCCACCAGACGCCGACCCAGATCAGCGACGGTATCGGCCAATTCCCCATTGCTTAGAGCTTGGCTCAATATCCAGTCAGAAATTGAGTCAAACAGCGGCGAATATGGCTGCGCATTGGGTGTCGTTGAAGTATCAGTCATCAATAAATTTACCATCAGGCTGGTTCTGGCGGTCCCCGATTTCAATAAGCCAAAATATTCCCACTCGGATGGTATACTATGTTGGGACAGCATACCGATCCATCCCCTACCCCTCCCCTACAACGATTGCGCACCTCAATGAATGCCAACAACGCCGCACGCGGCATTGCCTATATGTGTTTGGCGGTGGGGATTTTCCCGTTCCTGAATGCCTCGGTCAAAATACTGGGCGAGAGCTATTCGGTGCAGCAGGTGCTTTGGCTGCGGTATCTGGGGCATTTCGTGTTGATGCTGGTGATCTTCCTGCCCTTTTATGGCGCGAAAATTTTCAGGACGAAAAATCTAGGCGCTCAATTGGTGCGCTCCCTGCTGCTGCTGGGTTCGACAGCCTGTTATTTCACCGCACTGAACTATCTACCCCTGACCACGGCGGCCGCGATTAGTTTCACCTCACCCTTTATCGTCACGGCGCTGTCCGTACCGCTGTTGGGCGAGAAAGTGGGGCCGCGCCGTTGGACCGCCATTGGCATTGGCTTCATTGGCGCCTTGATCATCATCCGGCCCGGCGGCGGCGCCTTTCATGGCGCCGAATTGTTCGTGCTGGCCAGCGCGACTTTCTATTCCTTTTACCAGATCATGACCCGCCGTCTGGCCGGCCGGGACAGCCCCGCCACGACCATTATGTACACCTCGGTCTTCGGTGCCATTCTGACCACCATGGTGGCACCGTTTTACTGGCAAATGCCCACGGCGGAGGTTGACTGGCTGCTGTTTGCTGCCACCGGGGTGTTCGGCGGCCTGGGGCATTTGTTCGTGGTCAAGGCATTCCAATGGGCCGAGGTCTCGGTAATCTCGCCCTTTGTTTACGTGCAATTGGTGGGCGCGGTGATCCTGGGCTTTTTTATATTCGGCGAGTTCCCAGATTTGTGGACCTGGGTCGGCAGCGCAATCATCGTCTCTTGCGGGGCCTATATTACCTATCGCGAAACCGTGCTTTCCAAAGCCTGACAAAAGCGTGTCAGGTGCGCTATAACCGGGCAATAGAGATAAACGAGAGTGTGTGACGTGGATATTGAATATACCAATGAGGAAGAAGCCTTTCGCGCCGAGGTTAAGGAATTCATCGCGGAGAACCATACGGAGGAAATTCGCGCCAGGTCGGCGAAATCCCTGACCGGCTATATCAACAAGGAATCCCACGTCGCCTGGCAAAAGGCCCTGCACAAAAAAGGCTGGATCGCCCCGAATTGGCCCGTGGAATACGGCGGCCCCGGCTGGTCGGCAACGCAGAAATATATCTACGAGACCGAAATGCAAAAGTCCGGCTGCCTGCGTCCCGTGGCATTCGGTCTGAAGATGGTCGCCCCGGTGATCATGGAATTCGGCACGCCGGAGCAAAAGGCGCAATTCCTGCCCGACATTCTGGAAACCAACGTGTGGTGGTGCCAGGGCTATTCAGAACCAGGCTCGGGCTCGGACCTGGCCTCGTTGCAGTGCCGCGCCATACCCGACGGCGACGACTATATCGTCAACGGCTCCAAAATTTGGACCACCATGGCGCAGCGCGCCGATTGGATTTTTTGCCTGGTCCGCACCTCGACCGAAGGCAAGCGCCAGCAAGGCATCACTTTCCTGCTGATCCCCATGACCACGCCGGGCATCTCCGTGGAACCCATTGTACTGCTGGATCAGACCACGGCGCCGGATCAGGAGGTCAACCAGGTCTTTTTCGAGGACGTGCGCGTACCGCAAGCCAATCGCATCGGCGACGAGAACGCGGGCTGGACGGTGGCGAAATACCTTCTTGAGTTCGAACGCGGCAATGCCTACGCCGGTGCCTTGCAGGGTGGCGTGGCCCGGATCAGGGAGATCGCCAAACAGGAACGCAACGACGGTGGCCGCCTGATTGACGATCCCGCCTTTGCCGCCAAACTGGCGCAGTGTGAAGTCACGGTGGAGGCTATCCAATATACCGAATTGCGCACCTTGAGCGCCTTGAGCGCCGGGCAGCGGGTGGGCGCGGAAAGCTCCATCCTGAAATGCCAGGGCTCATCCATGACGCAAGAGATCGGCGAATTGTCGGTGGAGGCCACTGCCTATTATGCCTCGCCCTTCGATCGCGGCGTGCTGGACGCGGGCGCCAACGTGGCGCCTATCGGCCCCGATTATTCCATCGCCGCCGCCGGGCGCTATTTCAACCAGCGCAAGGCGACCATCTACGGCGGCTCCAACGAGGTGCAGCACGAGATCGTCGCCAAACGCATCCTTGGCATGTAGGGCATGTAGGGCGCAATGGTCGTTCATCTGCACGCCCTGCCGAAAGGTAGGCTGGGGGCCAAGGCGCTTGCAGCGTGGGAAGATATCCGCAGCCCCATCGCCTCCGACTCCATGAACAAGGCCGGCACCCTGGATGCCGCCATCCGGCCCCTCAAGGCCGGCTACCTGATGCTGGGCCAGGCCCTGACCGTGCGCGCCATGTCCGGCGACATCACGGCCCTGTTGCACGCCTTGTCGGTGGCCAAGCCCGGTGATGTTCTGATGGTGGACGGACGCGGCCATGCCGACAACGCCATTCTGGGCGGCAATATGACCAACGAGGCCGTGCGCCGGGGCATGGCCGGCCTGGTGATCGACGGCGCCATTCGCGATGCCGCCGAAATCAGGGATCATGACATCCCCTGCTTTACCCGCGCCGTAACACCCGCCGGGCCGCACTTTGGCCATACGGGCGATGTGGGCGGCCCCATCAGTTGCGGCGGTGTCGTGGTCAATACCGGCGATCTGGTCATTGGCGACGACGACGGCGTTACCGTTGTGCCCAGGGCCCGCATGGCCGCGGTCATGGCCGCCTGCCGGGCAACCCTGACGGCGGAAGAAGAATGGGTACGGCGCATCGAAAGCGGCGAGCCCTTCGCCGAAATACTCGACCTCCCGCCCATGGAGCCGGCACCTTAAACCTGGCGATTGAAGGCCTCTGCCGGGTAAGGCCGGGCCGGCATCGCCATGACCAATACGACAGCGACCAGTCCACAGACAGCCGAAACCAGTATGGGCAGGTCATAGTTGCCCCACAAGTCGAAGGCATGGCCGGCCAGCCAGGGGCCAAAGAACCCGCCCAGGGCGACGGAGGGCATGAAACAGCCCAGTACGGAGCCGATTTTCTCGGTGCCGAAATATTCCGCCAATAAAGGCGCGATCATGGCCACGTAACCACCCGAGCCCAAGCCGTACAGCGCGGCGAAAATTGTCAGCACGGCGATATCGCCGCCAATTTGGCCGTCCATGTACCAGAGCAGAAAACTGGCCCCCATGACGAAATACATGGCGGCAAAGGAGTTGCGCCGCCCCAGGCGGTCGGAAGCGGCGGTCAGCAACAGCCGGCCGATCAGGCTGGCGGCGCCGATTACCGCCAACAGATAAACCCCCGCGCCTTCGCCAAAGCCCCGGTCGATGGCGTAGGGGACAATGTGGACGAAGGGGATGAAAAAGCCGACGCAGCAGAATACTGATGAGAGGAAGCACATCACGAAGCCACGGCTTGTCAGGGCAGTCCCGAGATCGAACCGTGATCTTTCAATACGGCCCGTGACGGCGGTGTCAATTGTCCGGCTTGGATCCCCCATCATCAACGCAGCCAAGGTACCCAGCACCAGGGCCATTATTCCTGTCGTGCGCATGGCCAGGCGCCAGTCATACCAATCGATCAATAGAGCCATCAGGGGTGGCAGGGCCAGGATCGAGACACCGACCCCGGTCGATGCGAAGCCCGAGGCCAGGCCCCGCCGTTTTGTGAACCAACGCTGCAGACCCGCATTGGCGGGGGCAAAGGAAAATCCCATGCCGAAAGCCAGCCCGAGGCCAAAGCCCAGATAAACCTGCCACAAGGCCTCGGCGTAAGAGGCATAGATCAACCCGGTGCCCATGGCCAGCATGGCAAACAGGCAGACCGGCCGGGTCCCGAAGCGGTCGGCGGCGGGCCCGCTGATGATCCCCATGGTGGAATAAAGCCCGCCCACGACCGAGAAGACAAAGGCCGTTTCGCCGCGATCGGCATTGAACGCCTCGGCCAGGACGGGGAAGAAGACGCCGAAACTATAGACATTGCCATAGGCCAGAAACATCAGAACAAAGGTCGCGCCCGCCACCGCCCAGGCCCAGGCGCCATCGACCCGGCGGTCAGTTTTCAGGGGAACCTCCCTTAGGTCTCGCCAAAGAACGCCGCGGCATTGCCGTACAGCCATTTTTCCGCCACCGCCTCCTTCAGGGGCAATGCGCGGTATTCCGCGATCAGTTCGTCATAGCCGCAGCCGAACAAATAGCGGGAAAAGCCGACCATGACCTTGTCCTGCAAAAGGCTGTTGCCGTACTGCAAAAATATCTCCCAGCCCGAGCCGTCCTTGGCCAGATAGCGCGGACGATGGGCGGCGGTATCGCAGTACAGGTTCGGGTGCCGCCGCAACAGCCCCACCATGTCGTTGATCCAGGGCCAGCCGGCCAGGCCGGCGACAACTTTCAATTCCGGAAAATCGATGCAGATATCGTCCAGGTGCCGGGGGTGGCCCAGTTCGTACGGCCGGTCGTTGGCGTAAGTCATGGCGGTGTAGATGCGCACGGGTATGCCCAACTCTACACATTTGGCGTACAGGGGATAGTAGCGGCGATCGTTGGCGGGCAGGTTGCTGTACAGGGAGGAGACGCGATAGCCGTTGGCGCCATCGTCGCGCACCAGTCGTTCCAGCTCCCGCACCGCGCGCATGCCGTCCAGGGGGTTCAGGGCCGGAAAGATCTTGAAGCGACCCGGATGGTCGCGGTGGATCTGCGCGATCTCGTTATTGGGCATATTGACCAGCAGGCCGAATTCTACATTGGATTGATCCATCGCCGTGACTTCCCGCGCCAGGGCACCGTCGTCCAGAGGTGCTGCATCGGACGATCCGCCGCCAAAAATATGGGCATAGTTGTCAAAGCCATAGCCCTCGGGCCGGGGTAAATCCTCGGAGGTGCAGGTGCCCGGCCGGCCCCGGTTGATTTCCGCAGCCGCCGAGGTCGTTGCGGTCTTCGGCATGCCGATTTCAAGATCGATGACTTTTGTCATTTTGTCTCCTCCGTATTCTTATCTTGATTGTTGCTGACTATGATCCGCCTCAGATGAGCATTCAGCGCTTCGTGATCGGGGGGGAATCCCGCGCCAATATCAACGAACCTGGCTTCATCGGCCAGGGGGATAAGGTTGTCCGGATCATGGGTGGTGTAGGGATCGCTATGATCGATTTGATATCGCATGTTAAAGATCTGTGGTGGCTTTTCCGGATCGTCACTGTAAACCGGTAGGCTCAACAGCTCCGTACGGGCGTGTTTGCCATTTTCGAGCTCGAAATCGATAAAAAAATGCCGGCCGACGGGATGCCGGACGATGGCGAGCGAGGTCCTTGCGTAGATTGATCGATCTTCCACCGGGCACATCTCGACGTAGTTCATGCCCGTGTAGTCATAGCCCCGCGACCGCGTCAGGCCGGTGCCGGCCAGACGAAATATAATTTCTTCCAGGGATATGACCTCCAGTACCGCCAGCCATTGCAGATGCGGCGCGATATCTTCAATGTGGACCTGGGAACGGACGGGGACCAGGTTTTCGCCGCGCCAACTCTGCCAGGCATTAAAATAGGCCCTGCAAGGTGCCGTCTGAATGGTCTCGGCTAAATCTCTCATTGCAACTCTTCAATCAACCATGGTCCTTAACCCTGGTATTCTGCCACCCTGTTCAGAGATTCGGGAGCCGGGGTGAATGGCCAAGCTGTATTTTTATTATTCCTCGATGAATGCGGGCAAAAGCACGATTTTGCTGCAATCCAGCTACAACTACCAGGAAATGGGCATGAAGACGATGCTGTTCACCGCCCGCCTGGACGACCGCTTTGGCGACCCGCGCATCCATTCCCGCATCGGGCTGGAGGCGGAGGCTGATCTGTATGGCCAGGACGACGATCTGTTCGCCCAGGTCAAGGCGCGCCATGACGGCGAACCCCTGGCCTGCGTGCTGGTGGATGAAGCGCAATTCCTGACCCGGAGCCAGGTGGATCAATTAACCGATGTGGCCGATCATCTCTCCATCCCCGTGATCGCCTACGGCCTTCGCACGGATTTCCAGGGCGAGCTGTTTCCCGGTTCCGAACGACTGCTGGCCATCGCGGACGAGATGCGCGAGGTCAAAACCATCTGCCGCTGCGGCAAGAAGGCCACCATGGTCCTGCGCCTGGATGAAAGTGGCCGCGCGGTAAAGGACGGTGAACAGGTGGTGATCGGCGGCAACAGCCGCTACATATCAGTCTGCCGGATACATTGGAAAGAAGCCTTGGCGGCGTAACGTGAAACCGAGCAATAGGGAGACAACGAATGCCGGAAGAAAATAAGCCACCCCAGGTCATGCGGGGCCAGGACGTGCCCATGTTTGGCCCGGGCCATGATGAGAGCCACTACATATCGGTCCCCATAAAACAATATTACAGCCTCGAGGGTGTGGGCAACGTGGGCGTTTGCCATATGCAGCCGGGCGATGAAACCGTTGTATTCGCCATCGAGGAACGGGACGACGGTACGGTGCCTCATCACTACGGCCCGTGCGATGAGTTCTACTACGTCCTGGAAGGTGAATTTACCGTCTGGTGGGGCACCGACGCCGATGCGTTGGAGGATAACTTTGTCCTCCACCCCGGCGATTGCACCCACTACACCACCGGCTGGAAATACAAGGTCAGGAATACCGGCGACGTGCCGGCAAGGTTTTTCTATTTCCTAACCTCGCCGCCGGGAATTGTGCGCCGGTTTGATTGAAACGCCGCCGTCTTTAGCGGACCTTTCGAATGCGCCATTCGAAGGCGTCGTCGCCGTAATCCATGCGGTCGCCGATTTGGATCGCCAGAAAGCGGTTATGCACCGCAAGGCAGCCTTCCCAAAGGCCCTTCCAGGCTTCAAACACCGCGCTCGGTTCGTTGTCCCGACCGCGCATCAGGCGCCAGCCGGTGATCCAAACCGTGGCGTCGTCGGAGGTGCCGGAGACCTCCGCCCTGTCATCCTGGGCCGTTGCCATGGCAGCCATGAAATGGGCGAAATCCAGGGCGCTGTCCCCCTCCGTGCCCAATAATGCACGGACCTGCGAGAAATACTGCCGTCCGATCAGGTTGCCGGCCAGATGGCCCAGGGCGGCGGCCTCGCCCGGGCCGAGAATATCGATCAGTTCGGGCAGGCCGGTCTTGATGTATTCCATGGCATAATTGCGGTTGGCCTTGTGCAGACGTTCCGCCGGCCATTGGTCGGGGTTCAGCAATGGCGCCGCGCCGGGATCAAAGGGTGGTGCCATTTCGCCGGAGGCATATTGCAGGCGTTCCCCGGGCGCCAAATCGTGGTCATACTCCTGAAAATATCCCGCCAGACCGTATTCCGCCGTTGTGTCCCGGCTGGTGCAGACAAAGCCCAGTCGCGGATTGCCGAGTGAGACGCCGTTATGACCGTACCAACCGCGGAGAAATCCGTCGCTGACTTCCAACGGCACGCCGCACAGGGCGGCCCCTTCGTAGGCCCAGCGGGGATGGCAGAAATGCACCCAGGCCTTGCTGTCGGATTCGTAGACATACTCCACTTCCGCCCCACCCACGGAATTGGAGAGATAGTGGAATTGTGCCGAGGCGACGGCATGGGGCAATTTATCCAGGCCAAGTTTTTGGAAGGAGGAGAGGAACTTCTCGTGATGTTGGCGGCGGAATGTACGGTAAATCCATTCGCCGGCATGGGCGCCGCTCTTCCGGGTGGTAAGCATCAGGATCAGGCCCGTCAAATAGGCATGGTAGAGCACGGCCACCGCCTTCCACGCAGCGGTTTTCGAGCCGGGCGCACCGGTTTGGGCCAGGATACTCGCGAACGGGTTAACCGACATCAGGGGCCTTCAGCTTAGCCGGCCTTTTCATACGGTGCGGCCACCCGCGGGGCGCCGTCCATGAGGGAGTCGGGGACGTCGCGCAACAACTCGTCGATGGTGAACAGGCCGTCGCCGCCGATCTCCAGCGACTTCGCCTCTTCTCCGAAGTAGTAGCTGTGGATGCGGTTCCGCTCCACGTGGAAATTGTGGCCGTTGACGTCCCAGGCCGCATCCGTGCACAGATAGGCGACCATGGGGGCGATGTATTCCGGGCCCCGCGGGCGGGAGGCGCGGTCGAATTCTTCCTGGGTGATCAGGCCGTCGGTCAGCTTGCGCTGGCGGTTGGCGATGACCGCGTCGTTGATGGTCATGCGGGTGTCGGCGGCGGGGCAGATGGCGTTGGCGGTGATGCCGTAGCGGGAGGTTTCCTTGGCAATGGACCGGGTCAAACCAATGATGCCGGCCTTGGCGGCGCTGTAATTGCACTGCCCGACGGAGCCCTTGAAGGCGTCGGAAGAGAAGTTCACGATGCGGCCCGTGCCCGCCCCGCGCATGTGCTTGATGGCGTGGTGGCACATGTTCCAATGGCCCTTGAGATGGACGCTGATGACCAGGTCGAAATCTTCCTCGGTCACGTTCCAGATCATTCTCTCGCGCAGCAGGCCGGCGGAATTGACGATAATGTCGATCTTGCCATGATCATCCACGACCTTTTGGATCATCTTGCCCGTGGCGGCGTAATCGGCGACGGAGTCCATATTCGCCTCGGCCTTGCCGCCGTCGGCAATGATCTGGGAGACGACTTCCTGGGCGGGGGTCTCGCCGAGCTCCTCGCCGCCCCGACCCACGCCGGGGTCATTGACCGTGACGATGGCACCTTCCTTGGCCAGCAGATACGCGACCTCCATGCCAATACCGCGCCCGGCGCCCGTGATGATCGCTGTCTTACCGTCTAGATGCATGTCCCGCTCCCGTCGTTACTTTTTTCAAATGTGTGTTGCCTGAAATTATAGCATGGCTTGTTTAGAAATCTCCATCACCGCCTGCCTAACCCGGCAGATTGACCATGCGAAAGCCTTCGAGCAGATGTTCGATGGCTTCATCCTTCAGATAAGGGAAAGCACGGCGCCAAAAAGTCTGCCATTCCCGGGTGTCCCGGCCCGTCGGGCAACCCGGCAGAACCTTGCTTACGCGATTGAATTCCAGGGCGGCATCGCGCGCTTCGTCGCTATATCCCAATTGGGCGCGGGCGGCGGCAAGGGTGGAAGTCTTTTGAACATTTGAATTCGTCATCCGCGAAATGACAACGGCGGATTGGTCATAGTTGGTCTCAAGATACTCGATGACCCCAAGGGCCCGGAGGCAGGAATTTGGCGCGAGCGGATTTCGGCGGAGGGATTGGTTGAAGCTGGCCAAACTTTCGTCAATGCGCCCCAAGGACATCAATGTGTACCCGCGGCCGCATAGATTGTGATACTCGCTCGGGTTCAGTTCCAATGCGTGTTTGGCATGAAGATCGGCGCTTTCGAACCGGCCGCTGAACAGGTTGGCACAGTACATGGCGTAATGGCTTCTGCTGTCGGTCTCGTCCAGGGCAACGGCCCGCTCGGCGAATTCAACGTGACGTTCAAGACTTGCGCCATAGTTTGCCGTCACCAATTGGTCACATTCGTAGCCGTAGCTAACCGACAGACCGGCGAATGCGGGCGCGGAATGAGGTTCAAGCTTCAAGGCATTGGTAAAACACTCCCGGGCCCTTTCCAGATTGTCCTTGCCGGCTAGTTCCAGAAAGCGATTACCCCTCAGCCGTAAATTGTAGGCGGAAAGCTGGTCGCCGGATAAATGGCGGTGGCGTTCGTATTGCGCTTCCTCGATTTTCAAAGACAGGCTGGCGGTTATCGCGCCGGCGACTTCCGCCTCGATTTCAAGTATGTCGGTTAGCACCCGGTCATAACGCTCGGACCACAACACGGCGCCCGACGCGCCATCAACCAATTCCACCGTCAGCCGGATCCTGTCTTGACGGGTCCGTACCGTGCCTTGCAGTACATATTGAACGCCCAGCTTTTCTGCCACGTCACGGTCCGTCATATCGCTTGCATAGCGTCCGCCACGGCGCTCATAATCTCTCCAAGTGATTTCAGTCCACATGTTGTGCCCCTCCATTGCTTTGACACAACGGAGAGAACCATAACATGCTGAAATCACTCAACTAGTGTTCCGACTCATTTAAGAAGTACCGGCTTTTACTTGATTGAGTGTGTTGCGCGCCCGGCCCACTTTTTTGATGATGTCTTGTGCGGCGGCGGTCCAGGTGAAAGGTTTGGCGGCCTCGTTGTGCTTGGTGAGA
>JAYGEA010000031.1:0-35403 GCA_046582635.1 Alphaproteobacteria bacterium
AAAGCACAATCCGCGCGCGCCAGACATGCTTCTGCGGCGTATTCCGGTCCGAAACAAGCCGCTCCAAACGGACCCGGTCACCAGGACAAACCCAAATCAAAATGTTTGTTTTCATCCCTCAAGAATCGCATACTTCAATCCCTCAGGGAATCATTTAAACGTGACCGAACACTAGTTGGTGTTTAATTTTTTTTGGCTTTGCCATGTGGAGCCATCGTCTCAGGCAGGGTTACGACGAAAAACCAAGTATCCTTCTTGATCTAGAACCGCGAAAATAGAAAACAGTGCACCGCTAAGTCGATGATAGCAATTTGCACCCACACGGCTCCGCCACAGTTGGATCCTGGTGATGTCAAAATAGAGGATCTCACAAAGATCGGCTGAAGACATATTGTACAACACTCTGCATTTCACTAGATTTATTTGGCTCAATCGCATAAAATTCCTTTCTAGTGAATTGTAGGGCTGTGATTTTGTGGAGCAATTTGTGATTGCGATCACTTGAGAATTTTAATCTGTGTAAGGAGGATTTTATAATGTCGGGTCTCATCATCAGAATTCATACGCGCCTAACTGATTTGAAGGGGTTCTATCGGGATAGATCTGGTGCGACGGCTATCGAATATGGCCTGATTGCCGCTGGCATCGCCGTCGCTATCATCGCGGCTGTATTTGCACTAGGTGATGACATAAAAGGTTTCTTTGAAGATGTTTCCACCCAGTTGGGGTCCAATAAAAAGTAAAACTGTTCTGGATCAGGCCGGGGATGCTGCAACCACAGCATTCCCGCCTTTTTTATTACTTTGAAGATTGTTATTAGCACTAATACCAACGTGCAGTGATAAAGACCCATATAGACGCTTTACGAAGGCTTTCGGGTAGGAGCGTGTTGCGCCGTGGTACCGGTACCACAAGCAGCGCGCGACGCCGCCGAAAGCCTTCGTAAAGCGTCGAATTCGGTCGTTTCAGAGGCCCATCGACGGCGTCGTGAAAGCTTGACGGTACCAGCACCGCCGGCGCTTCCACTCCTACCCGATGGGCCTCTGAAGCGATCTATATGGGTCTTTATCACTGCACGTTGGTATTACATCATGAATGATCGGGGAGCGGCGCCATGAAACCAAATCTGCGCATCGGGGTGGTCTACGATTTTCGCAATCCCCCCGACAGCGGCATCGACAACCAGACTTTTTATGGCGAGATCATGGAACAGGCAGTCTGGCTGGACGGCCTTGGCATCGATCTGATCTGGTTTACCGAGCATCATTTCGTCGACGACGGTTATCTGCCGTCTTGGATTCCCGTGGCCACGGCAATGGCCGCGCGCACCAAGCATGTGCGCTTTTCCTCCGACATCTCCATCCTGCCCCTGTACCAACCGGTGCGCCTGGCCGAGGATCTGGCGGTGGCGGATAATCTTAGCGGCGGGCGCATGGAAATCGGCATCGGCCTGGGCTATGTGCCGTGGGATTTCGACGGCTATGGCATTCCCGTCAAACAACGGGTCTCCCACACGGACGAGGGTCTGGAAATTCTGACCCGCTGTTTTGCCGGTGAGCGGTTCAGCTTTACGGGCAAGCGCTACCAGGCCAGGGACGTGATTATCAAACCGGGCTATGTGCAGCCGGGCGGGCCGCCGCTGTGGGTGGCGGCATCGTCGGCGGCGGGAGCCCGGCGGGCCGCGCGGTTCAATGCCAATCTGCTGCCCCAAGGCCCCTTTGACACCACCATCCAGGTTTGGCGCGATGAATTGTCGGCCTCGGGCCGTGATCCCGAGGACTACCGAATCGGCATTATCAAATCCTGCTTCGTGACCCAGGACCGGGACCGGGACTGGCCCGCCATTCGGGCCGCCGAACGCCGGCGGATGGAATATTACGCCGGCGCCTTTCAGGCCGCGGGCCGGGGCGCCCCACCCGATCAGGACCGCGAACGCATCAGCCAGAACTGGGTGGTGGGCAACGCCGATCACTGTGTGGACGAGCTTGGCGCCTATATCCGTGAATACGGCATCACCGACCTGGTCACCTGGGCCGTGCCGCCGGGCCTGCGGCCGGGCGATGTCAGGGCATCCCTGGAACAGTTCGCCACCGACGTGGCGCCGCGCCTGCGGGCGCTGTGATCGGCGGCGGTCACCAGGCCTCTGTCCATGTAGCTGGCGAAAGAGGTATGGTGGCGACATGATTCGCCGCAGTTCTCAACTGGCTCAGACATTGCTTGCATCGGATGGTTTGCTGGACTAAATGAGCCAATTCGTTCGGATAGGTAAAGCCATTGACCGTCGCCAAAAATACCCCCGCCATCGCCCTGGGCGCCGATGACGTGATCCCCCGAGACCATTGCCCGGTCTGCGCCGGGGCCGATCTGGTGGCTTATGAGAAACTGACCTTTCGCGAGATCACCATTCCCTATCAGCGCTGCCGCGCCTGCGATCTGGTGTTCATGAACCCGGTGCCTAATCAGGCCTGGTATGACCGCCTGTACGGCCAGGCCTTTTGGGAAACAAAATCCGCCAAGGCGGCGGAGGCCGAGCATCTGGCCCGGCAAAAGCAGTTGATCAAGGAGCTGCAGCGCACGGAAAAACTCTGCGCCACCCTGGATGCCATGGGCTGCGCCCCGCCCCGGGGCGGGCGTATTTTGGAGATTGGTTGCGCCTTTGGCTTGATCATCTCCACCATCGCCGATCACTACCAGACCCAGGCCTTTGGCGTGGAGCCGTCCGAGCTGGCCGCCGGTTTCGCCAAGACCTTGTGCGGCGTTAAAATCCTCGCCCCGACCATCGAGAAGTTGAACGAAGCCGGGCCCCGATCTAACGTTCAATCCGACGATCAGTCCGGCGGCCAGATGGACCTGATCCTGTTCTCCCACGTCATGGAAAACGTGGTTGATCTGAATATCGTGTTCCAGGTGATCGAGAAATGGCTGGCCCCGGGCGGGGTGGTATTGATGGAGACGCCGAATTCAACGGTGCAGAATTCCACGCACATCTATCACCCTTATTGCTTTTCCCGCACCTCGTTGCGGCGGCTATATGGCAAGCATGGTTTCGAGATCATCTCGCTGCGCGCCTCGGGCCGGCCATCCTCGGCCCTGATCCCACGCTATCTGACCCTAGTTGCCCGGCGCGGCAACACCACCGGTACCGCCGCCAATACCGCTACTGGCGCAAACATCAATGGGGGCCTGGACCGCCGGATCGGACATGGCTGGCGGCAAACCATAAAGCGGACGCCGCTAAAATATCTGGACCGTATCCTGACCCGCATATTGTACGCGCCTGACCGGGCGGCCCGGCTGCGGGCCGCGGAACTGGCCCGGGCACATGGCAACGAAAGCGGCAACGAAGGCAAACTTAGCGGCGGGAATGGCGGGGGACGTGGCGTCGATGGCCAAGCCCACCATTAATAAATTCACCAAATTGTCCCGCCTGATCGCCGGGCGGGAGAAGTTCGCGGCCGTGCTGCTGGTGGCCTTGTTCCTGGGCGCCCTGGCGGAAAGCATCGGGCTGTCCCTGGTCCTGCCCCTGCTGAACAGCCTCATGGGGGTAGGTGGAACCGGCCAGGATCAATTGACCCGGGCCACCACCGGCCTGCTGGATCTGCTGCCCGAAGGCTCCCGGATCGAAGGGCTGCTGGTGCTGTTCGCCATCGCCTTCACCTTCAAGGGCGCCTTGATGGTGCTGAACCGCGGGCTAAGCGTGCTGTTCGCCTATCGCCTGCGCCAGGACTGGGCCGGCCAGTTGCTGCGCCATTATCTGCACGCCGACTATGCCTATCTGGATCAACGGCCCCAGGGCGCGCTGATCCAGAATGTGGTGCACGAAACCCAGATCGGCGCCAAGGTGATGACCAACATCGTGGAGTTTGTAAACAAACTGATTTTGTCCCTGTTGCTGTTTGCCGTGCTGCTGGTGGTGCATTGGCAGGCCACCCTGGCGATCGCCGTGGCGGCGGGACTGGTGCTGGTTCTGATCCGCAAGGGTTTGGCCGGCTATTCCCTGCGCTTTGGCAAGATCCGTCTTCGTCTCTCGCGGCAGATCTCGGTGATCGCCACGGAGAGCCTGCACAGCGTGCGCCAGATCAAGCTGTTCGGCCTGTACGGCCAGCGCCACGAGATATTCCACGACCGCCTGAAACGGTTTGCCGAGGCGGCGGCGATCTTCCAGGCGGTCAGCGAGGCGCCGAAGCAAACCACCGAGCTAACCGTGATCGTTCTGGTGGCGGCCGCCCTGTTCTGGGTGCAGAAGGTGGCCGGCCAGGATGTACAGAGCGTCGCCGTGTTATTGGGCTTCTTTATCCTGATCGCGCGAAGGCTGTTGTCCAACGTGACCTATCTGGTGTCCCGCCGCATGATCATCGGTTCCACCCTGCCGTCCCTGCATTTGATCTATGAATTGCTTGAAGACGCGCCGAACCGGGAAAATATCGAAACCGGCCTGACCTTCGACGGTCTGAAAACCGATCTGGTCTGCAACGACGTGGCCTTTGCCTATGGCGATGGCCGCGTGGTCTTCGACGGCCTGAACATGACCATCACCAAGGGCAAGACCACGGCCCTGGTGGGGCCGTCGGGGTCGGGCAAATCCACCCTGGTGGACATCCTGACCGGGTTCCGGAGGCCGCAGTCGGGGCAAATTACACTGAACGGCCATGATCTGTCGGAATACAGCCTAGCCTCGCTGCGCGAACATATCGGCTATCTGACCCAGGAGGCGGAGATATTCGACGCCACGGTGCTGGAAAACATCCGCATGGGCTGGCCGGAGGCCACGGACGAGGCCTGCCGCGAGGCGGCGCGCAAGGCCCATGCGGATGAATTTATCACCCAGCTGCCACAGCAATACCTGACCGAGGTGGGTGATCGCGGCAACACCCTGTCCGTGGGCCAACGCCAGCGCCTGGCCCTGGCCCGGGTCATCGTGCGCCGGCCGGATATTTATATATTTGACGAGCCGACCTCGGCCCTGGACCAGGAATCCGAACGCCTGGTCCGCGAGACGGTCAAGTCATTGGAGGGCGAGGCGACGGTGATCATGATCGCCCACCGCCTCTCCACCATCGAGCATGCCGATGCCATTTACCGCATCGGCAAACGGGTGCAACAGATTGCCTTGGCGGATATCGATGAGCGTTGAGGGAGAAATCGGCTCATTTGGCGCCGTGGCAGACATACAGGATCTTCCGCGCGCCGCCCAGCGAACGAAGCGGCGGCAACAGATACATCAGGCCCGCCAGCAAGGGCGACAAATAGGTCTCTTGGGCGGAAAAGGCGCCGTAAGGGCGTTTTTTGACAGCCGCGAAGTTCGCCTGCAAAAACCCATCAACCTCCCCCTCGTAGGGCATGTTCCGCTCGCCGAGATTAAAGATCAGCATGCCGCCTGGCCGCAGCATGGCGGCCATGGCGGCGATGGTCGGCACGGTGCGGTCGGTGGCGAAGAAGCGGTTGTGCATGACCTGCACGCACAACACAACATCGCCCCGCAGATCCGTCGCCGCCTCGATCTCGGCGCAGACCGTGCGTACGCCGGGAAAACGCTTGCGGTTGGCCTCCAGGCGTTCGGCGTCGACATCGATGCCCACATAGTCCGCCGTTTCGAACAGCATCCGGTTCTGCATCAGGCCGCAGCCCGCATCGATGCCCAGGGCGCGGCCCCGGCTGGCCCGCATCTCGCGCCACAGCCACAGCCACAGCAACTGCTTCGACGGTTTCAGGGAAAGTCGCAACTTGCCGGGCAAGAAAGGCACTCCAGGTTTGGTGAATTATCCTCCGCTGGCCGGACGATTAGGCGAAGACAGGGGGCGGGTCAATGGTGAAGCATTTCCTGGTCCACGTTCTGGCCCGCAGTGTGGTGGAACGCGTGCTGCGCCTGCTGGCCGGCTGGCGTCTGCATTCCCTGGTGGCCATCCTGTTCCGTCTGTTGACCCGGCGCATGCCCGGCCCCCACGACCATGGCGGGCTGAAACGCTATTCCGTGCTGATGATCGACAAGGACACCTTCTATGAAGATGTCCTGGCCTCCCTTGGCGCCCGCGATGATGTGCGCGTGCACGTGGCCAACCGGGTGGCGGTGAAATCCATCGCCGCCGCTTTCCTGCCGCCGGAACTGGATGACAATTTCTATGTCAGCGATGACCCGAAGACCATTCAGGCCAAACGGGACTACGCCGAATTTCTGACCAAAATGTGGTCGGTGCTGCGCCAATTGATGCCCATCGACGCCGTGGTCTCGGCCAATTTCGGCTATTACGCCGAGCGGGAACTCGCCACCGCCCTGGAAGCCCTGGGCGTGCCGTTCCTGGCCCTGCACAAAGAGAATTTGAAAAGCCCGGGCCGGATGGATTTCTTCGCCGAATTGTACCGCACCCGCCGCGGCCCGTTCACCGGCCGGCGCATCCTGGTCTATAACGAGATCGAGCGGGTGGTGCAGACCAATGCGGAGATCATCGCGCCCGACCGTGTCACCATCTGCGGCATGCCGCGGCTGGACCGGGTGCATGCCTGGCGCAACTCTACGGCCGTGGCGCCGGCCAATGACAGCGACCGCAAGCAGATCCTGTTTTTTTCGTTCACCATCAAGACCGGGCTGCCGCAAATTCGCCGCAAAAGCCGGGCCGGGTACGCCAACCTGGCCGAACCCATGGCGGATGCGGTCGGGCAGCTAAATTGGGAAATCTTGTTCCGGGATTGCCACCAGGCGCTCTGGCGGCTGGCCGCCGAACGCCCGGATATCGACGTGGTGATCAAGACCAAGCCCCGGCCACGGGATTATGAACCGGTGCTGGCACTGCTGGGTCCGGAGGATCAGTGGCCGGAAAACCTGAAACTTGTTTCCAAGGGCGATCCGTTCATGTTGATGGTTCGGGCCCACACGGTCAGCGGTTTCAACACCACCGGCTTGTTCGAGGCCATTACCGCCGGCAAGCCCATTATCGTGCCGAACTTCGCCGAGGCCCTGGATCCCGCCTGCGCGCCATTCATTGTCGATTATGAGGATGCCGCCCAATACGCCACTTCGGGCGCGGATCTGGTGGCAAAGTTGGGCGCCTCTCTGGAACAGCCCCAGCCCGGGCCCGAGCTGCCGCCCGCGACCAGGGAGCTGCTGGACAAATGGACCGGCAACCCGGACGGCAAGGCGGCCCTGCGGGTGACAGCGGCGGTGCTGGCCGAGATCGAAGCCTCCCGGCGCAATGCCTGACGCCGCGGCAACACAAAAGCAAAGACTATCGACGCGATGGCTGTTGCTGCCCGTGGAAACCAAGGCGCGGGAATTTCACGCCAAGCTGTTGTTAGGCGCCAGGGCGGTGGAGCGCGGCTATTCGGTGGTGCTGGGAGAGCAGAACGCCATGGTGCGTCAAATCGCCTACCTGCCGCGCGGCCTGTATGTGGACAAATCCATCGCCTCCACCAAGACCAAACATTTCCGCCGCCTGCGCCAGCATGGCAACAAAGTGGCGGCCTGGTGCGAGGAAGGCCTGGTATACCGCGACCGGGATGCCTATTTGCGCCAGCGCATTTCCCTGGACAGCCTGGCCGAGGCCGAACGGTTCTTTTGCTGGGGCGATGTGCAGCGGGACGATATTGCCGCAAAGGCGACCCTAGCGTCGGCGGGCGGTGGTAGGGAAAAACTTGTGCCCACGGGCAATCCCCGCTTTGACTTGCTACGGCCCGAATTTCGCGATCTGTTCGCCCCCCGGGCGCGGGAATTGCGTGGCAAATATGGCAGCTTCATCCTGATCAACACCAACTTCGCCCGCTACAACCATTTCCATGGCGAGGACAATCTGCTGGCGGTTCAGCGTCAGCGCGGCACCGTTGACGGTCCGGACGAGGAGGCGTTTCTATTGGCCTGGCGGGACTTTTTGGGAGAGATGTATCATGCCTTCGCCGCCATGCTGGCGCCGCTGTCCGAGGCCTTTCCAGAGCACCGGATCATCCTGCGGCCGCATCCCTCCGAGAACCATGAACGCTGGCTGGGTGAATGTGCCGGACTGGACAATGTGGAGGTGATATTCGCCGGCAACGTGGTGCCGTGGCTGCTGGCGGCGGGGGTGCTGATCCACAATTCCTGCACCACCGGGCTGGAAGGGTTTTTGCTGGACCGCCCCGTCATCGCCTATCGGCCGGTCCGCTCCCAGGTTTATGATAGCTTCCTGCCGAACGTTGTCAGCCATCAAGTGGCGGACATGCCCATGCTTGTTGAGGCGGTGGGAGATGCCTTGGACGGCGCCGCGGTCAATGGCGGCGATCAAGGCACGGCGGCGGCCTCGCAATATTATGCCGCCCTGGACGGCACGGCGGCGGTGGATCGTGTTCTGGACGCCGTTGACGGCTTGGGTCTGCCCCCAACCCAGCCGACCGGGCCCGGGTATCATCTGGGCCGGCTCTCTGGCCATCTTCATATTCCGGCGCGAAACCTGGCCCGGCGGCTGCTGCGGCCGGGGGCGGCGGCCTATGGGCGGCAAAAGTTCCCGCACCTTGATTTGGCCGAAATGCGCCGGGAGCTGGCCGGCCTGCAAACGGCCTCGGGCCGCTTCGGCACGGTCACGGTGGCGCCCCTGGCGCATCAATGCTACGCCCTGACGGCGGGAGCCTGACCCCCATGAGCCTGATCTGATGAGCCGCACCGCCGCACAACGCCTGGAACGTGGCCTGAAGACCACCTCGATGCGCGGCCTTCGCCTGAACCTTCGCCTGAAAAAGCTATTCAGCCGGCGGGGTCAAACAATCTTCATCTCCGCCCTGCCCAAATCCGGCTCCACCTTTTTGGTCAAAGCACTGGCGGCGGTGACCGGTTTCCAGCCTTTCTTCCTTGGCTATCATCAGCTCAACGAACAGGATCTGTATCTGCCGAACCTGATTGATGCCTGGTCCATGAATGTGATCAGCCATCAACACACCCGGCCCAGCGCGCCAAATTTGGCCCTGATGGCGGATTTTGCCATTCGCCCGATTATCCTGACCCGCAATGCCCATGATGCCGCCATCAGCCTGACAGATCATCTGGAGACCGCCTCGCCCGAAACCCCGCTGTTGAACGTACCCGCCGATTTCATGGACCGCCCGCGCACCGAGCGCCTGGACATGGTGATCGACCTGGCCATGCCCTGGTACATCCGTTTTGCCGCCGATTGGGCGGTAGCGGGGGCGGGGGTCGGGGCGGGGGCGGGCTGGGACTGTCTGTGGCTGCGCTATGAAGACCTGATCGCCGATGGCGCCGACGTGGTTGGCCGGGTGCTGAATTTTCATGGCCTGCATGCGGACCCGGCGACAATCGAGGCGGCCCTGGCCCAGGCCAGGGATGGCGACAGCCGGTTCAACAAAGGCGTTGCCGGGCGGGGCAATGAGTTAACGTTGGCGCAAAAGAACCGGATTATGGATCTGACCCGCCATTACCCGGGCATCGATTTCTCGGCCTTGGGTCTGGCTTGAATGTGCGGCCTGACCGGATCGTTGGAATTTCAGCCGGCCACGCCGGCCGAAACCCTGTCCCGGCAGATCAAGGCCATGGCCGATACCCTGCGCCACCGGGGCCCGGATTCCGATGGCCAGTGGATTGATGCCAAGGCCGGCATCGCGCTCGGCTTTCGCCGCCTGGCCATTATCGATCTGTCCCCCGCCGGCGCCCAGCCCATGACCTCCCACGATGGCCGCTATGTCATTGCCTATAATGGCGAGGTTTATAATTTCCCAGAGTTGCGCCGGGAACTGCTGGGCAAAGGCCACCAATTCAACGGTCATTCCGATACCGAAGTGATATTGGCCGCCATTGTGGAGTGGGGCCTAAGGGCGGCGGTGGGCCGTTTCGTGGGCATGTTCGCCTTCGCCTTGTGGGACAGGGAAACAGGCGAATTGTCCCTGGTGCGGGACCGCCTGGGCATCAAGCCGCTGTATTACGGACAATTTGGCCGGCATCTTGTTTTTGCCTCGGAACTGCACGCCCTGCGCGCCCACCCGGCCTTTGTGGGCGCCATGGACCGTGATGCCCTAGCGCTTTACCTGAAGCGCAACTGCATACCCAGCCCCCGCACCATCCATCTGGGCGTGAAGAAACTGCCGCCCGGCACGATCTTGACCCAAGCGCCAAAAGGCGAAATCCAGCTGTCGCCCTATTGGAACCTGCGGGATGTGGCCTTGTCCGGTCAGGCGGCGCTGTTCCAGGGCGACGAAGGGGAGGGGCGCGAGGAGCTGGAACGCTTGCTGGCCGTGGCGGTGCGCTGCCGCATGGTGGCGGATGTGCCGTTGGGGGTGTTCCTTTCGGGCGGCATCGATTCTTCAACGGTCGCGGCCCTGATGCAGCAACAATCCAGCACGCCGATCAAAACCTTCTCCATCGGATTCGAGGATGCAGCCTATGACGAGGCGGTGGACGCCAGGGCGGTGGCCCGGCATCTGGGCACGGAGCATCACGAATTGTATCTCACCGAGGCGGACGCTCTGGACGTGGTGCCCCGGTTGAGCCAAATTTACGACGAGCCGTTCGCGGATTCTTCGCAAATTCCCACCTATCTGGTCTCGCACATGGCCCGGCGGGAAGTGACGGTGGCGCTGTCGGGGGATGGTGGTGACGAGATGTTCGGCGGCTATAACCGTTATCTGTGGGTGGAGCGGGTGCTGCGGGCGGCCCGCTGGCTGCCGGGACCGTTGAAGGGGATGGTTGCCAGTCTGATCACCGCCCTGCCGCCACATCAATGGGACCGTCTGGCCGCTATCCTGGGCCAGCGCAATCCGGGCGACAAGCTGCACAAACTGGCCGGCGTCCTGCATGCCCGCGACCCGAGCCAGATGTATGAAGGGCTGACCAGCCATTGGCCCGGCGCGGCACAAATGGTGCTGGACCGGCAGGGCGATTTAGCTGTCGAGGCGGGCGCCGAGCTGGCTGATCCGGCCCATGCCATGATGTATCTCGACGCCATGACCTATCTGCCGGACGATATTCTGACCAAGGTTGACCGCGCCTCCATGGCCGTCGGTCTGGAGGCCCGCGTGCCCCTGCTGGACCACCGGGTGGTGGAATTCGCCTGGTCCCTGCCCCTGAAAATGAAGCTTGGCGAAGGTCAATCGAAACGCCTGTTGCGCCAGGTGCTGTACCGCCATGTGCCACGGGAACTGATCGAGCGGCCCAAGATGGGCTTCGCCGTGCCGATCCACGACTGGCTGCGGGGGCCGTTGCGGGACTGGGCGGAGGATTTGCTGTCGCCGCAACGTTTACAGAGCGAGGGCTACTTCGACCCCGGGCCCATTCGCCGGACTTGGGAGCAGCATCTGTCGGGGCGGCGCAACTGGCAGCATCAGTTGTGGGATATCCTGATGTTCCAGTCTTGGCTGGATGGCCAAAAACCGGGCCAAAATCCCGGTCGGGCATCATGAGCCCGAAGACGTCGACGCAGCCGGTGCGCCCGGCACGCCTGTTGTTCCTGATGAATGAGGCGCTGTTTTTCACCACCCACCGCATTGCCGTGGCCCTGGCCGCGCAGGAGGCTGGCTACGAGGTGCATGTGGCGGCGCCCCATGAAAATGGCCCCGTCGCCGTCATCCGCGGCTGCGGCTTTCACTTTCATGACTTGCCCCTGAAACGCGGCGGGCGCAGCCTGGCGGGCGAAATACGCCTGCTGGCCCGGTGCTTGGTGTTGATCCGCCGCATTCGACCGGATCTAGTGCATCACGTGGCCATGAAACCGGTGATCTTCGGCGGCTTGGCCTCGCGCCTGTTGGGGGTTCGGGCGGTGGTGCACGCGATCACCGGCATGGGCTATCTGTTCATCCGCGATGACTGGCCGGCACGGACCCTGCGGGCCTTGATCCGGCCGCTCTATCGCTATGCCCTGGGACACCCGAACGCCCGGGTGATCTTCCAGAACCCCGATGACCTGGGGCTGTTCCTGCGCCAGGGTTTGGTGCGCGAAGAGGCAACCGTGATGATCAAGGGCTGTGGCGTCGACATGCGGACCTTCGCGCCCGTGGAGCCACCTGAGGGCCGCGCCATCGTGATGTTTCCGGCCCGCATCCTGGGCGACAAGGGGGTGCACGAGTTCATCCATGCCGCCCGCAGCCTGAAGGCGGCGGGCAGCCAGGCCCGTTTCATCCTGGTGGGCCGCCGCGACCCGGCCAATCCCACGGATGTGGCCGAGGCCACCATCCATGATTGGGAGCGCGCGGGCCTAGTGGAATGGTGGGGCTTTCGCACCGACATGCCGCAAGTGCTGGGGCAGGCCCATATCATCTGCATGCCCAGTTACCGCGAGGGCCTGCCCCGTGGGTTGATTGAGGCGGCGGCCTGCGGTCTGCCCATTGTCACGGCGGACGTGCCCGGCTGCCGCGAAGTGGTGCGGGACGGGGAAAGCGGTATTCTGGTGCCGGTGCGTGACGGCCCGGCCACGGCGGCGGCGATCGGCAGGCTGCTGGATGATCCGGATTTGCGCCATGCCATGGGCCGGGCGGGCCGGCAACTGGCCCTGGACGAGTTTACCGTGGAGGCCTTCGTCGCCGATACCCTGGCCGCCTATGACGCGGTGCGGGCGGCATCATGAATGTCGCCGCGCGGCCCTGGTTTCTGCTGGCGGCGTTGTTCGCCCCCCTTGGCGTCGTCGCGCCCAAGGCTTTGGTGCCGTTGTTGTTCATCGCCGCCATCTGGCGGTTTGGCCAAGGCTGGCGGGACGGCCAATGGCGGCGGCCCTTTCAAGGTAGCAATGCCGTGCTGGCCGGGGCCATTGCGGTTTGGGCCTTGCTATCGTGCCTGTGGGCCCTCGATGGCGCGGCGGCCCTGACCACCTTCGCCAAACTGGCCGCCGTGCTGCTGGCCACCCTGGTCATGCTGGACGGTGCGCGGCGGTTGGAAGCCGAGGACAGTAAATTCCTGTTTCGCGTTCTGGCCGGTACGTTTGTTCTGGCGGCGATCTTGCTGGGTTTTGAAACACTGTCGGGTGCGGCGGGCCACGAATGGCTTGTCTGGCGGGGCCGCCGCGCTGAATTCGACCTGACCGTGCTGAACCGCGCCGGCGTCCTGTTGCTGCTGGCGGCCTGGCCCGTGGCATTGGTGCTGTGGCGGCGGGGGCATGGGGTTCTGGCCGGGCTGGCGATCGTGGCCACGCTGGCGGTGGTGCTGTTGGGGGTCTCCTCCGCCAACCAGGCGGCCGCTGTCGTGGGGTTGGCGGGGGCCGTTGCCGCCTGGTTCCTCGGCCGGCGGTTTTCGCGGCTTCTGGCGTTTGTTTTAGCGGTCGGGGTGCTGGCGGCGCCGGTTTTACCAACCACCCTGCTGGCCCCGAAAGACATCGCCCGGCATTTTGACGCGGCGCACTATTCCGGCCTGCATCGCCTGTATATCTGGCATTTCACGGCCCGGCGGATCGCCGAGGCGCCCGTCATGGGCTGGGGTCTTGATGGGGCCCGGCGCATCCCCGGCGGCGATACCAAACTGCCCGGCGGCGGCAATGTCATGAGCATGCATCCCCACAACGCCAGCCTGCAAATCTGGCTGGAACTGGGCGCCGTCGGCGCCCTTTTGGCGGCCCTGCTGGTGGCCGGCCTGTGCCGCCGCGCCGCCGCCCTGCCCCACCGCGCCGACCGCGCCGCCGCCACCGGCCTGTTGCTGTCCGCCCTGACGGTGACCAATCTTAGTTTCGGCATCTGGCAGACCTGGTGGCTGGCGGCATTGGGCCTGGCCGGCATCGTTTTCACCCTGGCACTGCGTTTGAATGGAAATACCAAGGCACGGTGATAGAGACCCCTATAGACGCAATACGAAGGCTTTCGGGTAGGAGCGTGTTGCGCCGTGGTACCGGTACCACAAGCGGCGCGCGACGCCGCCGAAAACCTTCGTATTGCGCCGAATTCGGTCGTTTCAGAGGTCCCTCGGCGGCGTCGTGAAAGCTTGACGGTACCAGTACCGCCGGCGCTTCCACTCCTACCCGAGGGACCTCTGAAACGATCTATATGGGTCGCTATCACCGTACCTTGGTATTAATGAACGATTAAACATATAAAGATTTTTTTATGCTTGCGTCATATAGGCGGTTTTGCTAAATAGCGCCACAAGATTGCCTGCGGGCTTGACCCCAATTGGAGACCATTCATGAGCACGTTCAACGACTACAAGGTTGCCGATATTTCCCTGGCCGATTGGGGCCGCAAGGAAGTTGCCATCGCAGAAACGGAAATGCCCGGCCTGATGGCCTTGCGCGACGAATTCGGCGCGGCCAAGCCCCTGACGGGCGCCCGCATCGCCGGCTGCCTGCACATGACCATTCAGACGGCGGTGTTGATGGAAACCCTGCTCGCCCTGGGCGCGGAAGTGCGCTGGTCGTCCTGCAACATCTTTTCCACCCAGGATCAGGCGGCGGCGGCCATGGCGGAGGCGGAAATTCCCACTTTTGCCTGGAAGGGCGAGTCGGAGGAGGAGTTTTGGTGGTGCATTGAACAGACCATTCAGGGCCCGGACGGCTGGACCCCGAATTTGATCCTGGACGACGGCGGCGACCTAACCGGCCTGATGCACGAAAAATATCCCGAGCTGATGAAAGACATCAAGGGCCTGTCCGAGGAAACCACCACCGGCGTACACCGTTTGTACGAAATGGAGCGCGACGGCAGCCTGGCCGTGCCCGCCATCAACGTCAATGATTCGGTGACCAAGTCGAAATTCGACAATCTGTACGGCTGCAAGGAAAGCCTGGTGGACGGCATCAAGCGCGCCACGGACGTCATGATGGCCGGCAAGGTCGGCGTGGTCTGCGGCTTTGGCGACGTGGGCAAGGGCTCCGCCGCCTCGCTCCGCAGCCAGGGCGCCCGCGTCATGGTGACCGAGATCGATCCCATCTGCGCCTTGCAGGCGGCCATGGAAGGCTATCAGGTCGTGACCATGGAAGAAGCCGCCAGCCAGGGCGATATCTTCGTCACCTGCACCGGCAACAAGGATATCATCACCATCGATCATATGCGTGAAATGAAGGACCGGGCCATTGTCTGCAACATCGGCCATTTCGACAGTGAAATTCAGATCGACGCCCTGCGCAATCACCCCTGGCACAACGTCAAACCGCAAGTCGACGAGGTGGAATTCCCCGACGGCAAACGCTTGATCGTACTGGCCGAGGGGCGCCTGGTGAACCTGGGCTGCGGCACCGGCCATCCCAGCTTCGTGATGAGCGCCTCGTTCACCAACCAGGTTCTGGCGCAGATCGAGTTGTGGGAACGCCATGCCAATTACGAGCGCAAGGTCTACACTCTGCCCAAGCATCTGGATGAGAAAGTCGCCGACTTGCACCTGGCCAAACTGGGCGTACACCTGACCAAGTTGAGCGACGATCAGGCCGGCTATATTGGTGTCAATACCCAGGGCCCATTCAAACCCGAGTACTATCGCTACTAGAGCACCTCGCGGCTAATCTGAACCATTTGACCGGACCTCCAGGCCCCGTGGGTAGGCGCGGTGCTCTGGCATCATTCGAGCCTCGCTTGTCTTGGCGGCCACGGGCGCTTAATCTCCCATTTTGACGGGACGATTCGAGGGCGCCGATGACATTGGTTGCTGTATTGTTTGCTGGGGCCGCGGCGGTGGGCTTTGCCCTCGCCCTTGTGTGCTGGCGACGGGGACGCGAGGACAAGGCGCGCCTGGTCCAAGCAGGGGGCGCCGCCGCTATTGTTCTGGCCCGTCAACGCGCCCTGGAATCGCTAGGCGACGGCGGTTTCATTGCCTGGTTGCCCGACGGTGCCGTTTGGTCCGGCGGTCTGTCATCGCTGTTCGACATGACCATCGAAGAGGTCACCGGGCTGGAAGATCTCTCGCCATTCCTGGCGGCCGATGAATTCGCCGCCCTGACCGGGAATATTGCCCGCCTGCGGCAGGAAAGCCTGACGTTCGAATGTGAACTGCATGCGGGCGACGGCGAAACCATCATCGAGGCGCGCGGCCGGCCGGGGGATGAAAACGGCACTTTCGCGGCCATCGGCTGGCTGCGCGACATTGGCGTCGCCGCCCATGAGCAGCGTGCGGCCCATCGCCAGGCTGAACAAGCGCTGCGGGAAACCACGGCGAAATTGGACAGCTATATATCCCTGCTGAACGATCTGCCCGTACCCGTCTACCGCCGCGGCGCGGACCTGGCCATTGATTGGTGCAACCAAGCCTATGCCGTACTGGTCAATGCAACGATTGACGAGGTTCTGAGCCGGAGCGGATTTGAAATCGAAACGCCCCTGATGCCCAATCAGGCGCAAAACCTGGCGGAAGCCGCCCGCGGGGCCGGCGAAAGCGTCAGCGAAAGCCGTCATTTCGTGGTCGAAGGCCAACGCCGCACACTCGATGTCACGGAAGTGGCGGGGCGCGGCGGCCATATCATCGGCTTTGTCCGCGACATCACCCATATCGAAGAAGCGCAGGTCGAACTGAGCCGCCACATTGATGCCCATGCCGAGGTCCTGAACAATCTTTCCACCGGGATTTCCATTTTCGGCCCGGACAAACGCCTGGATTACTACAACAACGCCTATGCCAATTTGTGGCAATTGGACGAGGATTGGTTGAATAGAGGTCCCACCCACGGGGAGGTTCTGGACGAATTGCGCGAAAGCCGGCGGATCCCGGAACAGGCGGATTTTCCCAGCTACAAACAAGGCTTCATGAGGCTTTATACCGACCTGCTGGAAACCAAGGAAGACGTGATCTACGCCCCCGACGGCCGCGTCCTGCGCCAGGTCATCAGCCCGCACCCCTTTGGCGGGCTGTTTTTCCTGGCCGAGGATATCACCGATGCCCTGGTGCTGGAACGTTCCTACAACACCTTGATCGCAGTGCAGCAGGAAACCTTGGATAATTTGTACGAAGGCGTTGCAGTGTATGGCGGCGACGGCCGCTTGAAGCTGGCCAATTCAGCCTTCGCCCGCATTTGGGGCCTGGACGAGCACCTTCTGCAGGGCGAGCCCCACATCTCGGAAGTGGTGGAAGCGGTCCGCGGCAACTTGATGAGCACCCGTGATTGGGCGGAGATGCGCGATATTCTTATTTCCCAGGCCACGGCGCGGGAAAATATCTCCGGCCGCATGCGCCGCGCCGGCGAAACGGTGATTGATTTCGCCTCTGTTGCCCTACCCGACGGCAATGCGCTGTTCACTTACGTGGATGTCACCGACAGTGTCAATGTGGAACACGCCCTGATGCAACGGAACGAGGCACTTGAAGCGGCGGACCGCTTGAAGTCGGAATTCCTGGCCAATGTCAGTTACGAATTACGCACGCCGTTGAATGTGATTATCGGCTTCACGGAAGTTCTTGGCAACGAATTCTTCGGCCCCTTGAATGAAAAGCAGAAGGAATACACCGGCGACATCCTGAATTCGTCGAACCAGTTGTTGGAGCTGATTAACAACATCCTCAATCTGGCCAGTGTCGAGGCCGGGCAAATGGATCTGGAACTGGGCCGTTTCGATGTGCACGAGGTTTTGGAGAATGTCATGACCCTGGCGCGGGAACCGGCCAGCAAGCAGAAACTGAACATGGTTCTGCAATGTCCGGCCGATTTCGGCGTTATCGAAGGCGACGAACGGCGCATTAAGCAGGTGCTCTACCGGTTGCTGTCAAACGCCCTGAAATTCTCCAATGAAGGTGGCACGATCACCGTTGGCGCGGAGCGGCACGACGGCCAGATCGCGCTGTTTATCGCCGACTACGGCATCGGCATCAGCGAGGCCAACCAGAAAATGGTGTTCGAAACATTCCGCCAGGCCGCCCCGTCCGACCGCCAGCGCAGTGTTGGCCTGGGCCTGTCCCTGGTCAAAAGTTTCATAGAGTTGCATGGCGGTCGGGTGCATTTGCAATCCGTTCTGGGCGAGGGCACGAAGGTGACCCGCTACCTGCCGCCGAAGCAAACGGCCCCCGCAAGCGCCGCCGTCAGAGGTGATGGGGATTGAAGCTGGCCGGGAATATCGAAATTGACCGTCCCCTGCCCGACGGGGCGGCGACGGAGGCCGCCGCCGCCGGCCTGGCGAAGTTGAGCCGTCCCGGCGATGTCTTCTGCCTGTTCGGTGAACTGGGTGCGGGCAAGACTGCATTCGCGCGGGGGTTTTTGCGGGCCCTGGGCGTGACGGACGACATCCCCAGCCCGACCTTCAATCTTGTGCTGACCTACGACACGGAGGCGGGCGTGGTTTGGCATTTCGATCTGTATCGCCTCGGTGGGCGGGACGAGGCGGTCGAACTGGGCATTGACGAGGCCTTCGCCGACGGCATCTGCCTGATCGAATGGCCGGACCTGCTGGGCAGTTGGCTGCCCGAACAGCGGATTGAAATTCATCTTAGTGAAACCGACGGCGGCCGCACCCGGCATTTGGTGTTGCGGGCCTTGGGGCCCGATGCCACCCGTTGGCGGGCGCCATGGTAACGGCCGATGAGTTTCTGCGGCGGCAAGGCTGGGCCGATGCCGTGCGGCGGCCGCTGGCGGGCGATGCCTCGAGCCGCCGTTATGACCGCCTTTCCAAGGCGGGCGGCACGGCAGTGTTGATGCGGGCCCCGCCCGAGGCCATGACGCCGGCGTTCATCGCCATCGCAAAAATATTAGCCAATCTGGGACTGTCGGCGCCGGGCATTCTGGCCGCGTCGGCGGAGGACGGCATGGTTTTGTTGGAGGATTTTGGCGATGACACCTACACCGTATTGCTGGATGGCGGCGCGGCGGCGGCGCCATTGTATCTGCTGGCCACGGATGCCTTGATCCATCTGCATCGGCGTTTCACCGGCGCGGCGTCCTTGCCGATCATTGATCGCGCACGGTTTCTGGATCAGGCCATGTTGTTTTGTGACATCTGCAAGCCCGACGAAGGGGCGGCGGAAAGCTTCAGGCGGGCCTGGACGGGACCTCTGGACACGGCGGTGGCGGTGCCGAGGACATTATTGTTGCGGGATTTCCATGCCGGGAACCTTTTTCATCTGCCGCAACGTCCCGGCGTCCGGGCCTGCGGATTGATCGACTTTCAGGACGCCGGCATCGGCCCGGTAAGCTATGATCTGGTGTCTTTGTTGCAGGACGCCCGGCGCGATGTGGCCAAGGATATCGCCGCCGCCTGTCTGGAGCATTATTGCGCCGCCTTCCCGGACATTGATCGCGCCGCATTCGATGCCTCCTGCGCCATTCTGGCCGCGCAGCGCCACGTCCGGGTCATCGCCGTTTTCAACCGCCTGTCGGGTTTGGGCAAGCCCGGCTATCTCGAACATCTGCCGCGCCTATGGGATTTATTGCACCGGGCCTTGGGGCATCCCGCCCTCGGCGACGTCGCCGTCTGGTTCCAGGAGCATTTCCCGCCGGCCGTAGAGGCAAGCCAGCAGAGCCAGCAGTAATAACGGCGCAACGGGCAAGCCAATGGCATTCAGGGGCATCATGGTCAGGGGCAGGACCCAGCACAACGCGATGACGATAAATTCGCCGCGCCGCCAGCCCGTCCGCAGCGCCGCGACCACCAGGCACAGAATGGCGACAGACACCAGGCCCATGTCATAGTTGAAGCCTTGGGGGCTGGCCACGAAGGTTGCCACGAACAATATTGCCACCTTCAGGCGCCAATCTTCCTGGCCCCGAAAGGCCCGATAGACGACAATGACGGCGGCCAGGGCCATGACCGCCTGCACGGCCTGGGACAACCATAAGGGCAGGCCGATAATCCGGCCGGCCATGAACCAGCCCGGCATCATCCATTGAAACGGCCCCTCGGCCTCCGCCATGAAACGCATTTGATGGGGCATCGTCGACTGCCAGAATTGCAGCCAGACATCGCCGCCATAGCTCACATGGGTCAAACCCAGCAACAGGGCCGCGGTTACGGCGGCCGCCGCCATGGCCGACCACTGACGCATGGCGATCAGGGCGATGGGGATCAGTATGCCAAGCTGCGGTTTGAAGGTCAGCAGGCCGAACATGATACCGGCGACAACAGCCCGTTGGGGCAGAACCGCGAAACCCGCCACGGCAAGGGCCGTGGTGATAAAGCCGTTCTGGCCCAATAAAATGTTCACGAAGCCCGACGGTGCCAGCAGCAACAGCCACGGCAGGCCGCTGCCGGGCCAGAACAGGCGGGCCGCCAACAGCATAAAGAACAGATCGCATACGAGCCATGCCGCCAGAGCCCATTTGTAGTGCAAAAGGCTGCTTAACCCCGACGTCAGCAACAGCGCTTGCGGTGGATAGGACCAGAAATGAAAGGGGAAATCTGGGCCCAGCTGCCGCCGTTGCGCGGCGGCGAACTTGTCCTGATCAAATATATCCGCCGTGCGCCCGGCCTCCAGCAGTTGGGATGCCGTCCACATATTGATAAAATCCCGCCCCACCGCGTGGTTCAGACCATCCCGATCACCCTGCCAAAGAGAGGCATAGGCGAGGTAGAGAACGACGCAGACCAGCGCCGAGGCTCCAACCAGGCTCAACAATAGTCCGGGGCGCGGCGCCATGGACGCTATTCCGCCATCTATTCCACCACCTATTCCGCTGCCGCCCGGCTGGTCAGATGCTGGTTCAGTTTCGGCATGACATCCTCCGCCAGCAGGCTCATGGAGCGGCGCCACAACGGCCCGTCATCCCAATCATGGCCGACCATCAACAAAGTGCCGAACCCACCCCACAGTTCGCACAGCGCCACCAGTTGATCCAGAACCGATCCCGCATCGCCGAACGTCACCATGGAGCGGATCACTTCGTCCAGGGTCAGATCGTCGTCGGATACGTCCAAATCAGGCTTCAGCATCTTCAGGATGCCCCGGCTGCGGTAGAGGTCCATGAAATATCTGAAATAGAAACTCAGCCCCGCTTCGGGGTCGGCGATATAGTCTTCCGCCACCTGCGGGTCGTCGGTGACCAGGATGGAACGGGCGATGCGCCAGACGCCGGGGTCGGGCCGCCTTTCGACGTTTTCGCAACCCTTCAGATAGGCCTGCCAATGGCTTTGAATATAGCGCGATTGGATGAAATTGGCCGAGACCATCTCCCAGCCCCGCTCCGCCGCATTGGTGGCGGATGATGAATGAGGCGAGACGATGGAGACGCAAACCTTTGGGTAGGGCTGCTGATAGGGTTTGCAGATCTGCCCGATGCCCAGGTGGGGAAATACCCCGTCTTTGATCTTGACCGGCCAATACTTGGCATCAATGTCATAGCCGGGGCCCCCCGCCCAGATCTTGTGAATGGTCTCGATCGCCTCCAGCATCATCTCCCGGCGTTGGGGTTCGTCCCTAAGACCCAGCAATTCAAAGTCGCTGACCAGGCCGCCGGGGCCGATGCCCATGATGTAGCGGCCCAGGGACATATGATCGAAATTGGCCACCTGGGCGGCGACCTGGCTGGGGTGCTGTTGCGGCAGATTTAGAACACCGGAGGCAAAATTGATGTTCTTGGTCTGGGCGATGACCGAGGCGAAGAACATCAGGCAGGAGGCAATGGGCTCGGCGGTGGAGGAGATATGTTCGCCGCACCAGGCCTCCGTCATGCCCAGGCCGTCGGCCAGAATGACCGCCTTGCGGTCCTCGGCCAGCACGTCGGTCAGGCTGCGCGCGGGGTTGTGCAGGGGCATCATGAACATGCCGAGTTTCATGGTCTCTCTCCTTCTAACGTGCGTTGCTAATTGACGCTGTTAACTTACGCCGTGGGCGGCGACAAAATCTTCGTCGATGGTCAGGCCCAGGCCGGGCCGGTCGGGGATCTCGATGCGGCCGCCGCTGACCGGGAACGTCTCGGCCACCAGATCATGCATCAAGGGGTTATGGCCCAGGGAATATTCCACGATGAAGGCGGCCGGCGCAGTGGCGCAGATCTGTAATCCGGCGGCAAACATGACCGCCCCGCCCCACATGTGCGGCGCCAGTTTAATCTGCTGGCTGGTGGCCAGGGCGGCGATGCGCATGGCCTCGGTAATGCCGCCGCAGATGGCCAGGTCGGGCTGGAAGATATCCACGGCCCGGGCCAGGGCCAGGTCGCGGTAGTCAAAACGGGTGAAAATGCTTTCCCCCGCCGCGATGGGAATATCCGTGCCGGCGCGAATTTCGGCACAGCCGGGGATATCGTCGGCGGTGACGGGTTCCTCGAACCAGGCCAGGTCGTAATCGGTGACCAGGCGGCAGAACCGCTTGGCCTCGGCCACATCGAAGGTACCGTGGGCATCGGCCATGATGCCCACGCCCTCGCCCAGATACTTGCGCGCCGCCGCCACCCGCCGGGCCGAGGTCAAGGCATCGCCGTCGGCGGAACCAACCCGCATCTTCACCGCGCCGAAACCGCCGGTTTCGATATAACCCGCCAATTGTTCGCCGATGCTCTCGGCGGGCGCCCAGCCGCCCGAGGCATAAGCCGCCAAACTGTCGCGACACTTGCCGCCCAAAAGCTGCCAGATGGGCACGCCAAGGGATTGCCCGAGAATATCCCACAGCGCGATGTCGATGCCGCTGATGGCCGAAATGGTCAGGCCGCGCCGGCCCAGAGCCGGGAACACGTGGCCCCGTTCGATGGCAAAGTGGGCCCGGCTGCCGTTATACATCTCCTCCCAATGGCCGGCGATGCGGCCGGCGTCCCGGCCGATCAACTGCGCCCCCAGTTCGTCCCGGATCAAGGCCACCAAGGCCCGGCCATCGCCCAGATTACCGACGCCCGCCTTGGCCTCGCCATGGCCGACCAATCCACCATCCGTCTCGATCCGCACCAACACTGTATTGAACGACGTCATGCGCCCGAAGTCGGAGGTGTGCTGTTTGTCTGCCGGAATGGGGACCTGCAGCCAGGTGGCGTTGACAGATTTGATTTTCACGATGGTGGATCCTCTCGTCACGGGCTTTTCACTAGCTTATCATCAGGCTTGGGTGTTGATGCAATGGGAGTGGATGGATAATGGGTGTATTCGGCATCAGTCAGCCGGTCCTGCGCCGTGAAGATGACAAACTGCTGCGCGGGCGGGGCCAATCCATCGATGATCTCTCACCCCCCGGTCTGGCCCATGGATATATGCTGCGCTCTCCCCATGCCCACGCCAGGATCACCAACCTCGACGTCAGCCAGGCCACGGCCATGCCCGGCGTGCTGTTGATCCTCACCGCCGCCGAGCTGGCCGCGGCCGGGATCGGTCCGATCCAACCGGTGAGCCTGCCCAGCCCCCGTGCGGGCAGCACTTACCAGCCGCGGGAACAACCAATTTTGGCCGATGATTTGGTGCGCTACGTGGGCGACAGCGTCGCCTTCGTGGTCGCCGAAACCCTGGCCCAGGCCCAGGAAGCCGCCGAATATATCGAAGTTGACTATGCACCGTTGGCGCCCGTGATCGGTTGCGACAAGGCGGGCGAGGGCAATCTCTGCTTTGCCTGGGAAATGGGCGAGCGGGACGCGGTGGCGGCGGCCTTTGCCACGGCCCGCCACCACGTCAGCCTGGATCTGGTGAACAACCGCGTCGTACTCTCGGCGATCGAAACCAGGGGCGCGGTGGCGGCATACGACCCCCACGGCTGCGAAGGCCGGGGCAAGTACACCCTGACCACCGCCACCCAGATGCCCAACCCCCTGCGCGACCAGATGGCGGATCAGATCCTGGACGTGGAACGGGACCAGGTGCGCATCCTGGTGCATGACGTGGGCGGCGGCTTCGGCGGCAAGAACTCCATGTTTCCCGAATATCCCTTGTGTCTGCTGGCGGCTAAGAATTTGGGCCGGCCGGTAAAATGGATCGGCCAGCGGGCGGACGCCTTCGTGACGG
This sequence comes from Alphaproteobacteria bacterium, assembly GCA_046582635.1. Taxonomy (GTDB): domain Bacteria; phylum Pseudomonadota; class Alphaproteobacteria. The sequence goes on from JAYGEA010000031.1 coordinate 23,707, forward strand.
ATTTTCATGGCCGCGACAACATCATGCGGGCCGAAATGGCGTTTGACGAGGACGGCCGTTTCCTGGCCATCCGGATCGCCAGTCAGGCCGACATGGGTGCCTATATCGCCGGGCGGGGGGCAATCTCGCCGGTCAACGGCATGATCATGCTGTCCAATTGCTACCGCATTCCCTTGATATATGCCGAAGTATTCGCCCGCTATACCAACACCGTACCAACCGATCCCTACCGCGGCGCCGGCCGGCCGGAAGTGCTGTACATGATCGAACGGCTGATGGACGTGGCCGCCGAGCAGATGGGCCTGGACCGGGTGGAATTGCGTCGGCGCAATCTGATCCCGCCGGGGGACTTTCCCTACCTCTCCCCCACCGGGCTGAATTACGATCCCTGCAATTTCGAAACATTGCTCGACGGCGCCATGGCCAAGGCGGATTGGCGGGGCATTGAGGACCGCCGGCGGGAGGCCGGAACGCGGGGCCGCCTGCGCGGCATCGGCATGTGCAATTACATCGAACGCTGCGGCGGCGGCGCCGGATTGAGCGAGAGCGCCCGCCTGGAGTTTGATCGGAATGGCGGCGTCACGGTCTATTCGGGCTCCATGGCCAATGGCCAGGCCCATGAAACCGCTTTCAGCCAGTTGCTGAACCATTATTTTGATTTGCCGTTCGAGAAAATCCGCGTGGTGCAGGGCGACACGGATTTGATTCACACGGGCCAGGGCACGGGGGGGTCCTGGTCCCTGTCCTTGGGCGGCGGCGCCATCAGCCTGGCGGCGGAACAGGCCATCGAAAAGGCCAAGCGCATTGCCGCCCATTTGCTGGAGGCGGCGGTGGCGGATATGGACTTCGCGGACGGCCGCTTCACCGTGGCCGGCACGGACTTGGCGGTTTCCTGGGCCGCCGTGGTCCGGGCCAGCCGTGACCCCGGACAATTGCCCCCCGGCGAGGAACCGGGCCTGGACAGCACCGCGACATTCGTGCCCGAAAATTTCACCTATCCCTACGGCTGTCACATCGCCGAGGTGGAGGTGGACCCCGAGACCGGCGCGGTGGAACTGGTGGCCTATACCTGCCTGCATGATTTCGGCGTGGTGGTGAACCCGTTGCTCCTCGCCGGGCAGGTCCATGGCGGTCTGGCCCAGGGCATCGGCCAGGCCCTGATGGAACACACGGCTTATGACAATGAGGGGCAGTTGCTGGCCGGCTCGTTCTTGGACTACCGCCTGCCCAAGGCGGACGATCTGCCGGACCTGAATTTCTCGGCCCAGGTAACGCCCAGCCCGCAAAACCTGCTGGGCATCAAGGGCTGTGGCGAGGCGGGCGCGGCGGGGTCGCCGCCGGCGGTGATCAACGCCCTGGTGGATGCGCTGCGGCCCCTTGGCGTACATCACATCGATATGCCGGCGACGCCGCAACGGGTCTGGCAAACGATCCAATCGGCGGTATCTTAGCGAAGAATGCGGGACCAGTAATCGGGCGCGTCCAGGTCGATGCGGGTATAGGTCAGGATATGGTCGATACGCACATCGTCGTCCCAAAGCGGCAGTATCAACCGGTGCGAGCCGGAGTGCCGCGGTGGCACGCCATAGCTGACCAGAGTTCTGAAATACTCAGGCGCGCCGGCAGTGATGGTATCGGCGACCTGCGTGAATAGCAGCTGCCCCAGTTCAGCCGGTTGCAGTTCCAGGATGCTCTTACCGGTCAAGTCCATGCTCATGTGCCCCGCCATGGTGCTGCCGAACAGCCGATAGACGAAATCCACCGGGTCATTGCGCACCTCTATGATACAAAGCAATCCCAGATAATCGCGCAAGGCCACCGGGTCTATGTCCCGGCGGGCGGGATAGCGTCGGCCCCGGCGCAGGCCTTCCCAATGGGCCACAAGGGCGGTGATATCCTTCGGGGCATTGGATAGGGATTGAAACAAACTGTCTATTTTTGTCACCATGGGATTTCTCCGCAAGACCGCCATACGACTGTATAGACAGCAATACTTAGGTTGGTTCGGCTCGTATGAGCCGCGCTCACGTACAGGATAGTGGTACTCATTGACACCTTATTTAAAAGCTCTCGCGCCCTAGACGATAAGATGCCCTCACGGGCGGGAGTATCATTTGGGTAGGTTACCAAAGTGTTAACCCACGGCGGCCAAGACCCTGGACCTGGGCCCGGGAATTGCCTATATCCGGCTTATGATGACCGAAACGCGGCAACCATTCTTGAAGATGCATGGTGCGGGCAACGACTTTGTCGTGCTTGATCTGCGCCAGTCATCGTTGCGCGTGGACGCCGCCCTGGCACAAGCCCTGGCGGACCGGCGCAAGGGCGTGGGCTGCGATCAGGTGATCTCCATGGAGCCGTCCGCCAAGGGCGATGTCTTCATGCGCATTCACAATCCCGACGGCAGCGAGGCCCAGGCCTGCGGCAACGGCACCCGCTGCGTCGCATCCCTGCTGTTCGCCGAAAGCGGCGGCGATGAAACCGTGATCGAAACCCGCGCCGGCCGCCTCGCGGGCCGTCTTTGCGCGGACGGTTTGGTGCAAATCGACATGGGCCCGGCCTATCTGGATTGGCGCGATATCCCCCTGGCCCGGGAGATGGACAGCCTGGAACTGGATTTGTCCCTGCAACCCGAACAGGGCCCCGCCTTGCAGGGGCCCTGCGCCGTGGGCATGGGCAATCCCCATGCGGTGTTTTTTGTCGATGACCTGGCGGCCATTGATATCGCCGCCGTCGGCCCGGTGCTGGAACGGCACGAACTATTTCCCGAGCGGGCCAATATCGGCTTTGTCCAGGTGCTGGCGCCCGATCGTTTGCGCCTGCGGGTCTGGGAGCGGGCCGCCGGGTTGACCCTGGCCTGCGGCTCCGGCGCTTGCGCCGCCCTGGTGGCCGCCCACCGCAGGGGCAAATGCGGCCGCCGGGCCCATCTGGTGGTGGATGGCGGCGAGTTGATCATCGAATGGCGGGAAAGCGATGGCCACGTCCTGATGAGCGGCGCCGTGGCCACGTCTTATTCGGGTTATTTGGACGCCAGTCTTTTGAACCTTGGCGCGCGGGGGACGGCATGAGCGCGCCCGAAGTGATCAATTTCGGCTGCCGCCTGAACGCCTACGAGGCGGAGGTCATGCGCGCCCAGGCGCAAAACGCCGGCCTGCGGAACGCCGTCATCATCAATACCTGCGCCGTCACCGGCGAGGCCGTGCGCCAGGCCCGCCAGGCCATCCGCAAGGCCCGGCGGCAGCACCCGGACGCCACCATCGTGGTCACCGGCTGCGCCGCCCAGTTGGAGCCCGAGGCCTTCGCCGCCATGGAGGAAGTGGACCGGGTGCTGGGCAACCGGGAAAAATTGCGCGGCGAGAATTTTGTCGCGCCTCTGGATCAAAAAATCCTGGTCGATGACATCATGTCGGTACAGCAGTTGGCCGGCCATCTGGTGCCGGGCTTTGACGGCCGGGCGCGGGCCTTCGTTCAGGTGCAGCAAGGCTGTGACCACCGTTGCACCTTCTGCATCATTCCCTTTGCACGGGGGCCGTCACTTTCCGTCCCGATCCCGGCCATCATCGCGCAAATCCAGGCCCTGGTGGACAATGGCTATGAAGAAGTGGTGCTCACGGGCGTCGATATCACTTCCTACGGCCATGATCTGCCCGGCCAGCCGAATTTAGGCCGGATGTTGGGCCAGTTGTTGGCGGCGGTGCCCGAACTGCCCCGATTGCGGCTGTCGTCCCTGGACGCGGTGGAAATTGATCCCGCCTTGGAACGCTTGCTGCTGGATGAGGAACGGGTGATGCCGCATTTGCATCTCAGCCTGCAATCGGGCGACGATCTGATCCTCAAGCGCATGGCCCGGCGCCATGGGCGGGACCAGGCGGTGGCGCTTTGCCAACGGCTGCGGGCGGGCCGGCCGGAAATGGTCTTCGGCGCCGATCTGATCGCCGGTTTCCCCACCGAGACAGAGGCCCAGTTCCAAAACTCCCTGGCCCTGATCGATGATTGCGGCCTGACCTATCTGCATGTCTTTCCCTATTCCGAGCGGCCCGGAACCCCGGCCGCGCGCATGCCCCAGGTACCGGTCCCCGAACGCCGCCGCCGGGCCGGGCTGTTGCGGGATAAGGGTGCTAGCGCCCTGGCCGGGTTTCTGGCGGGCCAGGTTGGCGGCGTGCAGCGGATGTTGCTGGAACGGCCCGGGCTGGGACGCAGCGAACAGTTCGCCTTGATCCAGCTGGACCAACCGGCCGCCCTGGCCCCGACCCGGGGCATCGTCACCGTGCGCATTCTGGCCGCGAAGCCTGACCGTCTGATCGGACAATTGGCCGCATGAGCGATAAAAAACCGGGCCTGTTTTCCCGCTTGAAAGCGGGTTTGAGCCGCACCGCGGGCAATATCGGCAGCTCCGTGGCGGGCGTTTTCACCAAGCGAAAGCTGGATGCCGCCGCCCTGAAGGAACTGGAAGATCTGTTGATCGCCGCCGATCTGGGCCCCGCCGTTGCCGCCCGCGTCAGCGGCAAGCTGGCCGAGGATCGTTTTGACAAGGAAATCAGCGAAGACGAGGTCAAGGCGGCCCTGGCCCACGTGGTGACCGACATCCTGGAACCGGTGGCCCGGCCCCTGACCATATCCGCGGAACATCGCCCGCACGTCATCCTCGTGGTCGGCGTCAATGGCACAGGCAAGACCACCACGATCGGGAAAATCGCCCATAATCTGGCGGCCGAGGGCAAATCCGTGGTCATGGCCGCCGCTGACACGTTTCGTGCCGCCGCCATCGATCAGCTACAGATCTGGGGCGATCGAACCGGCGCCACCGTGGTCCGACGGGATGTGGGCGCGGATCCGGCCGCCGTGGCCTATGAAGGCTTGAGCCGGGCCCGGGAGCTGGGCGCGGACGTGCTGTTGGTGGATACCGCCGGGCGGCTGCAGAATAAATCCGCGCTGATGGACGAGCTGGCCAAGGTGGTGCGGGTTTTGGGCAAGCTGGATGACGGCGCCCCCCATGATTGCCTGTTGGTGCTGGACGCCACGACCGGACAAAACGCCCTGCGCCAGGTGGAGGTGTTTTCCGAAGTCTGCAACGTCACCGGCCTGGCCATGACCAAATTGGACGGCACGGCACGGGGCGGCGTCCTGGTTGCGGTCGCGGAACGATTTGCCCTGCCGGTGCACTACATCGGCATTGGCGAAGGCATTGATGACCTGCAACCCTTTGCCGCCACGGATTTCGCCCGCGCCGTCGCCGGCGCCGACGCATAAATCACAATTAGCGGCCTCCTACCTTGCTATCACAGGCCCCGCATGCGGTCCCGCTGCTGGCCCCAGGCCCGGTCCAGTTCGTCGTGGAATTCAGGCGCGGCGATGGCGATCAGGGCCTGGGCCCGTTCATCGACGGATTTATCCTTCAGCCGGGCGGCGCCGTATTCGGTGACTACATAGTCAATATCGGCGCGGGGGCAGCTGATGGCCGAACCGGCGGCCAAGGTGGGTACGATGCGCGAGATCTTGCCTCGGGCCGCCGTGGCCGACAGGGCCAGAATGGAACGGCCGTTGTTGGCCATGCGGGCCCCGCGAACGAAATCCACCAACCCGCCGGTGCCGCTGATCTGGCGCCCGTCCAGGGTTTCGGAATTGGCCTGACCGGTCAAATCCACCTCCAAGGTTGAATTGATGGAGACGAAATTGTCGATCTGCGCCACGATGGGCACGTTATGGGTATAATCGGCGCCCTTGAAGATGACGTTGTCCTGCCCCGCCGCCCAGTCAAACACCCGCCGCGTCCCCATGGCCGCGCCGCAGATCAGAATATCGCGGTCGATGCTTTTACGGCTGCTGTCCAGGGCGCCCGCCTCGACCAGGTCGGCGACCTCGTCCGTCACCATGCCGCCGTGCAGGCCCAGGTGCCTGCGGCCCTTCAGACAGGTCAGAATGGCGGCCGGCACCTTGCCGATGCCGATCTGGATGCAATCACCGTCCTGGATCAATGCCGCCACTTTTTGACCGATGGTTTCGATCACGGGAGGTAAATCACCGGTGGGCAATTCGGGCAGGGCCCGGTCGGATTCCACCACGTAGTCCAGGCGCGCGTAGGGAATTTTCGGGCTGCCGGGGGGCGCGGGCATGTTGGCGTTGACCTCCGCCACCACCACTTTGGCACCGTCCAGCATCAGGGGCACAAAATCCACCGACAGGCCCAGACTGCACATGCCGTTTTCATCCGGGGGCGCGACTTGCATCAACAACACATCCACTGCCGGATGGCGGCGCATATAGCTGCAAATGCCGCTGTAATGCAGGGGCAGGAACCGCACCTTGCCGGCGGCGAACGAGGCGCGCAGTTCGGCCTGGATGAAAAACGCCGTCATGGTCGCCTCGTCATGGAAAGCGGAAAAATCCGTGCGGTTGACGCCGGGCACCAGGCAGGACAGATAATGCACGCCCCGGCTGGCCTCCCCCGCCGCCGCCAGGGCCTGACCCAGCACCAGGGGTTCACCCACCGCACCCTGGACGAATACGGTTTGGCCGGGCCGCAGCAGCCCTGGCACGTCGGCGGCGGATATTGTTTTTGGCATGGGAGTCCCGTGAAGCTGTACAATGTAATTTTAGGGCAAGCCAGGCCAGCCCGCTCCCCCACCCGGCCACCCATGGGATCATCATCAATGGGTGGCCGGGTGGGGGAGCGGGCCAGCCTGACTAATCCAGTCAAACTGGATTAGTCAGGTTAATGTATAGCCTGGATATACGGGCAGGGGGCAAACGAATGGATGCCATAGAAGATTTTGTCGGTCACGTTACCAGGACGACCATTGATGACGTGCCGGAGGTGGCGATCCGCGCCGCCAAGACATTCATTTTGGACAGTTTCGGCGTCGGGCTGTCGGGGGGCGGCGGCCCCTGGGTGGACGAGACGATCCAACTGTCACAACAATGGGGCACCGGCGAACAGGCACGGGTCTGGGGTCATGGCCAGGCCCTGCCGGCGCCAAGTGCCGCGCTGTGCAATGCCTACCAGATCCACAATGCGGAATTCGACTGTGTGCACGAAGGCGCGGTGGTTCATGCCATGACTGTTTTGCTGGGGGGGGCAATGGCCGTGGCCGAACGCGACGGCGGGGTCACCGGCCGGGATCTGATGCTGGCCTGCGTCCTGGGCGTGGACGTGGCCTGCCATATCGCCGTGGCCGTGACCACCGGCCTGAAATTCTTCCGCCCCGGCACGGCGGGCGCCCTGGCCGCCGTCACGGCCATTGGCAAGCTGAAGAATTTTGATGGCGAAACCTTGCGCAACGCCTATTCCATCGCCTATGGGCAGATGTGCGGCACCATGCAGGCCCACACCGAAGGCTCCGCCCTGCTGGGCATGCAGGTGGGCTTCAACGCCCGCAATGCCGTGGTGGCCTGCGACATGGCCGCCGCCGGACTGGAGGGTCCGATCAATATTCTGGAGGGGCCGTTCGGCTTCCTGCGCCTGTTCGAGGGTGATTACGACCGTGAGGTTCTGCTGGGTAATATAGGTAAGACCTGGCGCATTGCGGAATTGTCGCACAAGCCCTACCCCTCGGGCCGGGCCACTCATGGCATCGTCGATGGCTGCCTGCGCCTGCAGCGCCAACATGGCTTTGCCGCCCACGAAATCGCGCGGATCCAGGCGGACGTGCCGCCCCTGATCCATCATCTGGTGGGCCGCCCGGTCGGCGAGACCATGACAACCAATTACGCCCGGCTGTGCGCCCAGTATGTCACCGCCCATGCCTTGGGCCGCAATGGCATTGGCGTCGATGCATATGCAGAGGCCAACCTCCACGACCCCCAAACGATTGCCCTGGCCCGCTGCATCCAAATCGATATCGACGATAATCCGGACCCCAATGCCCTGGTACCGGTGAGCATCATCATCACTCTGAAAGACGGCGGCCAGCATGCCATCACCGTGCGCGATGTCTATGGCAGCCCGGCCAATGCCATGAGCCACCAGGCCCATCTGGAAAAATTCCGCGGCAATTGCGCCGCCGCGCCACGGCCCCTGGCAGGGGCGGCCGTCGAGGGGCTGATAGAGCGGATTGAAGATCTGGAGGCGCTGGATGATGTCACGGATCTGGTGGATCTGATGATCCCGGTCCGGGACTGACAGCCATGACCGACCTGACGTTGTTGGATATCACCGATGCCGACGCCGCTTTGGCGGCGGGCGATTTCACGGCCGAGGCGCTGTTGGATGCCTATCTAGGCCGGATTGGGCAGTATGAAGGCGATGTGAACTGCTTCATCACCCTGTTGGCGGACCCGGCCCGGGAACAGGCCCGCGCCGCCGATCAGCGACGGTCGCGGGGTATCGGGAGGCTCTCCGCCCTGGACGGCATTCCCATCGCCCTGAAGGATAATATCGATCTGGCCGGCGTGCCCACCACCAACGGCATGGCCCGGCTGTGGACGCCGGCGCGGGATTCGGAGGCGGCCCGGCGGCTGCGCGCGGCTGGCGCGGTGCTCATGGGCAAGGTCAACATGCATGAAGGCGCCCTGGGCGCCACCACGGATAATCCCCATCACGGCCAGACGCAAAATCCCTGGCGCCGGGGCTATACACCGGGGGGCTCTTCGGGCGGTTCGGCGGCGGCGGTGGCGGCGCGGTTTTGCGCCGGTGCCCTGGGCACGGACACCATGGGGTCCGTTCGCCTGCCGGCGGCCTACTGCGGCCTGGCGGGGTTGAAACCCACTTACGGCCTGATTTCCACCCGTGGCGTGGTGCCCTTGAGCTACGGCCTGGACCATGTGGGGCCGCTGTGCCGTTCGCACCGGGATCTGGGCTTGCTGCTGGCGGTGTTGGCCGGCCACGATCCCGATTGCGCCGGGTCCATCCACGGCCAAAACGCCCTGCAAGGGGCACCGGTGGATTTGCGGGGCCTGCGCTTCGCCGTGCCGCTGGCGGCGGCGGCGACACCTTGCACGGACGGCATTTGGGAAGATTTTCAGGTTCATGTTGATGCTTTGCGCCAGCAGGGCGCCGTCATCGTGGACGCCCCCTTGCCCAGCCCCGATCCCACCGGCACCCGCCTGGCCGGACTGTTGATATCGGAGGCGGAGGCCGGGCACGCCTTGGCCGAACATTTTCTGGCCAGCCGGGAGGATTTCTCCGACGGATTTGCCAAGATGCTGAACTATGGCCGCAACGCCCCGGCGCATCGGTTGGTCGCGGCGCAAAGGCAACTGGCGGCGGTAAAGGTGGGGATGCACAAATTGTTCGACCGGGTCGAGCTATTGCTTCTGCCGACCACATCCCAGGCCGCCTTCCCGTTCGAGCAGGCCCCACCCCCCGGACAGGCCGACTTTACCCAGTGGGCCAACCATGGCGGTTGTCCGGCGCTCAGCCTGCCCTGTGGTCTGTCACCGGGCGGCATGCCCCTGGGTCTGCAATTGATGGCCCGGCCCCTGGCCGACGGCCAACTTCTGGCCATGGCCGCGGCGGTCGCGCCGCTGTTGCCCAAACTGCCCCGGCCGGTGTTTTCGGATTGAACATTTTTATGTGAATCTCCGTGACATATGGGCTCTTGCCGCTTAGTTAGGGTCTGGCTGGATAAGCCAACTTTTTTTCATATGCCGCATTCTGGATGACCTCCGGTTAATTTGCGGCGGCAAGTGGTGGAGTGTGCCCGCGTGGCGGATATTTTCCAAGAAGTCGACGAGGATATCAGACGCGACAAGGCCGTGGTGCTTTGGCGCAAGTACGGTATCTACGTCATCATAATGTGCGTCGCCATCGTGGTCGGCACCGCCGGTCGGGTCGGTTGGCGGGAATACAAAACGGCGCAGCGGGCGGAGGAATCCGCGCGCTATGTGGTGGCGGAACAATTGTTGCAAAAGGGCGATACCGCCGCCGCAATCGCCTCGTTTCAATCGCTGGCGGCCGAGGCCAGCACGGGTTATGGCCTGATTGCCAAGTTCCAGGCCGCCGCCGCCCGCATCGAAGCCGGCGATAGCGCCGGCGCGGTGACCGCGTACGATCAGATCGCCGCCGATGACGGCATCGACCCCATTTTCCGCGGCCTGGCGAATTTGCAGGCTGTCATACTGTTGATTGACGGCGGCGGGACGGAGGATTTGACCCGGCGGATCGGCGACCTGGTGGGCCAGGATTCGCCCTGGCGCTATTCCGGCCTGGAAATGCAGGCTGTTCTGAAACATCGGGACGGTGACATGGCCGGTGCCCGGGCCGCCTTCAAGGCCCTGTCCGAGGACGCCGGCGCCCCCGACGGCATGCGCAGCCGCGCCGCCCAGATGCTTGCCGCTCTGGGTGGGGAGGGTTAGCACAATGCTTCGTGGCCCTTTCGTGGTTCTGGCATTGATCGTGGGCGCCGTCACTTTGTCCGGCTGCGAACTGCCGGATTGGCTGGGCAATACCCAGGCCCCGCCCCTGCCGGGCGAACGCATCTCGATCCTGCAGTTGGACAAGGCGTTGGAGCCCGACGCCGCCATCGCCGATTTGGATGTCCGCCTGCCCCGCCCCTGGCGCAATCCCGACTGGCCGCAAGCGGCCGGCTTCGCCAATCACGCCATGCATCATCTCGAGGTGGGGGAGAATCTTACACGGGCCTGGAAGATCGATATCGGCGCCGGCTCGGGCAGCGAAAGAAAACTGTTGAGCCGGCCCGTGGTGGTTGGCGAGCGCATTGTCAGCATGGATGCCGAGGCGGTGGTGACGGCTTTTCGAACCGCCGACGGCGAGGCGCTCTGGCGCCGTGAGTTGACGCCGGAAGACGAAGACGAGGGCGTAATCGGCGGCGGCGTCAGCATCGACAACGGTGTCGTCTATGCCACCACCGGCTATGGCTTTGTCCATGCCATGTCGCTGGAGGATGGCAAGGAAATTTGGACCCGGCGCATCGGCATCCCGGTGCGCGGCGCGCCGACGGCCAGCGGCGGCCGGGTCTTTGTCATCACTTATGATAATCAAATGCATGCCCTTTCGGCCGCCGATGGCCGCACCTTGTGGAGCCACGCAGGCATTCCCGAAGACGCCGGATTGATCGGCGCGCCCAGCCCGGCCGTGGGCGGCGGCCTTGTGGTGGTGCCCTATTCATCGGGAGAATTGTTCGCCCTGCGCCTGGAAAACGGCCGCATGGTCTGGGGCGATCAACTGATCCGCACCCGGCGCCTGGCGCCGCTGTCGGCCATGAGCGAGATCAGGGGCAGCCCGGTGATTGACCGGGGCATGGTTCTGGCCATCAGTTTTTCGGGCCGCATCGCGGCCATTGACCTGCGCAGCGGCCGGCGCATCTGGGACCGGGATATCGCCGGGATGGAGACCCCGTGGGTGGCCGGTGATTTTATTTTCCTGGTCACCGCCCAGGCCGAGGTGGTCTGCCTGGCGCGAAAAAGCGGCCGTATTCGCTGGGTCGTTCAGTTGCCCCGCTATGAGGATGAAGAGGATAAGCTGGATCCCATCCATTGGAGCGGCCCGGTCCTGGCCTCGGACCGGTTGGTCTTGGTTTCCTCGGAAGGTTATGCGGTTGCCGTCTCGCCCTATTCCGGGCGCCTGCTGGGCCGCATTGAACTGCCCGATGGCGCCCTGATCCCCCCCGTGGTGGCGGATGGTACGATCTACGTCCTGTCGGACGACGGCGACCTGGTCGCCTTGCGATAAATTATGGCTATCTTCGATATCACCAAGCCGGCCCACGCCCCCACCCGGCCACCCACGGGATCATACTC
>JAYGEA010000034.1:0-3615 GCA_046582635.1 Alphaproteobacteria bacterium
CGCCGGCGGAGGCCATGATGCTCTACGGCCTGGGCGATATCCGCATGCGCCGTATGTTCATCGAGGATGAAAAAGGCAGCGACGACCGCCGCCGCCAGGAACATAAACGCCTGGACGCCCTGCTGGCTTATTGCGAGGCACCGCAATGCCGCCGGCAGACCCTATTGGCCTATTTCGGCGAAGGGGACGAGAGCCTGCCGCCCTGTGGCCATTGTGATCTGTGCCTGGACGCCCCCGCGCCCATTGACGGCACCCACCTGGCCCGCCGCGCCCTGGATGCCATTCGCGAGACCGGGCAGCGCTTTGGCGCGGCCCACGTGGTCGATGTGCTCCTCGGCGCCAACAACGAAAAAGTGCGAAAGTTTGGCCACGACCGCCTGGACAGCCACGGCGCCGGCAAACCACAGGCCAAGGCCGAATGGCATTCCATCCTGCGCCAGCTGGTGGCAGGGGGTTATCTGCAGCTCGACCTGGAAGGCTACGGCGGCCTGGCCATCAGCCCGCGCGGCCAGGCCGTCCTGCGCGGCGAGGAAACCTTCCATTACCGCCCCGACGCCGCCCCCCAATACGCCAAGACGCCAAAAGAGGCTCGCAAGTCTAAAGCGCGTGCATCGGTTCGCGAGACCGAGCTGGAGGCGGAACTGTCCGCCCGCGACCTGGAATTACTGTCGGCCCTGAAATCCCTACGGTCCGAATTATCACGTGCCCGCGGAGTGCCCGCCTATGTGGTCTTCAACGACCGCTCCCTCACCGACATGGCCCGCCGCCGCCCCACTTCGGACGAGGAATTCGCCACCGTCCACGGCGTCGGCCAGGCCAAGCTGGAAAAATTCGCCGCCACGTTTCTGGCCTTGATCGCCGAACATAATATGTAGGCCAGCACATTTTTAGGCGGTTTAGCACGATAGTTCTTGCAAATTAAATTAACATGGTGTAGTATTATTATATTGGAATTGGTGCGGCAGTAATTGCCGGACCACGATAGCGGAAGAAGATCAGGGCGCCAGGCATCTGTCGAGGCGCTATATTTGTTTTTTTGGATAGTCCATTTTGGACATTTCATTTTGGTTAGAGCAATTCCGATTAAATGTGAATCGCGAAGCGTTTCTAAGTGATTGGAAAAATTGCTCTATCTTTAAGAATCGGAGCATTTCCCTTTCGGAAATGCTCTAGTCGCGGGCACGATTTGTGTCTGAAATATATCGCAACCATGGGCCCCGCGGGCAACCGCGCCGGGCCCTTTTTCATGGCCGGCCGGCGCCGACCGCAACACAACCCATAAATCACCAGGAAAGCCAGGAAAGGCAATGACCATGACCAGATTTAATTCCACTTTCGACGATCCGCACAAATCCAAGCGGGACGACGACGATGAATTCGCCTTTGACCACGTCATGGGCCGGTTCAACCGCCACGAATCCTTCCACGCCGACCATGACCCGGTGCTCTACAAAGACCCCCGCACCAAGCCGCGCGAGAAAACCAACGCCAACCTGGTCTTGCGGAACATCGATGATCGCCAGAAGTTTTTCAATGAGCCCATCGAAGATCTGGAGCTAAGGAATCTTGCCAGCAAATTCGGTACCGACCCGGACGTCGCCCAGGCCTACAATCTCGGCGACCCGGCCCGAAGGGCCAACATGAAATGGAACCAGGCCGAGGCCGATAAATGGTGGGAAGCCGCCAGCCCAAACGAAATTGCCAACCAATACGAAGCGGCCGTGGAAGCCCATGCCTACGATATCGCGCTAAAAAGCGTGGACTGGGGTATCGACTACACCGACGAGGCGAATGGGCCTTACTGGCGCCGTTCATGCCGGCGCGCAAGAAAAATGGCCGGCCCCGGACGACGGCGATGCGCGATGTCATGGATGCGATCCTGTATATGGCCTCGACGGGCTGCCAATGGGCAATGCTGCCAAACGATCTTCCCCCGCCCTCGACGATGAGGCGTTTTAGCACATTGCGTCGCAGCATCAGGTTAACTGATTAACTTCTTCAAACTTGGCCCATTGTATACTTTACTGTCCGGAACATTATTCAGGGTCTCACGGAGAATAGTATGGATTCGACTACACCACATCCCATGGCCTGTCCGTCATCAAATCATTTGGGACATATGGTCCTGTTTCCAATGGGAGGATTTGATGACGGACAGTTCAGCAAACGGCTTCCAAAGCCGAAAGGCTTTCTGGTAATCACCCGCGCGGATGGCGGAGGAAGCATCCTCCCAATCCCCCGCCACCACGGGCGTCGCGGCGAACAGCATGAGGGCGGTCAGGGTGGCGATCATCCAATATCGGCCCGCCACTATTCCCCGGTTGCAAGGCTGCATCGATCTGAATGTTCGAGAAGTTATTTCCTATTCCGCTCAGCGAGCTGACGATACCTTTCGTGACCTTCACTGAGGCACTGATCGCTCTGCCGAACGGATATCAAGCACCTCGACCAAATTTCCACGACTAGATTTCTTTGGCGCTCAACTATACCTATTGTGGATTGTGACTATAAGAGCCGTTAGGCTCGAGTATCTCAAAAAGGATAGACATTATTATATCTGTGCAGAGTTCAGATTTCCGTGGATAATTTATTGATCCTAAATTTTACATTAGTTTTTTATGCGATTGGAGATGCTCATGAAACCGACAGATATTGAGATTGATGACTATCGTACGCCAGATTGGCCAATTGAGCCAATGCTCTACCGACGTTGGTCACCCCGAGCCATGTCGGGTGAAACTCTAAATGATGAAGAAATCATGTCTTTATTCGAAGCAGCACGATGGGCACCTTCGTCCTATAACGCGCAACACTGGCGATTTCTATATACAACTAGAGGTTCTTCTCATTGGGAAAAATATCTTGGATTTTTGGTGGAAGGCAATTTTGCATGGGCCAAAAATGCTGGTCTCCTGATAGTGTTAGTTTCCCGCACCACAACGGAGCCAGATGGTAATCCGGTCCGCACCTATTCATTCGATGCCGGAGCAGCTTGGCAAAACATTGCGCTTCAATCATCCGCCATGGATTTGGTATCCCACGGAATGCAAGGGTTCGATTACGAAAAAGCTAGAACAGAACTTAATGTACCGGACGATTACTCGGTCGAAATTATGATTGCCGTCGGAAAACCAGGCGAAATCGATAAGCTACCTGCGAGTGCGCGCGAGAAAGAAGCCCCCAATTCCCGCAAACCGTTGGCAGACATAATCATCGAAGGTAATTTCCGAATTGAATGAATCATTGCCTCTGTCTTTAAAGATGATGTTCTTCTCCCAGGGACTGGTTTTTGTGGCCCTGGCGGCTTTGTCACAAACTGGAGTGCGTCAGCAGAGCTGATCCGGTTAAGCTTGCCGGATAAATGTAATCAGCTATCGAAATCTCCACTTCCCTTCATCGATCATCCAGCGCGCTATCTGGATGTATGTTCGATTTAATCTGAGCCTCCGAGACGTCGAGGAGCTCATGGCTGAACGAGGTGTCGTACGAGACCGTTCGGCGATGGGTGAAGAGGTTCGGCCCGCCGATCGCGAGAGCTTTACGACGAGGGCGTCCGCGGGCACACCCGCAATGGCATCTCGACGAGATGTCCGTCTCGATCGGCGGTCGCTGGAT
>JAYGEA010000043.1:0-7542 GCA_046582635.1 Alphaproteobacteria bacterium
ACGCCGTTATGAGCGCAGTCGGCTACAACTTCCGCCTCATCCTCAAGTGGTTCAGGGCATTGTTATGCAAATTTATCGCCACAATATCCGCCGCGATGATGACATTCTCAGCGATCAAAGCCGCTTCTTAACAGGCGACTACATGCCCTCGAACAGCGCCGTGGAGAGGTAGCGCTCGGCGAATGAGGGCACGATGACGACGATGGTTTTGCCGTCGTTTTCCGGCCGCTCGGCCACCTCGATGGCGGCCGCCAGGGCGGCGCCGGATGAAATACCCACCGGCAATCCTTCCAGGGCGGCGACGCAGCGCGCGGTGTCGAAGGCGGTTTCGTTGCCGATGGTCAGAATTTCATCGACAATGTCCAGGTTCAGCACCGCCGGGATAATGCCGGCGCCGATGCCTTGGATCTTGTGCGGCCCCGGCTCGCCGCCCGACAATACGGGGCTGTCTTCGGGCTCCACCGCGACAATGTGCACGGCGGGCTTCAACGCCTTCAGGGTTTCGCCGACGCCGGTGATGGTGCCGCCCGTGCCGACACCGGCGACAAGGATATCCACGGCGCCATCGGTGTCGTTCCAGATTTCCCGGGCCGTTGTGTGGCGATGAATATCGGGATTTGCCGGATTTTCGAACTGATGGGGAATGGCGGCATTGGGCATGCCGGCGACCAGCTCCTCCGCCTTGCGAATGGCGCCCTGGATGCCGTCCTCGGCCGGGGTCAGAACCAGTTCGGCGCCCAATAGGGACAGCATGCGCCGGCGCTCGATGGACATGGAATCGGGCATGGTCAAAATGATGCGGTAGCCCTTGGCGGCGGCCACGAAAGCCAGGGCGATGCCGGTGTTGCCCGAGGTTGGTTCCACCAGAACCGTTTCGGGGCCGATCACGCCGGCCTGTTCCATGGCCTCGATCATGGCCACGCCGATGCGGTCCTTGACCGATGCCAGGGGGTTGAAAAACTCCAACTTGGCCAGAATATGGGCCCTTACGCCGGCATCGTCGGACAGGCGGGAGAGCCGTACCAGCGGGGTATCGCCGATGGTATCAATGATCGAGTCATAAACCCGGCCCCGGCCGGTCGTGCTGCGCCCACTCATCCAAAGCCTTTCATCTTGTCCCTAAATATCAAAGTCCGCGCTCTTGCCGCCCGTGCCATCGGCGACCCCGGCCTGGCGGGCCTGACGGAACAGATCCTCCAAGCTGACGCTTTCCAATCGATCCAGCATGTCATCGCGCAACTCCCGCCACAGGGGCTGTACCACGGCCCGGCCCAGGGGGGAGGTGACGGGTTCGGTATCAAGCTCGTCCATCTCTTCCATCAAACGGACCACCTCCGCCACGGTAATCCGCCGCCGCTCGCGGGCCAGACGATAGCCGCCCTTGGGCCCGCGCACGCCGCGCAGAATGCCGGCCCGGACCAGATGCTGTAGGGCACCTTCCAGATAACGTTGGGGAATGCCTTGGCGGAGGGCGATGTCCTTGGATTGCACCGGGTCGGGGCGAGCATTACAGGCGATATCCAGCACCGCCTCGAGCACGAACATGGTCTTTTTCGACAAACGCAGCATAGCCTAATCGCCAACCCCGGTAGAGCCGTAACCCCGCGCGCCGCGCGCGCTTTCGGGCAATGTCTCGACTTCTTCCAGCGCGCATTCGATGACGGTGGCGACAACCAATTGGGCAATGCGTTCGCCCCGGCGAACCGTAAAGGCATCGTCGCCATGGTTGATCAGCACCACGCTGACCTCGCCCCGGTAATCCGCATCTATGGTGCCGGGCGCGTTCAGCACGGTAATGCCGTGACGCAAGGCCAGGCCGGAGCGTGGGCGAACCTGACCCTCATGGCCCATGGGCAGGGCCAAGGCGATGCCGGTGGGGATCAGGGCACGACCGCCGGGGGGCAACACCACATCCTGGTCCAGGGCGGCGCGCAGGTCCATGCCGGCGCTGCCCGCCGTGGCCCGGGCCGGCAGCTCCAGGCCGGCGCCATTGGCCAACCGCCGTACGGGAACCCGCAGCATGGATTTATGCGGCGCCGAAATAGTCGGCGATGCGCCGGGCCAGGGCCGCCGCCACGGCGTCCTTGGACATGGTGGGCCAATTCTCGACACCCTGGGCGGTGATCAGATGCACGGTATTGTCATCCCCCCCCATGACGCCGGTGCCCGCGCCCACGTCGTTGGCGACAATCCAGTCGCAGCCCTTGCGCGTTCGTTTGCCTTGCGCGTGGTCGACGACCTTTTCCGTCTCGGCCGCGAAACCAACCACCAGACCGGGCCGGCCGCCGTTCAGCTGGCTGAGGGTCTTCAGAATATCGGGGTTTTCCACCAGGGCCAGGGCCGGGGGTTGGCCGCTGCCGTCCTTTTTTATCTTCTGCTCCGCCTCGCCCGCGACGCGCCAATCGGCCACGGCGGCGGCACAGACGGCGATATCGGCGGGCAGGGCGGCTTCACAGGCGGCCAGCATTTGGGCCGCCGATTCTATTGCCTGCACCCGAACCCCGCCGGGGTCGGGCAGATTGTTGGGCCCGGCGACCAGCACCACCTCCGCCCCCAGTTGGGCCAGGGCGGCGGCAATGGCATGGCCCTGCTTGCCCGAGGAACGATTGGCCAGATAGCGCACCGGATCAATGGCCTCGTATGTGGGGCCGGAGGTGACAATGGCCCGGCGTCCCATCAAGGGTGCATCGCCCGCCACCGGGGTTTCCCCCAGCAACGTTTCGATGGCGGCAACAATCTCCAGCGGTTCGGACATGCGCCCTGATCCCACCTCGCCACAGGCCAGATCGCCCTGGCCGGGGCCGATCGAGGTGAGGCCGTCATCCAGCAGGGTGGCGACATTGCGTTGCGTTGCGGGATGCTCCCACATGCGGGTATTCATGGCCGGGGCGAACAATACCGGTTTGTCCGTCGCCAGCAGAACGGTGGAGGCCAGGTCATCGGCCTGCCCAGACGCCATTTTGGCCATCAGATCGGCGCTGGCCGGGGCGATCACCAACAAATCCGCTTCCCGGCTAAGGCGGATATGGCCCATCTCGCTCTCGTCCTTGAGGGAGAACAGATCCTGGAACACTGCCTCTTCCGACAGTGCCGCCACGGACAGGGGCGTAACGAATTGCGCCCCTCCGGCGGTCAAGACACAGCGCACGGCGGCCCCGCGTTCCTTCAATCGGCGTATCAGGTCCAGGGATTTATAGGCGGCGATCCCGCCGCTGATAATCAAGAGGATGCTCTTGCCGGCCAAATTACCGCCCAAATTGCCCTGTGGCATGTCAGCTCCTATATCACGTCCATTTTGTGTAAATACCGCAAAATCACAGCAGCGACAATAGAGAGCTGTTTCAGTCCGCCGAAAGACCGACCTCCGCCAATATTTCCGCCGTGTGCTGGCCCAGCTCGGGGACCCAAGGTTTGGCCCCGACACTGCCGCCGCTGAACTGCGCCGGACAATTTGCCACCAAATAGGGATCATCCGTGCCGCCCATGGTCACGGCGGCGCCGCGGGCGGCGACCTGCGGCTCCGTCATGGATTGGCCGATCTCTAGATAGCGCGTGCAGGGACAGCCCGCCGCCAGGATTGCCGTCTCGCACTGCGCGGTGGTCATGGCCGCCGACCAGCCCTCAACCTCCGCCAACAGGGCATCCCAATTTTTCACCCGCGCCGGACCGGTGGAAAACCTCGGGTCCTTCAGCAGTTCCGGGCGGCCGGCGGCCTCGGTCAGGCCGCGGAAATTCGCCGGACTGACCGGGGCCACCATGACGAAACCGTCCGATGTACGAAGTGGGGAAAACACAATGGGCCGGTCCGGCGCCTCCATCTGGGCGGCCTGATATTCATAGGCCAGCATGTTGTGCATGGCATCCATCATGGCCACGTCGATGCGCTGGCCCCGGCCCCTGGTCAGGCGTTGCACAAGGGCCGCGTTGATGGCGCCCAGAATATCGGCCACGGTGGAGCGCGCGGGCGGCGGCGCATCGCCAGGGCTGCGTTCTCTCATCTGGTAGCCCATCATGATCAGATCATAGCCCGAGGCGGCGTGGATAATCGGCGCAAAGGCGGGGCGCAGGCTGCCGGGCCCGGTTTGCCCATAGCCCGAGATCGAGCAATAGACCAGCTCGGGCCGCAACGCCGACAAGGTGTCATAATCCAGACCCAGGCGGGCCATGACGCCGGGGCGGTAATTTTCCAATACCACATCGACACTGGGTATCAGGCGACGGATCGCCTCCACCCCCTTGGCGCTCTTCAGATCCAGCTGCAAGCTCTTCTTGCCGCAGTTGATATGTCCGAAATAGGCGCTGCGCCCGTCGCGGAAAGGCGGTGCATTGCGCAGAAAATCACCGGCTGGCGGCTCCACCTTGATGATTTCCGCGCCCATGTCCGCCATCAGCCGGGTGCAATAGGGACCGGCCAGAAACATGGAAAAATCCAGTACCCGGATACCATGCAGCGGCCCTGGTTCGCTGTCCTCGCCACTCTCGCGTTTATCGGTCATATGCGCCTATCCTTCTAAAATGACGTCACTCCCTTGCTTCCTTCACGACGAAAGCCTCACCGGGAACGAAATATTTACCCTTTGCCCCTATATATCACGTATCAGGCCGATGGACTCATTTGGGCTATCGGTCGGGTTCTGGGCGGGTTCTGCGCGGTTTCGGCGAGGGGGAGCGGATTGTCATGAAAAACAAGCTCTTAGGTACCACAGCCATCACGGCCTTCATTGCCGCCGGCATCATGGTTGCCAGCAGCGGGGCGCGGGGCGCGGAAAATATTCCCATTAGTGTGGGCGGTTACTTCAAGGCCTATCTGGCCGCCATGCGACAGGACGACGGCACCGGCCAACCCGGCGCCAACCGCCGCGGCACCAGGCTCGCGCGCGAGGGCGATATCAAGTTCTCCGACCAGACCAACGTCGTCGCCCCGCCGGCTGCGTTCACCTCCCTATCCGGCGTTTCCGAAAAAATCACCTATTTCACCCCGCGCATGAGTGGCTTTCAACTGGGCATGTTCTATACGCCTGAAAATTGCGGGGAAAACACGGCGAGCAGCAATTGCACCACGGCTTACAGCGGCGAGCAGGGTAATCGCACGGCGGGCCAGCATTCGGCATTCATTGAAGTCGGGGCCAATTACGTCCGCAATATCGGCGCCCTCGATCTGGGACTTTATGCCGGCTATGGAAAATCTAATCTGGAAGCCGCCACCGTCGGGACCGCGGATCAGGAACACTGGGGCCTGGGCGTTGAACTCGGCTATCAAAGCTTCACATTCGGCGCCGATTACCGGGAAGATAATCAGGGCACTTCCGCCGCCAACACGGGCCGCACGGATTATTCCATGGGCGTGACCTACGCCATGGGCAATTGGATCTTGGCCGCCGGCTATGCCCATGGTGAAGTCGGGGCCGGCGCCGGTCTGGGCTTGGACGAAACGGATGGTTATCAGGTCGGCCTGAACTATGACCTGGCCCCCGGCATCACCCTGACGGGCGGGTTGAGTTATTGGGACGTGGAAGCCAACCTAGATGCCGCCGCCTCCGAGAACACCGCCACGCAATTCGTCATCGGCACCTTGCTGTCGTTTTGATCCACGTCGCGGGAATACCACCCGTCCCGGCGAAAGATTGGTTGAGCCGGCCCCAACAACCCATTAAAATCCCCGCAACGTCGGCGTAGCTCAGTTGGTAGAGCAATTGATTTGTAATGAGATTATCTATATCATTTTATATTTTAAAAACAATAAGTTAGATATGTTATCCTTTTGATTATAACATTTACAAAATCTTTACAAAATGAATAAAACAATATATGGTTTTCTTTATAGCAGAAACCAAATCATATACTAACCTTGAAACCTTCCAAAATGGTCGTGTGATCATCTATCGGCGTAAATCATCCAAATCGCTGAATTTCCATACAAGGATCAATCTACCGGGTGTTTCTGGTTATCTGGTAAAATCCTGTAAGACGCCTGATAGAGACGCCGCATATAGATTTGCTATGGATTTATATGAAGATGGAAGAATAAAAGTTCTGGCTGGCGAGATGGTTAATGCGCCTCATGCATCCAAAATTATTGATGAATTTTTAGCGACCCAAAAAACTAAAACAGATAATCGTTATAGAGATATTGACCAAGTAGTTGGAAAGTCGCTTCGTACCTATTCCAAAGGTCAAACTTTGGATTGGATCAATAGTAGAAACATGACGGCCTATTTTGATTGGCGAAGACAACAGACCAGACACGGCAAACCAACAAGTGAGAATACCTTACACAGCGAGGCAGGTGAAATTCTCCGGTTTTTGCGTTGGTGCAAGGATATGAAATATCTACGAGAAGTTCCTGTATTCCAAAAACCAACTCATAAAGATATACGCCGTCCTCATTTTACACGAGCAGATTGGAACAAACTGGTACGGTACTCACGGCATTGGATAAATTCTACTGGTCATCCATCAGTCGCAAGAGATCGCACTTTGTTGTGGAACTATGCACTTATCCTTGCAAATACAGGAATACGAGTAGGAGAAGCTAGAACACTTTGCTGGAAAGACATTCGTATTGAACCAAACAACCGGGAAATAGATGCCGTTGTTGTCTTCTCTGTATCAGGTAAAACAGGAGGCAGGGAAGTTGTAGCAAGAAATACAGAGGTATTGGAGTATCTACAACGGATTAAAAAACTCTATGTGGAACCGACACCTGATGGTTTTATATTTGCACACAGGGACGGACGACCCATTCGGTCTTTTAAGAAAAGTTTTACTTCGTTGGTTGTTGCAAGTGGTGTTGGATTTGACGATAAATGGAACAGAAGAACAATTTACAGCTTGCGACACACATATGCCACCTTCCGACTTGAAGAAGGAACCAATATCTATACTCTCGCTAGGAACATGGGTACATCCGTGAATATGATAGAACGCTTTTACGGCCAAACCAGAACACCTGATCAATTCGCAGAACTTACCAAAATGCGAAGCGGTATTAACCATGCAGGTAATATATTGGACATGTTAGACAGAACCTAAACCCTTGCAATATTTCCCTATTGGGAATAGAAATAAATTTGTAGGATTTTGATGTGCCGGTGTAGCTCAGTTGGTAGAGCAGTTGCCTTGTAAGCATCAGGTCGGGGGTTCGACTCCTCTCGCCGGCACCAAAATTCCTTTTATCATTCTTCATAATTCTGATCTAACTGGGAAAATTACTGCGTCTCTTCACGGATCGTGCTGTGAGAGCGGATTTTATGAGCAGATGAATGGTGATATAGATTTTATTGTAATTAATATTCAGCAATGTGTCTGAATTTGAAACATTATTGTTATTTTGGTGCTTTATGAACTTTTTTGGCATTTAAGTCATTTCCAAGCATTTCGTTTGTATAAGTAAGTATGTAGGGATACGCATGATAGATAGAGTTTAAAAAAAGGAAACTTAAAACAATAAGAAAGAGATCAGATGAATGATCCAATATTTAGAGCATCAGAATTTCCATTCATAGAAACTGATGAGCCAATTGAATGTTCACCATTAGATTG
>JAYGEA010000210.1:0-10295 GCA_046582635.1 Alphaproteobacteria bacterium
GCCGCAGCGGCCTTTTCGTCGGCGGTGGCATCGACAATGCCCAGCGCCTTCTTCTGATTGGGCCAGATGATGAACCAGACATTGAACCACATGATGATGCCGAACCACATGCCGATGCCGATCAAACGGTGACCGCCGGTGGCACCTTCGGTCAAGCCCAGCGACAACGCTTCGACGATATAGCCGTTCATCGACCCGACCGCGAGACCGGTTATGATCGTCGCCATCGCGGCCCAACGGAACCAGAACAATGCCGCCGGTGCGATAACCTTGCTGATGGCCGGTTTTTGGTCGTCGGGTATTTTGCCCATATTGGGGATCTGAACGAAGTTGAAATACCACAGGATGCCGATCCACATGACGCCGCACAAAACATGCAGCCAGCGCATGAAGAAGGTTGCCCAGGCCATGTCGAAGGCAATGGTATCCGCATGCCATTGCATAAGCACGATGACCATGATGACCGCCAGAACGACGCCCGCGATGACGGTGTTGCGTAATGATGTGAGAATTGCAGCCACTTTTATTACCCCTGCCCAAAAATTTGCGATTCAATTAATCCAGAGTACCAATTAATATCCCA
This sequence comes from Alphaproteobacteria bacterium, assembly GCA_046582635.1. Taxonomy (GTDB): domain Bacteria; phylum Pseudomonadota; class Alphaproteobacteria. Next base: position 584 of record JAYGEA010000210.1, read on the forward strand.
AAATTCAATGTTGCACCACCCACCCCGCCACGCAAACCAGGAAACCAGACCCATGAGTTTTGATTACAGCAGCTTTTTCCGCGATGACCTGCCCGCCGCCGCCAACGCCTTCACGGGCTTCCCCGCCTACAATTTCGTCGGCGGCCATAATGATGCCGGCAGCGTTCCGGTGGATGCCCTGACCCAGGCCCTGGGCCGGGCCATGGCCCGTGACGGCCAGCACCTGGCCACCTATGGAATGAACGGCGGGGCCCAGGGCTATCTGCCCCTGCGCAACTACATCTCGGACATGTTGGAAGCCCGCGCCGGCATGCCCACCGATCCCGGGGATATTCTGATCACGACGGGGTCCCTGCAGGGCCTGGACCTGGTCAACGGCGCCCTGCTGTCGCCCGGCGACACGGTAATTGTGGAGGCGGTCAGCTATGCCGGCACCCTCAGCCGCCTGCGCCGCCACGGCGTGGCCTACGAAGCCGTGAAGGTGGACGACGGCGGCATGTGCATGGAGCACCTGGCGACGATCCTGGCCGGGCTGAAAGATAAAGGCGTGTGGCCGAAATTCATCTACACCATTCCCACGGTGCAAAACCCGTCCGCCACTGTCATGAACGTCGAGCGGCGCCAACAAATGCTGGACCTGGCGCGGGATTACGGCGTGCCGATCTTTGAGGACGATTGCTATGCGGAACTTATATGGGAGGGCAGCCGCCCGCCCACCATCCGCTCCATGGATCGTGAAGGCCAGGTGATCTATTGCGGCACTTTCTCCAAAACCGTCGCGGTGGCGCTGCGTGTTGGCTATGTGGTGGCGGACTGGCCGGTGCTGCGCCGCCTGATGCCCCTGAAAACCGACGGCGGTTGCGGCGCGCTGGAGCAGATGGCCCTGGCGGAATATTGCCCCGGACATTACGCCGGCCATGTGGACGAATTGCGCCGGATCCTAAAAGGGAAACACGACACAATGGCCGCGGCAATGGCCGAGCAGTTCGGCGCCAGTGCCGAATTCGCGCCGCAAAAGGCCGGCATCTTCCTGTGGGTCACCCTGCCCGACAGCGTCGATACGGATAAACTGGCGCAGATCGCCGGTGCCCAGGGCGTGGCCATCAACCCCGGTTCCGACTGGTCGGCCGATCCCGACACTGGCCGCCACCGCATCCGTCTGTGTTTCGGCCATGCCTCGCACCAGCAGATCCGCGACGGCGTGGCCCGTCTGGCCGACATCTGCCACGGCGAATTCGGCGTGCCCCTGGCCAGCGCCAACGTGGAGCGCTGATCGCCGGCCAATGGATACCCTGACCCAGTTCGTCCTGGGCGCCTCTATCGGGGTCGCCGTTCTGGGTCGCCGCCCAGGACGCTCTTGGGGGCCGCGCCGGGCCGCCATCGCCGGCGGGCTGTTGGGCAGCCTGCCCGACCTGGATGTGCTGATGCCCAGCCGTGACGCGGTGGACGCTTTCGTCTCCCACCGCGGTTTCAGCCATTCTCTACTGGTCCATGCGATGGTGACGCCGATCATCGGCGAGGCCATGACGCGGTTTATCGCCGCCCTGCGGCAGCAACGCCCAGCGACCTATGCCGCCGTCTTTCTGTGCCTGACCACCCATGCCCTGCTGGATGGATTGACCGTGTACGGCACCAAACTGCTCTGGCCCCTGGTCATGGAGCCCTACGGCGTTGGCTCGGTCTTCATCATCGATGTCCTCTATACCCTGCCCCTGTTGGTGGCGGCCATTTGGGCGCTATGTCTGCGCCAATGGTCCCGCCGCATGGGCGTGGTGGTGGGCCTTGCCCTGGCATTGTCGAGCGCCTATCAGGCCTGGTGCTTCGGGGCACAACAGATCGCCATGGCCAGGGCCGAAGCGGTTCTGCGGCGGCCCGGCATCACGGCGGACCGAATGCTGGCGATCCCAACGCCGTTCAACAGCTATTTCTGGCGGGTCATCGCCTTGCACGGGGACCGCTATTTAAACATCTATCTGCCCCTGTTCGGCGGCCCGGAACGGATCTCCATCTATGACTACCCTCGCAACCTGGACCTGGAAGCTTGTTTGGATGGCAACGGGGCGTTCGAGCGGTTGGCCTGGTTTAGCCGGGGCTATTATCGCCTGGATCAACGGGGGGACGAGATCACCGTGTCCGATTTGCGCATGGGCCTGACACCGGACTACGTTTTCCAGTATGCTGTGGCCCAACAGATTGGTGACCGGGTACAGGCCATGGCGCCGCGCCGCATCTTCAGTCCGCGGGGTGGTTGGGATGACATCGAATGGCTATTGGCCAATATGACGCACACCCGCTCCGTGCGCGCCAGGGAAGGCGCGGCCTTGGTCGGAATGGCCGCGCTGACCGGTGCCCGCCACAAGACAACGGACCACAAGACAATGGAGCTGGGCAACAGCTCCACCTGCAAGTTGAGATGAGGAAACATTATCATGAAGTTCTACGACTGCTCCACCGCACCCTCGCCCCGCCGGGCGCGCATCTTCATAGCCGAGAAAGGCCTGGAGATCGAAACCGTGGATATCTCCATCGCCGACGGCGCCCAGTTGAGCGATGAATTCCGCGCCATCAATCCCGGCTGCACCCTGCCCGCCCTGGTGCTTGACGATGGCGCCGTCCTGGTTACCACGGCCGGGATTTGGGCTTACCTGGAGGACGCCCACCCCAATCCGCCGCTGATGGGCGCCACGGCAGGGGAAAAGGGCCGCATCGCCGACCAACGTTATCTGATTGAAGCCAACGGCTTCATGGCCATGGCCGAAGCCCTGCGAAATTCCACCCCCCGCATGAAGGGCCGCGCCCTGCCCGGCCCCGACGATTATGAGCAAATCCCCGAACTGGCCGAACGGGGCAAGGTGCGGGTGCAACGCTTCATGGAGCGGGTCGACGCCATGATCGGCGATAAATCCTTTGTCGCCGGCGACAATTATTCCGTCGCCGATATCGATCTGATGATCCTGATCGACTTCGCCAAATGGCTGAAACTGGGCCTACCCGAAGATGCCCCCAACGCCCACCGCTGGTACGATGCGGTCTCCAGCCGCCCCAGCGCCAAGCTGTAGGATTTTCCACATGAATTTCGATTTCTCGGAAGAACAGAATTTACTGCGCGATCAAGCTAGGAAATTCCTCAACGACCGCTCGCCGCCGGCCGCGGTACGCGCGGTTCTCGAAGACGACGCCGCATCCCATGACGAAGAGTTGTGGCAGGACATGGCCCGGCTCGGCTGGGTTGGCACAACCATTCCGGAGGAATATGGCGGCGCCGGCCTGAATGGCGAGGATTTATGTGTTATCGCCGAGGAATTGGGACGAACACTGGCGCCGACGCCGTTTTCCTCCTCCGTTTATTTGGCCACGGAAGCCTTGTTGATGGCGGGCAGCGAGCTGCAAAAGCAGGATTATCTGCCGGACCTGGCGGCGGGCGCGCGGATCGGCTGCATGGCCGTGGCGGAAGGCATTGGCGTTGCCCATGCCACCGCCATCCAAACCAGCGTCGATGATGGCGTGATGACGGGGAAAAAACTGCCCGTCGCGGACGGTGCTGCCGCCGATTTCGCCATTGTGTTGGCCAAACAGGGGGCGGGCGGCGATCTGTCGCTTTTCCTTGTGGATCTCCACGGCGATGGCATCCACCGCACGCCGGTGGAGATGATCGACCCCACCCGGTCCCATGTGGAGATCACCTTCGAGGGCGCGGCGGCCGAACCGCTGGGTGCGCCGGGCGACGGCTGGTCCCTGACCCAGGCAATTTTCGACCGCGCCGCCATTCCCATGGCGTTCGAGCAGGTTGGCGGCGCGCAAGCCTGCCTGGACATGGCGACGGAGTACGCCAAGAACCGCTTCGCCTTTGGCCGGTCGATCGGGTCGTTCCAGGCCATCAAGCACAAATTGGCGGATATTTATGTGGCCACGGAACTGGCCCGGGCCAATGCCTATTACGGCGCCTGGGCGCTCGGCGCGGATGCCCCCGATCTGGCGACGGCGGCCGCCGCAGCGCGTGTTGCGGCCAGCGAAGCCTATAATCTGGCGGCCCGGGAAAACATCCAGACCCACGGCGGCATGGGCTTCACCTGGGAGTTTGACTGTCACATATACTATCGCCGCGCCAAATTGCTCTCCCTGGCCCTGGGTGGGGAGCGGCGCTGGAAGGACCGGTTGGTCAGCCTACTGGAAACCCGCAACAGCAGCGGCGAGGAGTAACGGATATGGATTTCAACGACAGCCCGCAAGAAGCCGCATTTCGCGCCGAGGCGCGCGCCTGGCTGGAGGACAATGCGGAACGCAAGGGACCAGGCAAGGTTTACCAATACAAACGCGGCGAACCGGAATTGATCCCCGCCGCCCGCGCCTGGGAAGAGAGAAAATTCGAGGGCGGATTTTCCGGTATCGCCCTACCGAAGGAATACGGCGGCCGCGGCGAGACCCGATTGCAGCAGATTATCTTCGCGGAAGAGGAAGCGGATTATCTAATCCCGCCCGCCGTCTTCACGATCAGCCACGGCATGGCGGTGCCGACCTTGTTGACCTATGCCACGGAAGAACAAAAGCAACGCTACGTACCGGCGACCCTGCGGGGCGATGAAATCTGGTGCCAAATGTTTTCGGAACCGGCGGCGGGGTCGGACCTGGCTGGTTTGCGCACCCGCTCGGTGCGTGATGGCGATGCCGATGACGCTGATTGGATTATCAATGGCCATAAAATCTGGACCTCGGGCGCGCACTATGCGGACATGGCGATCCTGGTCACCCGCAGCGACCCGGACGCGCCGAAGCACAAGGGATTGACCTATTTTTTCGTCGACATGACATCGCCGGGCATTGAAGTGCGGCCGATCCGGCAGATTTCCGGCTATTCGAATTTCAACGAAGTCTTCATGACCGATCTGCGCATCCCCGATGCCCAGCGCCTGGGCGATGTGGGGCAGGGCTGGCAGGTCGCGATCACCACCTTGATGAATGAACGGGTCAGCTCTGGCGTCCGCCCGGCGCCGGATTTCGAGGACATTTTTGACCTGGTGCGGATGACCGAACTGGAAAACGGGCCGGCCATCGCGGATGGGGCGATCCGCGAAAAACTGGCGGATTGGTATATCAAGGCGCAAGGCGTGAAGCTGATCCGAGCGCGCCTGATGACGGCGCTGTCGCGGGGCGAGCGGCCGGGGCCGGAGAATTCCGTCTCCAAGCTCGTCTCGGCCTTCCGGCGCCAGGAAATTGCCCATTTCGGCATGGACTTGCTGGATATGGGCGGCGGCATGGTGGACCCGGACCTGGCCCCCATGCGGGCGATGTATCAACAGGCCTTGCTGGATGCGCCAGGCGGCAGGATCGCCGCCGGGTCGGATGAAATTCTGCGCAATATCATATCCGAGCGGGTGCTGGGACTGCCGCCCGATATCCGCGTCGATAAGGAATTGCCATTTGATCAATTGCCGAGCGGCCGCTAGGCGCGGCGGGAAGAATGGGATGAGACCGCCGGCGGGCGACAGGAAAAGGCCAAGGCAATGGCGGTAGAAATGATCGGCTGGGTGGCGCCCCGGGTGTCGTCTGAAATTATTCCCGCCAGCGGTCCGCCCTTCGATCCGGAGACCATTGCGAAATCCGCGCGTATTCACGAAGCCGCCGGCTTCGACCGTGTGCTCATCGGTTACTTCTCCAATGCGCCCGACGGCTTCATGGTGGGGGCGCATGCGGCCGCCCATACGGAACGCCTGGCCTTTCTGCTGGCCCATCGGCCGGGTTTTATCGCGCCCACCGTGGCGGCCCGGAAGCTGGCCACCCTGGATCAGTTGACCGCTGGCCGCCTGGCCGTGCATTTGATCGCCGGGGGCAGCAGCCGGGACCAGGCCATGGACGGCGATTTCATCGCGCACGATGATCGTTACCGCCGCCTCGATGAATACGCCACCCTCCTGCGCCGCACCTGGTCCGAGACCGCGCCGTTCGACCACCAGGGCGAATTCTACCGGGTCGAGGGGGCGCAGGCGGATATTCGCTGTCATCAATCACCCCACATTCCGGTCTATGGCGGCGGCGGCTCGGACGCGGCAATCGCTTCGCTGGCACCGCATCTGGATGTATTCATGCTGTGGGGCGAACCCTTGGCCGATACCGCGGCCTTTATGGCCCGGGTCCGCGCCGCTGCCCGTTCCCATGGCCGGACGCCCACGTTCAGTTTGTCGACCCGGCCGATCCTGGCGGAAACCGACGACAAGGCCTGGGACCGTGCCCATGACATTCTGGCAAAAATTGAAGGCAGCGGGCGCAAGCCCGGACAGCAGCAGAACGTCGGCTCCAAGCGTCTGCTGGCGGCGGCGGCCGCCGGCGCGCACCAGGATAGCTGTCTTTGGATGAAGCTGGCCGAGGCCACCGGCGCCCAAGGCAACTCAACCGCCCTGGTCGGCGCGCCCGATACCGTGGCCCGGGCCATGGTCGAATACTACAAACTGGGCGCCACCAGCCTGCTGATCCGCGGCTACGACCCCCTGCCCGATACCGAACAATATGGTGCCGAACTGATCCCCCTGGTGCGCAAGCTTGTGGCCGAGGTGGACGCGGGCCGAAACAATTGAGGGCCGGGGCTTTGAAAATCATTATTGATACCGACCCGGGCCAGGATGATGCCGCCGCGATCATGCTGGCCTTGGGCAGTCCGGAGTTGGAGGTGCTGGGCATCACGGCGGTGGCCGGCAATGTGCCCCTGGCCTTGACCGAACGTAATACCCGCATTGTTTGCGAGATGTGCGGGCGCACCGATATCAAGGTTTTCGCCGGCGCCGAGGCACCCCTGGTTCGCCCTCTGGTCACGGCGGAACATGTGCATGGCAAGACCGGCCTGGATGGTCCCGAGCTGTTTGAACCATCCGTCCCCTTGCAGGATGGACATGCCGTGGATTTCATTGTCGCGACCGTGATGGCGGAGGCAACCGGCACGGTGACCCTGTGCCCCATCGGGCCCTTGACCAACATCGCCCTGGCGTTGCAAAAGGAACCCAGCCTGGCCGGCCGTATCCAGCAGATCGTCTTGATGGGCGGGGGCTATTTTGCCCAAGGCAACATTACACCGTCGGCCGAGTTCAACATCTATGTCGACCCCGAAGCCGCCGCGATCGTCATGGCTTGCGGCGCCCCCATCGTCATGATGCCCCTGGATGTCACCCACAAGGTGATGACCACCAAGGCCCGGGTTGAGCGGATCCGCGCCATCGACAATCGCGCCGCCCGGGCCATGGCCGAGATGTTGGAGTTCTATGAACGCTTTGATGAGGAAAAATACGGCACCGACGGCGGGCCGTTGCATGATCCCACGACCATCGCCTGGCTGTTGCAGCCGGAGTTATTCCAGGGCCGCAAGTGCAACGTGGAAATCGAAACAAGCTCTAAACTCACCCGCGGCGCCACCGTGGTCGATTGGTGGGGGGTCACCAAGCGGGGCGAGAATGCCCTGGTGCTGGGGGACGTGGATGCCGACGGTTTCTTTGATCTGTTTACGGAACGGCTGGCGAACTTGTCCTAAAGGGCGGCGTTTCAGGCCACCTCGGGCGGCTGAAGGATGCGGGCCAGTTCCCGGCGGGGGGCCAGCAGGTCAGCCAGGGTATGGCCGTCCAACACGGCGAGAAAGGCCGCCAGAGCCGTGTCCAGAATGGGCGGCAGGGCGCAGGCGGCGGCGATGGGGCAGGTGTTTGTGGCTTCATCAAAGCATTCGACCATACGCATATCGTCTTCGCAGCGGCGCACCACGTCGCCAATTTTGATCTCCGCCGGGCTTCGTGCCAGTCGCATGCCGCCCTGCCGGCCGCGCACGGTAACGATGAAGCCCTCGCGGCCCAATCGATGCACCACCTTCATGAGGTGATTTTCGGAGATGCCGAAACGCGTGGCGATATCCTTGATGGTCGATAATTCACTTTCCGGCCGAAGCCCCAGATACATCAGTACCCGCAAGGCATAGTCGGTATATCGCGTGAAGCGCATGGTGTCGGTCTCCTGTATTTTTTTAAAGATGTATTTTATCTATTGCTTTTTAGCAAGACCTGATTTAAATAAACAGTATTAAAAATACATCTTTAAAAATCGAGGCAGTAAAATGACCGATAAGTTTGAACAGACAGCAGCCGCCACCGCGCCGGCGCATCGGGCGCCAGAGGATTTTGGCGACAGAGTTGCCCTTGGTTTTGTCAAGACCCTGCGCTTTTTCGCCCGGCGCTATGGCCATCTCGCTGTGGTCCTCGAGACCGTTGCGGCCGTGCCGGGCATGGTTGGCGGTTTGCTGCGGCATTTGCAGGCCTTGCGCCATATTCGTGACGACCAGGGCTGGATCAGCGAATTATTGGCTGAAGCCGAGAACGAGCGCATGCACCTGATGACCTTCGTGCAGATCGCCCAGCCGACCCGCCTGGAACGCTACGTCATCATGTTCACCCAGGCCGTATTCTATAATTTCTACTTTTTCCTCTATCTCCTGGCGCCCCGGACCGCCCATCGCGTGGTTGGCTATTTCGAGGAAGAAGCCGTCGCCTCCTATACCCAGTATCTGGAGGAAATTGACGCCGGACGCCATGAAAACGTCGCCGCGCCCCGGATTGCCATCGACTTTTGGGGTCTGCCGGATGGCGCCACATTGCGGGATGTTATCCTGGCCGTGCGCGCGGACGAGGCCGGCCACCGGGACCGCAACCATTGCTTTGCCGACACTTTAAAGCAAGGTGGCCGGCCCAAGGGTCTGTCTCATGCGGCTGCGTCGGAGTAGGGGGCAATGGAACAGTCACAGATTGCCGTGCGCCCACGGTCCCCACGGCCCCTGCGTCAACCGGTGCATCCGGATATCTCGGAGCAAATGATTGAACGGCTGGTCCGGCATTTTTACGGCCGGGTACGCGCCGATGCCGTGCTGGCGCCTCTATTCGGCCGGGTGGTGGGCGACTGGGAGCCGCATTTGCAAACCATGATGGCGTTCTGGTCCTCGGTCATGATGATGAGCGGCCGCTACAAGGGCCAGCCCGTGCCAAAGCACAAGGCGCTTTCACAGGTGGCCCCCACAAGACTTTGAAATCTGGCTCAAGCTGTTCCAACACAGCGCCCGCGCGGTCTGTCCCGACGACATTGCCGAACTGTTTGTTGAGCGGGCCGAACGGATCGCCGAAAGCCTGAAACGCGGGATGTTCGGTCCGTCGGCCGTCAACTAGTCATTTTGTAGCTGGGCCATGAAACCGGCGCCGTCGGCAAAAACAGTTCCTTCGGCGACTTTGCCGTCGCGGATGACGAAAAACGCCGCCGCCGGGCGTTTGACCCGGTTGCCCGTGGCGGGCAGGCCATTGAAGGTACCGCTGTGGACGCCGGTAAAATCGAACTGCACCGCCACCGTGTCGCCGTCGGCGACGATCTTCCCGATGGTAAAGCGGGCATCATCAAAAGCCGCGTGCCGGGCCTTGAGGTCCTCCACATGCTCGGCCAGGGACGTCATGGAGGCGACGCCGTGGCCGTGACGGCAGTAATCGACATGGAAACTATCGTAGACAACCGACATATCCTGCTTGTTGAAGCCGTCCTCCATGATATGGCGGATCAGTTCCTTATTGTCTTGTGCCGTCATATTTATCCTCGCCTTTCGGGCTAGTGTCCTGGTTCAGGATACTAGTAGCCGTGTTCGATGTTGATGGTGTCCGCCAGACGTTGGCGGTTGCGGGCCCGGCGCACCTGGTCGGCCAGGATCAGG
>JAYGEA010000227.1:0-4269 GCA_046582635.1 Alphaproteobacteria bacterium
GTAACAGCACAGCCAAGCAGCAACGCTGTTCCCGCCGCGACTGCACGGGTTTTACGTGCGCTAAGTTCGCGGCCCAACTGTGTTTCTTGCCAGCAATCGCGGACCATATCAATTTTTGTATGTGAAGAGTATTGCGTCTGACTTAGGCACAATTGCCCACTATCAATTTTACAACCCACCACAACGGCCAGGCAAGTCGCGTTATCGATTGATTGATCCGTGATGTGATGGCGGTCACATCACGGATCAATCTACGTATCAATAATAGCGCCAATCTGTGTCGACGAACACTTGAACCACAACGCCCGGAGAGCCCGCCCTGTTATGAGAAAAACCCAGATGGTGTCCTTGTATATCGCTTTAACAGCGCCACTTTTTTCTGCACTGGCTAATGCTGATTCCATGCCGCCTTTGGCGACACAGAATCCTATCGTTGTTCATACCCAGATCGCGTCGTTGCGCTCATCGGGCAACTCACCTGGCGATATGCTTTTGTCACGGGCTCGTGTGGCAGGCAGTCTTCGCGTGCTGGTGGGCCTTGATCTGGATATGATCGCACCTCACCTGCTTAGTGAAGAAGATACTGCCATCCAGGCGGCACGTCTTGCACAGATGCAGATGACGCTAATCGATCGGGCGTTAGCGGGTGATCCACGGGCGGTTATGTCGCGCTCAGAAAGTATTCCCTTTATTACTCTTCAGGTAAATGCCAGTCAATTGCAACGGTTGCTGGCTGACCCATTAGTGCGGTCTATACAACAGGATGCACTCGCGGCGCCGATGCTCAAGGCGAGCACCCGAGTGATTAAGGCCAACCGGCTGTGGCGACCCAAGTTTGATCTGTTGGGGAAAGGCCAGACCATCGCCATCCTGGATACCGGCTCGCATCATCGGAAGATGCTGAAGAAAGATCGCATCGTCTCTGGAGCCTGTTACTCCTCCAATAATCCGACCTACGGATCTGTCTCCCTTTGCCCCGGCGGGAGTGAGTCGCGAAAGAACAAAGGCTCCGGCAAGAATTGCGCCACCAGCATCGCCGGTTGTGACCATGGCACCCATGTTGCCACTATTGCGGCAGGCAACAGCGGTGCACTCAAAGGGGTGGCCCGGGAAGCTTCAATCATCCGTATGCAGATTTTCAGCAGGTTTGACGACCCGGCCTATTGTGGTCGGGTCACACCTTGTGTGATGTCCTATACCTCGGATCAGGTCCGCGCGCTTGAGCGGGTCTATAAGTTGCGTAAGAAATTCAGTATTGCCGCAGTCAATATGAGCCTTGGCGGAGGCTATTACAGCAGTTATTGCGATAGCGCCATGCCAGCGATAGCAGAGATCATCGACCGCCTGACCGATGTTGGTATTGCAGTGGTGATAGCCAGCGGTAACGGCGGCGCCGATGGCTATATTTCCCATCCGGCGTGCATCCGCAACGCAATCGCAGTGGGTAATGCCACTAAGAGCGATTCCGTCTCTTGGTCATCAAATCATTCATCCTTGATCGATCTGATGGCCCCTGGAGAGAATATCTATGCTGGCGTGCCCTCTCGCGGTTACAGCTATAAGAGCGGCACATCTATGGCTGCACCGCATGTCGCCGGGGCGATTGCGCTGCTCAAAGAGTACAAACCCAAAGCGTCAGTAGCAGATCTTGTCACAGCACTGGAGTGCACTGGCAAAGCGGTAACGCGTGCCGGGGTGAGTAAACCCCGTATCGATATTCATGGGGCCTACCGTTTCCTCAAAACAAAGCAGACAGGTTGTTGACCATTACGTTCTGGACAGATAACCCACTTTTGTGATCCAAGGGTTTGATTGCGAAAGTGGGCTTGTCTGTTGGGTCCTGCTATGCTCACCGTATGATGAGAACGGCGCTTCGCATCCGCCAAGGGTTGATGTTTCTGGCATGTGTTGCCAGTGCAATCCCGTGGAGTTTTGCCGGGGGCACTGATCAGGTACGGGTGCCAAGCGGTGGTGAGCGGTGGTCGGTTGGGTCAAATGTGCAGCTGGAATGGGAGCTCTCAGGCGCTGACAGCGTCAACCTGTATCTGGTTGATGCAGATCACGATAATCAAGTGGTCGACACTATCGCGAAGGGCATCGAGAATAGGAGCCCCTTTCAGTGGTTTATCAGTGAACCTCCGGGGGGCGTCGATTCTGCCAGCCGCCACAAAATCTGCGTAACAGCAGATTGCTGTAATGGGGCTTCAGTTGCCCTATCTGATGTAATCAATCTGCAGCAGCATGCTCAACCGGAGACCTTCCGGGGTAATCGCCAGAGTTACACCCTGGACGATAGGGCTCACGTGTATATACCGGCGGCGGGAGAAATCGTTACCCGAGACAAAAAAAAGAAAGTGACGCTGCGCTGGGATGACGTCGATCACTGGCTTCTTGATCGGATAAAAGTCGAGGTGAGGCAGCACGGCAAAACCATCGCACTTAAAAGCTATATGAGGATGAACACAGGGTTCGAGAAGATTAAGATTAAAAATGATATGTGTCCGGATACTGATCCCTGTTATTTCCGAATAAACTCTACACGACATCCAGATCGTGTTATTACCAGTGGCCATTTCATTGTGGGTGATACGCCTGACCTGGCTTCGCCCAACTGTGGAGAGAATCTAGACCAAGATACCAAGTATTTTGCAATAGGAGAGCAGCTTGAGGTTGGCTGGACGGTCGGCGAGAGCGATCTGGGTCAGGATTTGCGGGTCGAACTTTATAAAGATGGCAGTTACTACCTGACTATCGCCGAGCGCCAGCTGAGCAGTGCCGGCAACCGCCTTGTGGAACCCTGGACGATTCCGTTCAGTGTACGCGAGGCAGACGATTACACCATTCGGGTGAGCTCACGTGACCATGGCAAGGTGCTTGGCTTCAGCGATGTTTTTTCCATTGAGAGGGCGCGTGAGGAGCCAGTGACTATGGCGATTACTTTGCCGCTGGCGGGTGTTCTGTGGGAGCGGAAGAAAGAAGATGGGCGTGCCCGCTTTAAGATCAAGTGGGAGGACAGCGCAGTCCCCGATGCGCCATCAAGCCCTGATCATGTGAAAATCGCGCTCTATAAAAATGACCGACGCTTCAAGACGATCTTTAACCAAGGCGTTTACGATGATGGGGAAAAGATTCCTGAATTGAATAAGCAGAAATCGCCGGAGGAGGAGCATACCTGGGTGATGCCGCAGACCGTACCAAGCGGGAGTGACTATTCGGTCCGGGTGATGTCGCACGGAGACGAAAGCGGCTATGAGAGCGATTACGACGACAGCGACCAATTTGAGATCTCTAACTACGAGGTCGGTGAAATAGATGCCTTTGATGCCGGTGGATCAGACGATGCAGACTGCCCAGTATCGGTGCAGTTGCTGTGCCTTGAGGATTCCGCAGACTGTCCGCTAGATGAGGAGCAGGATGAGGCCTATGCGCTTACGGAAGTAATTACTACCACAGACGGGACGAGTGCCGGGACTGAAGAGGTTGATGCTGACGGTGCCGGCAGTGATGGGAATCAGGCAACCAACACAGGGAGTCAGGCAACCAACACAGCCCAGGAAGGCGAAAATAATGGCCTTTCATCCCAGCTATCAGACGGGGGCAGTGGTCAGTCCGATTCACAGTCAGATTCTGACTCGCAGTCGGAATCACAGGCACCCACCAACTGCTTTCACAGGATCTACTACATTTTTTCGGATGGCAATATTAAGAAGTGGTTCTGTCTTTAATATCCCCCTCGATCTTAAGCCAGCGGTTGAATGTCCCTAGCCGGCCTTGGGACTTCTCACCTACATTAAGTATTGGCAACAAATGGGTAACTCACCGCCGCAAAGCAGTTCACGCCAGCCTATCCTCGCTGACACAACCCTAGGTATCAATGCGGGAGACCTCAGAGGCGCTCGATAAGACAGAGCCTCAGTGTCTTTTCGCAGATTGTGTCCTAATGTGACGGCCATCACATTTCGGGCCAGGTATCCGGGGTGATACTATCCTGAGGTTAATTTTTTAGCATATCAAATTAACCGCCAGCATCCAATAAACTCACCAATGGTGATTTGAGTCAGTAGCGCTCTGGCATACGGCTTATGGACAAAAACAACCTATTGAATTGACCATGGTGAGGCAGCTATCAAGGATTATTTCCGTCGCGCTGGTACCGCTTGGGCTTTTCGCATTTGCCGTCGTCTCCTGGGCAGATATCTCCGCTTTTGACATAAAAAAGCCCACCGGGACGATCAAGCAGGGTGAGCAGGTTCAGATCGAGTGGTTGCA
>JAYGEA010000262.1:0-6949 GCA_046582635.1 Alphaproteobacteria bacterium
CTGAATTCATTTTGTGCGGAGAATTTGGCTGTTTTAGTGGTGCGCCCGGAGGGACTCGAACCCCCGGCCCCTTGATTAGGAATCAAGTGCTCTATCCGGCTGAGCTACGGGCGCACAATGCACAAATGGGGCATGCGGCGAACCGGATGCTGGATGGGGTGATAGCATGTTCCAGGCGATTGGCAAATGCGCCCCTAACCGATAACTTAGCGGACCAACCGCAGCCCAGGAGCCCGACAATGAGCGCCAATCCCTACGAGACCGATCTGCCGATCACGGCGGCCAACTATCAGGCCCTTTCGCCCTTGAGTTTTCTGGCCAAGGCGGCCTGGACCTATCCCGATTATACCTCCGTCATCGATGGCGATCAGCGCTATAGCTGGGCCGAAACCCAAAACCGCTGCTTGCGCCTGGCATCCGCCTTGGCAAAGCAGGGCATCGGCAAGGGGGATACGGTGTCGGTGATGGCGCCGAATGTCACCGCCGCCTTCGAGGCGACCTTCGGGGTGCCCATGCAGGGGGCCGTGTTGAACGCGCTGAACTACCGCCTGAATGCCACGGAAATCGCCTTCATCCTGGATCATGGGGACTGCAAGCTGTTGTTCACGGATACGGAATTCAGCCCCATTATCGAGGCGGCGCTGGAAAAGGTGGCGCACAGGCCCATCGTCATCGATATCGAGGATGCGGCCGGGCCGGGGGGCAAATCCCTGGGCGTGATGGATTACGAGGCGTTTCTGGCCACGGGGGATGAAGATTATCAATGGCGCCCGCCAGTCGATGAGTGGGAGGCCATATCCCTGAACTATACCTCCGGCACCACGGGCAATCCCAAGGGCGTGGTTTACAGCCATCGCGGCACCTATCTGAACGCCGTGGGCAATATCATGTCCTGGCACCTGCCGGCGCATCCCGTCTATCTGTGGACCCTGCCCATGTTCCATTGCAACGGCTGGTGTTTCCCCTGGTCCATTACCGCCATCGCCGGGACCCATGTCTGTCTGCGCAATGTGGTGGCCCGGGATATCTATGCCGCCATTGACGAGCACAAGGTGACCCATATGTGCGGCGCCCCCATCGTCATGCAGATGATCGCCGGTGCGCCGGAGGAGGAGAAACGCGCACTGCCCCACACCGTCAACATGTTCACCGCCGCCGCCCCGCCCCCCGCGGCGGTGCTCGCCGACATGGCGCGCCAGGGCTTCAACGTCACCCATGTTTATGGCCTGACGGAGGTCTACGGCCCCTGTGTGGTCAGCGCCTGGAAATCGGAATGGAACGAACTGCCCCCGGACGAACAGGCCAAGTTGAAGGCCCGCCAGGGCGTGACCTATCAGGTGCAGGAAGCCATGATGGTGGCCGATCCTGAAACCCTTGCGCCCATGCCCATGGACGGCGAGAGCATGGGCGAAGTGTTCATGCGCGGCAATGTCACCATGAAGGGCTATCTGAAGAACCCCGCCGCCACCGAAGAGGCTTTTTCGGGGGGGTGGTTCCATACCGGCGATCTCGGCGTCTGGCACCCGGACGGCTATGTGGAGCTGAAGGACCGCTCGAAAGACATCATCATCTCGGGCGGCGAGAATATCTCCTCCATCGAGGTCGAGGATACGCTCTACACCAACGCCAAGATCGCCGCCGTGGCCGTGGTCGCCACGCCGTCGGAAAAATGGGGCGAAACGCCAACTGCATTTATCGAATTGAAACCCGGCGAGGATGCCACGGCGGAAGAAATTATCGCCTTTTGCCGGGACAACATGGCGCACTACAAATGCCCCCGCCAGGTGGTGTTCGAGGATCTGCCGAAAACCTCCACCGGCAAGATCCAGAAATTCGTGCTGCGCGACCGGGCCAGGGAACTGGCGTCAAAGGGGCCGACAAAATGACTGCGCCCTATATGGGTACAGGGCGCATCGGCGACAGCGCCTTGGCGGCCCGGTTAAGCCGGGAGCTGTCCGGCCAGGTGCTGTTTGATGCCGCCAGCCGGGGACGCTATTCGACGGACGCCTCGATCTATCAAATCGAACCCATCGGTGTTGTTATCCCCCGCGACGAAGGGGATATCGTCCGCGCCATCCAAATTGCCGCCGACGAAGGCATTCCCCTGTTGCCCCGCGGCGGCGGCACGTCGCAATGCGGGCAGACCGTGGGCGAGGCCCTGGTGGTGGATGTTTCCAAGCATTTGGCCGGCGTGATTTCCATTGATAAGGCGAACCGCAGGGTCACCGTGCAGCCCGGCTTGGTTCTGGATCGTTTGAATGCTTATCTGAAACCCCATGGTTTATCTTTTCCCGTCGATGTCTCCACCTCTTCCCGGGCCACCATCGGCGGTATGACGGCGAACAATTCCTGTGGCGCCCGCTCCATCCGTTACGGCAACATGGTGGACAATGTGCACGCGGTGGAGGCGATCCTGGCGGACGGGAGCAAGCTGCGGTTCGGCCCCCTGCCCACCGATTTTCAGGCTGCCGGCATCCCGGCCCGTTATCGCGAGATCACAACGACGCTGCTGGACCTGGGCCGGCGGGAAGCGGACGAGATCGCGGCCCGTTTCCCGACCGTCCAGCGCCGGGTCGGCGGCTACAACATCGATGCCCTGGTGCCCGGAACCGGGTCTCAAAACCTGGCCCATCTGCTGGTGGGATCGGAAGGCACCTTGGCGTTTTCCACGGCAATAGAATTGGACCTGGTGCCCCTGCCGGCCAACAAGGTTCTGGGTATTTGCCATTTTCCCGATTTCTACGGGGCCATGGACGCCACCCAGCATATCGTCAAGTTGGACCCAGCGGCGGTGGAGCTGGTGGACCGCACCATGATCGACCTGGCCCGCGAGATCGACATCTTCCGCCCCACCATCGAACGCTTTGTTCAGGGTCAGCCGGCCGCCTTGTTGTTGGTGGAGTTTGCCGGCGAGGAGGCGGACGAACAACTGCGCAAGCTGGCGCAACTGGTGGAGTTGATGGGCGATCTGGGTTTCCCCGATGCGGTGGTGGAGGCCACGGACCCGGCCTTTCAGACGGCGGTCTGGGAGGTCCGCAAATCCGGCCTGAACATCATGATGTCCATGAAGGGCGACGGCAAACCGATCTCCTTCATTGAAGATTGCGCCGTGCGCCTGGAGGACCTGGCCGAATATACCGACCGCCTGACCCAGGTCTTTCGCAAGCATGGCACGGAAGGCACCTGGTATGCCCATGCCTCGGTCGGCTGCCTGCACGTGCGTCCCGTGGTCAATTTGAAGGAACCCGGCGGCGCCGTGAAGATGCGCGCCATGGCCGAGGAGGCCTTCGCCATGGTGCGGGACTACAAGGGCAGCCATTCCGGTGAACATGGCGACGGTCTGGTGCGGTCGGAATTTCATCTGCCCATGTTCGGCCAGCGCATGGTGGATAATTTCGCCGAGGTGAAATCCATTCTCGATCCCACGGGGCTGTTCAATCCCGGCAAGATCGTCGCGCCGCCGAAAATGGACGACCGGCGCCTGTTCCGCTACAAGCCCGAATACAAAACCAATGCGCTGGAGACCGGCCTGGACTGGTCCCCCTGGGGCGGGTTTCAACGCGCGGTGGAGATGTGCAACAACAACGGCGCCTGCCGCAATACCGGTCTGGGCGGTGTCATGTGCCCCTCTTTCAAGGTTACCGGGGACGAGGCGCATGTGACGCGTGGCCGCGCCAATCTGCTGCGCCTCGGCCTCTCCGGGCAGTTGGGCGCGGATGCCCTGCAATCGGAGGCGATGGCGGACGCCATGTCGTTGTGCGTCGGCTGCAAGGGGTGCCGGCGGGAATGCCCCGTGGGCGTGGACATGGCGGCCATGAAGGTGGAGGTGCAATATCAGCGCGCCAAACGATTGGGGATCTCTCTACATGACCGCCTGGTGGCTTACCTGCCCCGCTACGCCCCTTGGGCCGCGCGCCTGGCGCCGCTGTTGAACCTGCGCGACCAGGTTCCGGGGCTGGCTTGGCTGTCAGAGAAACTGTTGGGCTTTACCGCCAAACGACCGTTGCCGAAATGGCGCCGGGATGTCTTCCGCTCTTCAAAAGTCGCCGGTCCCGAGGGCGGCGCGGAGGTGGTGCTGTTCGCCGATACCTTCAACACCAATTTCGAGGCCGAAAATCTGCACGCGGCCATCGCCGTGCTGACGGCGGCGGGCCGGCGGGTGCATGTTGCCCAGGGCCTGTGTTGCGGCCGCACGTTTCTCTCGGCGGGATTGGTTGACCAGGCACGGGAAGAGATGTCGCGCACCGTGGCCGCGCTGGCGCCCTTCGTCGAACGAGGTCTGCCGGTTCTGGGGCTGGAGCCGTCCTGCCTGTTGACCCTGCGGGATGAATTTCTCTCCGTCCTGCCCGGTGCCGCCACCCGGGCCCTGGCGAAGAATGCCATGTTGCTGGAAGAATATCTGGCGGCGGAGCATGAGGCGGGCCGTCTGGATTTGCAGCTGGGCCCGGCGGGTAAAGTTCTGGTGCACGGCCATTGCCACCAAAAAGCCTTCCAGACCATGTCCGCCATGGATGCAACCCTGGGCCTGCTGCCGGATGTGGAGGCGGAAGCGGTGCAAACCAGCTGCTGCGGCATGGCCGGTTCATTCGGTTATGGCGCCGGGACATATCAGGTTTCACAAGACATGGCCGAAGCAGCGTTGCTGCCCGCCGTGCGCGATGCCCTGCCGGGCACCACGCTGATAGCCAACGGAACCTCCTGCCGCCAACAAATCAAGCACGGCAGCGGGCGGGAGGCGGTTCATATTGTGCAGGTTCTGCAGCGGTCCTTGGGCCCCTTGACGTAATTCGGACTCCGCCCAACTCATGCTGATTTATTGGCGCGCGACATGGCGCAAAGGGCGCGGAATTCCATGCTGAAGGGGTCGACGGGGCCGAAGCGGTCCGGGCGGAAGGGGGTGATGTCGATGGCTGGCGTCCGGCCCAACGCCAGATCGGCGATGGTGCGCCCGGTGCCGGCCGAAAGCACGATGCCGCTGCCGCAACATCCCGCCGCCGCCAGGAAGCCCGACAAACCCGGCACCGGGCCAAGGATGATCTTCCCGTCGGGGGTATAGGTGGACAGACCGGCAATATAATTGGGGAACTGCATCCCGGCGATACCCGGAATGAACCGGGCCAGGCCTGCCGCGGCCTCGGCCAGGCGGTCCCAGTGATCTTCGCCCACGGTGGGCGAAAAGGTGGCGGGGTCGTCGGGCAGTTCGCGGGCATCGAAGGTGGCGGAATGTTGCTCGTGAATGCCCAATAAAATGGCGCCGACATCGGGCCGGGCATAGGCGCCAACGTCGGGCAGGGTGATCACCGGATGGTCACCGCCATTACGCGGGTCCGGCTTGGTGATCCAGTAATGACTGCGTACCGGCGCCATGGGCAAGGGATAGCCAACGCGGGCCGAGAGTATCGCGGCCCAGGCACCACCCGCATCTATGACGTTTTCGCTGTCGATCCGTCCGGCGGAGGTTTCGACCCCAACCACCCGTCCGCCCCGCGTCAGCACGTCGGTGACCGCCGTGTGCTGGCGAATATCGACACCCCGCCCACCGGCGGCGCGGGCGTAGGCCATGCTCAACATATAGGGATCGACATAGCCATCGTCGGGCAGGAAACCAATCTTGCGGGCTTGGGAGGTATCAAGCCATGGCACCAGGTCCCCGGCGGCCTTCGGTTCCAGCCAATGGAACGGAATATCGTGACGCGCCGCCTCCGCCGCCATGGCCTCCAACTGGGCAACCCGGCCATCGGACGCGGCAAGGCGCAGACTGCCCACGTTGTGAAAGCCGACTTCTTGGCCCAGTTCGTCCGCCAGGATGTCGATGGTTTCCCGGGTCATGCGGGCCATTGCCGTTCGGGTCGAATTTGCCGAAACCTGCAATATCATCCCGGCGGCCTGGCTAGACGCAGCGCTGGCCAGGGCGTTGCGTTCCAGCAAAAGGATCGATCCCGCTTGATCGCGCGCCAAATGATACGCCACCGAAGCGCCAGTGATGCCGCCACCAACAATGACATGGTCAAATTTCGTCACTTCCGCCTCGTTGTCTGACCGCCTTCAAAAGAGACTAAATCCGCCGGCCCGCGTCTTCCCAGTATTTTTGCCGCAGGTCACGCTTGCGGATCTTACCGGAATCCTCCCGCGGCATGGCATAATCCAGTTGCACCAGACGGGGCACCTTATAGCTGGCCATGTGGTCGCGGACAAAGGCCTGGATCTCGTCCGGGGTGATGGCGCCCTCCGATACCGGTTCGACCACGGCGGCCAGGGCCTCGCCGAATTCTTCGTCGGGAATGCCGAATACGGCGCAGTCGCGGACGGCGGGGTGGGTGACGATCAGGGCTTCGATCTCGGAGGGGTAGATATTGACGCCGCCCGAGATCACCATGTCCCGTTTGCGGTCGGAAATAAACAGATAACCGCGTTCGTTCACATAGCCCACATCGCCGCCCGAGAATAAGCCGTCGTGTTGGTTATCGTGGAATTCACCGCCGTTGTTTTGATAGGTGAAATCCGTAAAACCAGCGAAATAGGCATAAATTTCGCCCACTTCGCCCACAGGCAGTTCGTTGCGGTTATCGTCGAGAATTTTCAATTCCACACCGGGCAGCATGGCCCCGACCGTGCCGGGGTTTTGCAGCCAGCCTTCGGTATCGCAAAAGACCACCATGCCGATTTCCGTGGCGCCCTAATATTCATTGATGATGGGGCCCCACCATTCGATCATCGCCCGCTTCACGTCCGGGGGACAGGGGGCGGCGGCATGCAGGATCCACTCCAGGGACGAGATATCGTACCGCGCCTTGACCGCGTCGGGCAGCTTGGTCAGCCAGCTTTGCCAATCAACCTGATCGTCGGGCACTTCGCAGATATCGGCGTCGATCCCGTAGGCCTGTTGCAATTCTTCCCCCGTCGGGGCGATCAGATACGCCAGGCCGTCGGGCATCACCGACAGGTCCAG
>JAYGEA010000356.1:0-9185 GCA_046582635.1 Alphaproteobacteria bacterium
CGTTCGGCCAGCACTGCCCCCGGCCCCGGCGGCCGCGTTTGGCCTCATACAGCGTGCTGTCGGCGCGGTTGAGCAATTGATCGAGATCATCGTCAAAGGCCGGATCGGCCACCGCGATGCTGATGGAAAAACCAAGGGGATGTTCCGCATCGCCGGAATATTTTCGCAACCGGGCGGCGATTTCCAGCAGTTCGTCGGCCTTGTGACGGCCGCCTTCTAGATCCGTTTCTTCCAGCCACATGGCAAATTCATCGCCGCCCTGCCGGCTTTTGCCGTCGCCGCTCAACAGTTTGGCGAGGGCCACAAGGGCGGCATCGCCGACCTGATGGCCATGGGTGTCGTTGACGAATTTGAAGTAGTCCATGTCGATATAAAGCAGAATGCCCGTGCGGCCCTTGCGCCTGTGCTGGGCGATCCGCTTGCCCACGCTGTCGTCAAAACCACGCCGGTTCAACAGCCCGGTCAATTCATCGACGCTGGACAGCTCCTCCAGCCGCTCTTGAATTTCTGCCTGCGCCATGGCGATGCCCAGTTGCGCGGCGATATCAAGCAGGGTTGTCACCGCCTCTTCCAAGGCATCCTTTTCTGTCAGGGCGACGCCCAGCACGCCCTTGGGCTGATAGCGGAAATGACAGGGCACCAACAGGATCTGGCAACCGTCCAGGACCGTATGGTGCACCCGTTCGGGATCGCCGGAAAGGGTGGCCAAAGCTTCCGTCATGATATCAAGGGGCGGGGCGTCATCGTCGAGATGTCCGGCCGCCTGATGCAGGCCGCCGGCCTTGTCATCGCGCAGGATCCAGATATGGCTGGCCGCCATTGCCGCATGGGTCGCGGCGGCGGCGAACATTTCCTCCGGCGTGACCGCATCGCGGATGGAATCCACAATGGAGCGGCTCAACCGTTCCCGCTCCTGGGCCCGGGCCAGGTCGGCCTGGCGCTGTTTGTCCCTGGTGATGTCGCGGCAGACGCCACGAACCCCTTGCAAGCCGCCGTCGTCGTTGAACACAGACAGGCACGAGGCCCGCACGCAGGTCCGCTCGCCGTTACGATTAAGCAACCAGCATTCCACCTCGTCCAGATGGGCCAGGCTTTCGAACGGGTTCAAGGGGGCTTCCTGGCCGTCGCCCGGCCCAGGCTCCGCCGTCCGGTCAGCCGTCTGGTTCGCCAGCAAATCCCGCGCCGGGCGGCCATCCAGCTCGTCCGGGCTGTACCCCAACAAGCCGCGCCCGGAGACGAAGGTAAAACACCCTTCCGCATCCGTTTCCCACACGAAATCCGCCGAATAGGCGACCAGGTCCTTGAACATTTGCCGAGAGGCCACCAGGGCCCGGCCGAAATTCACATCGAAAGTGCTGTCCCGCGCCAGAAACAGCACACGGCTCGGCGAGCCGCCATTTACGCCGCCTTCCGGTAACAAGGTTATGTCGAAAACCCCTTCGCCGGTGGGAATGGGCAATTGAAACCGCTTGGAGGTGACGCCGCCGCCCTGTAGGACATCTTCCAATATGCTCCGCAAGCCCATGCCCGCGACGCCGTCCAGGGCGGCCAGTACGGGCTTGGCCAGACCATTGGCCGTTAGCACCGCCCCGGTCCCATCAAAGATCACCACGGGGCCCGCATAATCGGCAATCAATTCCGCCGTGGCCAGCGCCAAGGGCCCGCCGCCGGCGGTTTCATCGGATGTTGCCTGGCGCAGCCCAAAGGCCGAACGTAAAAGGGGAAAATTTGCCACTGTGCCCGCTTTGTCTTTGCCTATATTACCTCGGTTCGAACCTAGCAGACCGCGTCTTAACGGCGCCTTAACTGTCGTGGAAATGCATAATCAGAGGAACTTGCCGATTTGCTTGATCATTTCCGCTTCCGATAGGGGGTAGTCGGTGCCATGACGGGCATTGAGCAGCTTTTTCGGTGGAATATGGCCCGTCCGGCTCTGAATCTGGATCGCCGTGCGCATGGAAAGACCGGCTTTCCAGGCCAATGCGGTGATGGACTTGGCAGAGGAGGTTGCGATGATTTTCCGCACCAGATCCGCCTCCATCTCCGCGCGCAGGGCCAACGCCTCGATCACGAAATCATTGCGGCCCGACAGCAGCGCCTGCTCCATGGCCTCGTCATCCAGCAGCATGCGCTGGTCCAGGACCATGACCTGTTCGCGCACCTCCTCCTGCACCTCGCCGGTACTTTTGGCGATCCGCGCCTTCAATCGTTTGGTCAGGAACCGGGTTGTCTCCCGGTCTAGATCATTGCGTTCGGCCAGTTTTTCCAACAGGGACGAAGCGACGAAGCCCGCCACCCGGCGCACGGCGCGGATGGAAAGTTCGGGACGCATGACCATGGGCTCGTGCCAGCTTTGCACATCCGCCGCGTTCTCGGCGATTTTGTCCAGGGTCGCCTCGCGGATCGAGGCCCGTTTGTTGGCCAGTAGGGTCGCCACGGCGGGCACATCGAAGGTGGCCACCACCGCATCGGAAACGTCTTCGGAAACTTTCGAACGGTTGGCGATGGCGCTCAGCGCTTCCTGGGCGCAACCCGCCGCGATCACCTCCATCAGATCGGCGTCGCTCAACAGGGGCGAATATTCCAATACCGGCGCCGAAACAATGACGGCGGCATCGAGCGCCAGTTGCCGGACGATGGCATGGGGGACATGGTGGCTGCTTTTCAATTCCTCCGCCAGCAGTGCGCGGACGCGGGGCAGTTGGTCGGATGCCAGGCTACGCAGCATATCGAAGGTCATCTCGCGGACCTTTTCCTGCTCGTCATCGGGCATATCGGGCAGCAGACGGGCGATTTTCAGGGCCAGGTCGCCGCGCACCTCGTCATTGGCGTCCTCCACCAGCATCTCGTCCGCCTGCATGGGCGTGGCCGGGTTGGTGGCCACGGCCTGGCGCACGTCCGCTGCCTCGTCGCCGGCAAGAAAGTACAAAATCTCTGGCCGCGTGTCGGCGGCCTGGGCCAGTTGCAGCCGTGCCGCCAGATCGGCGCCCGCCAACATATCCTTTTGCGCGCTGTAGTCCAGGCCCTCCACGGGTGCCTCCATGAGGACAGGCAGTTGCGCCGATGCGGCAGGCGATGCGGCCGGCAATGTGGCCGGCGGGGGAGCCGGTGGCTGTTTCGATTTTCGTTTTAAAAGGTTTCTAAGCATCGCGGCGGGAAGTTTATCGCGGGCCTATTAAAGCCTTGTTAATGCGGCGCGCGGTCTTAATGTGGCGGCATGCAAGCACAACAAAATCACAATCTCGAGAACGCGACCGTCTGGGTCTTTGATCTGGACAACACCCTTTACCCCGCCCATTGCGACGTGGGCGCCCAGTTGGGGCAACGCATGGGCGCGTTCGTGGCCCGGTATCTGGACCTGCCCCTGGATCAGGCCCGGGTGTTGCAGAAAAAGTATTTCTATGCCCACGGCACCACCTTGCGCGGCCTGATGCTGGAACATGACCTGGCCCCCGATGAATACCTGGACTATGTCCATGATCTGGATCTCTCGGCCATCCCCCTCGATGACCGGCTCGGTCCGGCCCTGCAGGCCTTGCCGGGGCGCAAGGTCATCTATACCAACGCCACCAACAAACATGCCCACAGGGTGCTGGGCCATCTTGGCATAAAGCATCATTTCGACGGCTTTTTCGACATCATCGATGCCGATTTCATACCCAAGCCCAACCAACAGCCCTACGAGGTTTTGTTGCGGCGCCACGGCATCGATCCGGCCCGGGCGGTGATGGTCGAGGATATCGCCCAAAATCTTGTGCCGGCGGCAGGTCTGGGCATGGCCACGGTTTGGGTGCGGGGCGGACGGGATATCGCCTTGACGGAGGAACAGGCGGGCCATGTCCACCATATCACCGATGATCTGGCGGCCTGGTTAAGGGAATTGCCCCATTGACTGCTGCCCGTCTGCCATTTGACTGCCGCTTGACAGCAGCCCAGGCACGGGTAGTTTGCCGCAAACTTGCAGCGGAGAGAAAATGATGAGCACCACCCCCCTTGAAACCGTCATCAACGAAGCCTGGGAACAGCGCGACAGCATCAATATCAATACCACAGGCGAGATGCGCGAGGCCGTCGATACCGCCCTGGATGCCCTGGACAAGGGCGAGCAGCGGGTGGCTGAAAAAGACGAGAAAGGCTGGGTGGTAAATCAATGGCTGAAAAAGGCCGTGTTGCTGTCATTCCGTCTGAACGACATGACGGCGATCGAGGGCGGGCCGGGGCCGGGCACCACCTGGTTTGACAAGGTGCCCTCGAAATTCGAAGGTTGGGGCGACAATCAATTCCGCGCCGCCGGCTTTCGCGCGGTGCCGAACTGCATTGTCCGCAAATCCGCCTATATCGCACCGAACGTGATCCTGATGCCCAGCTTCGTCAATCTTGGCGCCTATGTGGACAGTGGCACCATGGTGGATACCTGGGCCACGGTGGGCAGTTGCGCCCAGATCGGCAAGGATTGCCATATCTCGGGCGGTGCGGGCATCGGCGGCGTGTTGGAGCCGCTGCAGGCCGAACCGGTGATCATCGAAGATAATTGTTTCATTGGCGCCCGTTCGGAAGTGGCCGAGGGCGTGGTGATCGAGACGGGCGCGGTGCTGTCCATGGGTGTCTTCATCGGCGCCTCCACCAAGATCGTCAACCGCGCCACGGGGGAGGTTTCCTATGGCCGGGTGCCGGCCTATTCCGTTGTCGTGCCTGGCTCCATGCCGACCACGGGCGGGGTCAGCCTGTATTGCGCCGTGATCGTCAAGCAGGTGGACGCGGGCACGCGGGCCAAGACCTCCATCAATGAACTGCTGCGCGATTAGATGGCAAATAACGTGACAGGGGACAACCAGCCCATTGATCCGGTTGAGTTGACGCGGACCCTGATCCGCTGCGCCTCCGTCACGCCCACGGACGGCGGTGCCCTGGGCGTCACGGGCGCTGCGTTGGAAGGTCTGGGCTTTACCACCCATCACATGATCTTTTCCGAGGCCGGTACCCCGGATGTGGATAACCTCTATGCCCGCCTGGGCGATAGCGGCCCCAATTTCTGCTTTGCCGGCCACACCGACGTGGTCCCCGTGGGCGATACCGATGCCTGGAGCCTGGAGCCCTTCGCGGCCGATATCAGGGACGGTATCCTCTATGGCCGGGGCGCCACGGACATGAAGGGCGCGGTCGCCGCCTTTATCGCCGCCGTGGATAGCTTTTTGACCAAGCGGGCGGGCGGCTTTGACGGCTCGATCTCGCTATTGATCACGGGCGATGAAGAGGGCCCCGCCGTCAACGGCACGGTCAAGGTGCTGGATTGGCTGAAACAGCGGGGCGAAAAGCTTGACCATTGCCTGGTGGGCGAGCCGACCAACCCAGATGCCTTGGGCGACATGATCAAAATCGGCCGCCGGGGCAGCATGACCGGCCGCCTGGTGGTCAAGGGCGTGCAGGGCCATGTGGCCTACCCGCACCTGGCCGATAACCCCCTGCCGCGGCTGATCAAGATGCTGGACCGCCTGACCGATCATAGCTTCGACGGGGGCAATAACCATTTTACCCCGACCAATCTGGAGCTGGCCTCCATCGACGTGGGCAACAAAGCCGCCAACGTCATCCCCGCCCAGGCGGAGGCGTTGTTCAACATCCGTTTCAATACGGAGCAGACCTCCCATGGCCTGGAAGCCTGGCTGCAGGCCCAATGCGATGCCGTCGGCGGGAATTATGAGTTGGACATCAACGCCGGCTCACAGCCGTTTCTGACCGAGCCGGGCCCGTTCACGGAGCTGATTTCCGGCGCGGTGGAGGATATCACCGGCAGCCAGCCCGCCTTGACCACGACGGGCGGCACCTCCGATGCGCGGTTTATCCATCACCATTGCCCGGTGGCGGAATTCGGCCTGATTTCCGAGAGCATGCACAAAGTGGACGAACAAGCCTCGGTCGTCGATATAGAACATCTGAGCCGGATCTACGCGCGCATATTGGAGCGCTACTTCGATACTGATAATGGTGGGGGCGGCCTGCATGCTGCTTGAGGTCACCCGTTCGATCCACGGCGCGTGGCGTATCGCCCGCATGGACCCGGACGCCCTGAACTATTTCGACCTGTCCATCGACGGTTTCTGGCGCTCCTTCGTCGCCCTGCTTGTCGTTGCGCCGTTCTATATTATGTTTCTGATCCTCAATCACGGCAGCCAGCCCGGCCTGGAATTGCCGACCGGGCCCGTGGTCTCGACGGAATTCTACGTGGCCGTCAAGCTGATCGCCTATATCATCGGCTGGCTGATCTTTCCCCTGGTCATGGTGCCCATATCGCGGCTGCTGGATCTGAGCCAGAGCTATATTCCCTATATCATTGTTTGGAACTGGTCCAACGTGCTGGTGATGGCGGTGATCCTGCCCACGGTGTTGCTGTTTCCACCCGCCGACCAGACCGGCGCCGCCGCCAAGATGGTCTTGATGGGCGCCCAGATCACCATGCTGTTCTATAGCTTTCTGGTGGCCCGCGCCGGATTGCGCTGCAAGATCCTCACCGCCGTCGGCATCGTCGTGCTGGATTTGTTATTGAGCCTGATGCTGAGCCTCATGGCCGGCCGCCTGCTTTAGCCGAGCTCCAGCCGGGCGGGATTGAAAGCGGCCAGGTTTACCGTTGTTGCGTCACCCTCCGTGATCAGTTCGGCCATGGCCTCGCCGGTGGCCGGCGCGTTCAGCATACCCCAAACATTGTGCCCAGTGGCCACATAGGCCCCTGGGACACCAGGCACCGGCCCGATCTGAGGCAACCCGTCGGCGGTCAGGGGGCGATAGCAGGCCTGGACCGCCAGAACCTTCGCGGCGGCCAGGTTAGGTGATATCCGGGCCGTCATTTGGCGCAGTTTTTCAGCCGCGCCCGGTTCGGGCAGCACATCCGCCGGGTCGGCGGGCAGGGCGTCATGGCCGGACAGGCCGCAGACATAGGTGGTGCCGTCGGGGCGGGGGTTGATTTCCGGCGCGGCGATCTCCCCTTCATCGGTCTCCAGCTCCACGAACAGGGATTGAGGCGACGGCGCGTAGTCGAAGACCAGGCTGTGCCCCTTGGAACCCATGGTCGCCCCCAGGGGCAGCCATTGGCAGGCATATATGGACCATGGCCCCATGGCGATCACCACCGCATCACAGCGCAGCACCGCGCCATCGACCATGACGCCCGTGACGGTTCTATTTTGGGGATCGCGGGAAATTCCCTCGACGCAGCCTGTCACCAGCCTGGCGCCGTTTGCAATCGCCGCCGCCATCATGGCGTGGGTAAAGGCCGCCGGGTCGATCTGCGCCGTGGAGGCGGGGGTGCCCAGTTGGCCGTGTACGGCGGCCCCCTCACCCAGCCAGTCAGGCGAGGGCAGCTTGCGGTAGGCGCTGATGTCCCGCCGGGCGGAGGCGACCACGCCCAGTGTTTTTACCGGTCGGTAGCCCCAATTTGTTTCGAAATCCGCCGCCAACCGCTCGTGCAGGGCGAAGCTGCGCCGCGCCAAGGGCGCCAGGGGCGAGCCATCGCACCAATCCAGGGCCAGGAACCCGCCTGATTTACCGGAGGCGCCGTTGGCAACCCCCGTGCGTTCGACCACGACCGCTTCCACGTTGCGCTGGCTGAGAAAATAGGCGGTCGATGTGCCGATCACCCCGCCGCCGCAGATAATGACTTTCATGGCGCTCCTTTTGAATGACGCCGTTATCATAGGACGCCATCTTCGCCGCCGTCCAACCCGCAATCCGGCATGGGAACCAATTATGGATAACACCTTCGCGGAACTGTATGCGCCCAGGCCCGATATTCCCTTTGCGGTGAAATACCGGGCAACGTGTCACTGCGCCGCCGTGGGCTACGAAGTCAGCGCCGATCCGGTCGATGCGAAGATGTGCCATTGCGCCACCTGCCAAACCCTGCACGGCGCGCCCATGCAGTGGGCTGCGATTTTTCACAAACATCATGTGCGGATCAGCCAAGGCCTGGACTGGATCCGCTTCTACAACAGCGAAACCGGCAGCCGCGACAGGCGTCCGCCGTGCAAATTACACTGCGTCCTGTGCGGCACCCCCATTGCCGATGAGGGGCGCAACATGTGGCTGGCCTTTCCCGCGCTGTTCAACTTTGGCGCGGCGGTCCCGGAAGCCTTTCGGCCAACCTGTCATATATTTTATGGCCCTCGCAGCATGGACGTGATGGATGATCTGCCGAAATGGTCGGGCCACAAGGACAAGTCGTCCCTGCTGTGATCGTGATAGTTGGCGCCGATTGCCGCGTGTAGCTTTGTCCCTTGCTATTGAGTAGCATCTGGGTGGAAGACCTTCGCTGGGAGACACAATGGCCGAGGGAAGCATGGAGAGACGGCTGGCCGCCATCCTTGCCATTGATGTGGCCGGCTTTCACGCCTTATGGGGGCCGACGAGGATGGCACCCTGGCGGCTCTCAAGGCGCACCGGGCGGTGACGAAACCCATTGGCGAGGGCCATGGCGGCCGCGTGGTCGGCACTGCGGGGGACGGCGAACTATGGGAATTTCTGTCGGTCACCGAGGCGGTTTTGTGCGCGGTGGAGGTGCAGGACGTCATGGCCGCACGCAATTCGGAGGTGCCGGAGGAGCGTCAAATGCTCTACCGCATCCGCATCAACCCTGGCGATGTGATGATCGACGGCGCCCACATCCATGGCGATGGGGTCAATATCGCCGCCCGACTGGAAGCCCTGGCCGCGCCGGGGGCATCTGCATCTCGCAAACGGTTATGGAGACCGTGCGCGATCATCTTGAAGTGGCCTTTGAGGATATGGGCGAAGTCGAGGTGAAAAATATCGCCCGCCCGGTCCGGGCCTGGCGCTGGTCGCCGGAACAAACTGTTGCCGCCGCGCCGCAAGCGGCACCCGACAAGCCCTCTCTCGCCGTGCTGCCGTTTGACAACATGTCTGGCGATGCGGAGCAGGAATATTTTTCCGACGGCATCGCTGAAGACATCATCACGGCGCTGTCTCGCTTTCACCAATTTATTGTCATCGCACGAAATTCTTCGTTCACCTACAAGGGCAAGTCGGTTGACGTTAAACAGGTCGCACGTGAATTGGGCGTGCAATATGTCATCGAACGCAGCGTGCGCCGGGCCGACAACCGGGTGCGGATCACCGCCCAATTGATCGATGCCGCCGCCGGCAACCATATCTGGGCCGAACGTTACGACCGTGAG
>JAYGEA010000370.1:0-5102 GCA_046582635.1 Alphaproteobacteria bacterium
GCGTCATACGCAGGGACATGCCCAGTAAAACCGACATGGCTGATTACACCGAAGGGGACATCGACGACATCATGTGGGCCGTCAACTCAACACCCCGAAAATGACTCGGCTATCGAACGCCCGCCGAGGCTTTCCTCGAAATCCTTCGAATTGCACTTGAGATGTGAATCCAGCCCCTGCCCGTGCGGTTTGCCATTTCGTAAATCTCCGACGTATGTGCTCCCGTCGGCAAAGGTATATGTACCGTGGGTAGAATTGTCGCCAGCGGTAGGTGATTGAATGATTTTTGCGGCCTTTGGATTTAGAGATTTCCGAGCAATTACCTTCGGAGAGACCATCTGTGCATATGGATACGACGATGGGCTACCCAAATAACTGGTGCAGTCAATATCTCCAAGCCGTTCGCCGCCCCAGACGCGATCATGTCCAAACTTCTTGCATAGTGTACTGACCTGCTGAACTTCGGCAGACGTTAGTAAGACCTTGGGGATCGACATCTGACATCCTGCACTCAACAAAACGGCAGTAAAAGCCAGCAGTATCAGCGCTAATCTATGCATGCCACAATTATGGCAAAATTCTGATGCCCGCGCGAGTCGCAATGGGACGCGACGGTTCTCTGCAAAGAAATCCGGATGCTTCCAGATCAACCTGCCACGGCGTAGATAACATTTCATCACACATTTATGGCGGCCAGGTCTTGTTTCTTGCAATCTCGCCATGCCCGAGAGAACAAAAATCGGGGACGTAATTCCCTCTTTCCCTTCGGGAAAAGGGATTACGTCCCCGCTATTCTTGCGCTTCGCTGATACGGCTGGCAGGCCTTGGATGTCCCTTAGAGGAAGTCGGGGCGAGCCCGCTAATTCAGTTGCCGCGCCTGGTGCGGGCTATCGAGGGAAAAGGCCGGGATTTCTATATCAAAGTGCGCTTTGTCCGGGCCGATCATTTCGTAGGTGCCCACCATGAGGCCCGATGGCGTCTTCAGGGGGCAGCCGGAGGTGTATTGAAAATTGTCGCCAGGCTGTAGCACCGGTTGTTCGCCAACCACGCCGGGGCCCTGCACTTCCTCCACATGGCCGGCGGCATTGGTGATGATCCAGTGCCGGTTCAACAACTGCACCGTTTCCGTGCCGTCGTTTTGGATATTTATGGTGTAGAGCCAGAAGTACTGATCCGTCGCCGGGTCCGACTGCTCGGCCAGAAATTGCGGCTGTACCTCTACCGTAATATTCCGTGTCGTCGCCGTATACATCCCTTGTCCCCATATCATGCCAATAGCCCAATGGGCCCAGTGGCCCAAGAATTAGCCTGCCCTAGCGCCCCTGGCAATGGCCAACAGCATCACGAAATGCCGTTACCGCTGCCGCCGCGCCTTCGGGCCAGAAGGCTGCCGCCACGTATCGATCCGGCCGGACCAGAAGGATCTGATCCCGATGCGCCCGCACCGTCACCAACCCAGGTCCGGGCTTGGCGACCAGCGATGTAATGCCGTCAAGCGCCGCCGCCGCCGCCGGGCTCAAAAACACCCGCGACGGCGACAGTTCCGGCCACAACAGGTCTTGGTTGGCGGCAACAAACGCCGCCGTGTCCTCCGCCTGGGCCAGCAAGGCAAATCCGGCGCCCAAGGCATCGTCCAAACGCGCCGGCCCCAGCAGATCCGGTTGCGGCAGCATGGCACCGACCAGCGAGGCCGCCACCAACTGGCCGTGCAGATCCACGAACGCGCCGCCGTCATAGCGGGGCCGCGGCTTGAACTTCATGCCGACGATGAAATCCCGTGCCTGGGGAAAGCGGTCGAACTGACGCAATATGCCCTGACGGAATTCGATGTCTTCCCGGGCCTGGGGCATGACGATCTCGCCCATGGCCACGGCCAGCTGCACCATGGCCCAGGCCGGCCCCCGCCGCTCCCCATCATAACTTTCCAACAATTCCGGCGATGACCGGCCCCCCAGAACGACCGCCAGTTTCCAGGTCAGATTATGGGCATCCCGGAGGCCCGCATTCATCCCCTGTCCCGCGAAAGGAGGCGTCAAATGGGCCGCATCGCCGGCCAGAAAGACCCGGCCATGGGAGAACCGCGCCGCAATCCGCGCCTCGAATGTATAGACCGTGACGCGGGTGATATCCGCGTCGGGCAATTGGCGCAGGGGGGCGAGAATTTCCCGCACCCGTTCCAGCTTCACCATGTCGCCCGCCACCTCGCCCGGAGCCAGTTGAAACTCATAACGCCGCCCGCCCCGTGGCGCGGGGATGGAAACGAATGGCCGGTCGGCGCGGCAGAAGAATTTCGAGACCGGTTCGCGGTCCGGATCGTTCTCCGTATCCACGATCAGCCAGTCCTGGGGATAGGTGTCCCCTTCCATGGCGATGCCCAATGCCTGGCGGACAGAACTGCGCGCGCCGTCGGCCCCGATCAGATAGTCCGCGCGGACCTGGCCGCCTGGCAACCGGAGTGTCACGCCGTCATTGTCGGCGGTAAAACCATCCAGGTTGGTCGCGAACGCCATTGTCACATGGGAAAACCGCGCCAGGCCGTCCACCAGGGTCTGTTCCAGTTCTGGCTGGAAGAAATAATTGCGCCGGGGAAAGCCGAACTCCGGCGGCGGGGCGCCAACTTCGGCAAAGGCCTGGCCATGGTGATCCAAATACCGCGCCCCGCCCGCCGGTTCCGTCCGGGGCATGAAATCCCGGTCCAGACCCACCGCCTGCAGGGTGCGGGCGCCTTCATCGTCCAGGGCAATGGCGCGGGGAATATCCATGGGTCCCGGATTACGGTCTATGATCAAGGTGGCCACACCATAGGTGCCCAACAGATTGGCCGCCATCAGCCCAACCGGTCCCGCCCCCACGATGGCCACCGCGACCTGACGGGGAATTTCCTGCCTCACAACCGACACCACCTAGTTCCATTATTCGGGCCATGGTACCCTGAACTCAAGGTTTTCTGAACCCACGGTATTCTGAAGTCATGGGCCGCTAAGGCCGAAATTCAATTGGTGGACCAGTGTCATTTTCCCTCTCCGACGAGCAACGCCAGGTGCAGGACACCATCCGCCGCATCGCCGCCGACAAGGTCGCCCCCCGCGCCGCCGCCATAGATGCCGATGCCGTCTACCCCCAGGACATGTTCGAACTATTGCGGGACCTCGGGCTATTCACCCTGCCCTTTCCCGCTAGCTACGGCGGCCCGAATGAAGGTGGGGGCAGCATGCTTTCGGCCTGTGTGGCGGTGGAGGAGCTGTGCCGGGTTTGCTACAACACCGCCTATCTGCTGATCGTGCAATGGGTGCCCTTCGGCGCCATTTTGGCGGGGGGGAGCCAGGCCCAGAAGGACCGCCTTCTGCCCGGCCTGGCCAGTGGCGAGCTGCGCGGCGCCATCTCCACCACGGAAGCGCAAAGCGGCTCGGATGTGGCCGGTATCCGCACCAGGGCAACGCGGGTGGCGGGCGGTTACCGCCTGAACGGCGCCAAAATCTGGTGCACCAATTCCTCTGTCTCCGATTTTGTTCTGGTCGCCGCCCGCATCGCCGATGACGGCGACAATAGTGGCGGCGGCGCGAAACGCGGCGCCCTGAACCTGTTCATCGTGGACCGGGATACGCCCGGCTTCACCATCGGCCCGCCGGAGAATAAAATGGGTGCCCGTGGCATCCCCTCCTGCCCCCTGTTCCTGGACGATGTCATTATCGGGGAAGAAAACCGCCTGGGCCCGGAAGGCCTCGGCTTCAAGATTGTCATGGAGGCGTTCAATCAATCCCGCCCCATCATCGGCGCCCGCGGCGTCGGCCTGGCGCAAGGCGCCATGGACCACGCCATCGAATTTGTCCGCCAGCGCGCCGCCTTTGGCCAGCAGGTCAGCGATTTCCAGGGCGTGCGCTGGATCATCGCCGACATGGCGATCCAGACGGAGGCGGCGCGCGGCCTGGTTTACCGGGCGGCCGCAATGGTTGACGCGGGCATCTCGGGCCGCGAACTTTCCCAGGCCGCCGCCATCGCCAAGGCCCAGGCCACGGATACGGCCATGGCCGTGGCCACGGATGCGGTGCAATTGTTCGGCGCGGCGGGGATTTCCAACGATTACCCCATCAACCGCTATTTCCGCGACGCCAAGGTGCTGCAAATTGTCGAGGGCACCAACCAGATCCAACGCAATATCATCGCCAATAATCTTATTGGCCGGGCAACATAACGGCACAATTTGTATCGCCATGAAACGTAACCGAGTAATGATAGAGATATGAGCAATAGCGAGAATATGGAAAACGAGATGGAGATCGTGGGCCTGGGCTTCTATTACGAAGACTTGCCCGTGGGCCGCACCTTTCAGACCATTGGGCGGACCATTACCGAGGCCGATATCGTCAATTTCATCAACACCACGGGCATGACCGAGGTGCTTTTCATCGACATGGATTTCGTGGCCAGGGAAAGCGACATCAAGGGCCGCGTGGCGCCGGGCGCGCTGGGCTACACCTTCGCCGAGGGCTTGTTGGTGCAAGCGACCATGCAGCACACGGGTTTTGCCTTCCTGAACATGGAATTGAGCATCGAGGCCCCGGTTTTCGCCGGCGACACCCTGCATGTGGAATGCGAGGTGATCGAAGCCCGCCTGTCCAAATCCCGCCCCGGCCGCGGCCTTGTGCGCACCCGCAACAAGGTGGTCAAGGGCGACGGCACGGTCGCCATAATCTACACGCCTTTGCGGATGATCAAATGCCGGGATGAAACGTTGCAAGGCTAGGGACTGTTTGCTATACCCAGCCTCGGTCGGGCGCATAGCTCAGTTGGCAGAGCAGCTGACTCTTAATCAGCGGGTCCACGGTTCGAGTCCGTGTGCGCCCACCAATCAATTCAAAGACTTAGCTAGAAATGGCTAGGTCTTTGTTTTTTAAGTAGGTTCCATATAGGTACCAGATTCCGATAGTTTCGTGCCATATTGAGCGCGATAGCACGCGCACCGACGCCATTTTTCGATCCACACATCGCCTCGCAAAATATTGTCTTATTGCCTCCCACAGAAAGGGAGAGAAATGAGCAATCTTCTATTGAATGAGCGAGAAGTTTCCAGAAAAAGCGGAGTGCCTTTAAAGACCTTACAA
>JAYGEA010000129.1:0-10887 GCA_046582635.1 Alphaproteobacteria bacterium
GCCGGATCTTCAAGTCATACGAGGAGATCGTCGCAATATGCTCCGAAGCTTGGAACAAACTGATCGACCAAGCATGGAGAATAATGTCCATCGGCCTCAGGAAATGGGCGCATGAGTACTAATCAATGTCGGTTGGTATTATGGACACGGGCATGATTCTCTCCGGTTCCGGACGAGCATAACCAGAGGTAGATTGGAAAACTTCGGCAAAACATGCGCCCATTACAATCGACCTATTCCGCGAATTACAAATTTTGGGGCATGTAAGTGATAGTTAGGTTATGTAAAGTTTTTGGATTCGTAAAGACTACTAACCTATACCCCAAAAGACATAAATTCCGTGAATTCGGGACTCCATGCCAGTTACCAATGGCTCCTACACCACGTCTCGGGACACGGCCGTCAGACCGCCTGTCCGCCGCGCCATGACCGGCGTGCCAGAATCAAGACAGACCGACACAAGACAGACCGACTGCGGTTTTGCTATGGTTGGGAAAACAACTCCCCCGTAGGAAGATATTGGCAATGGTTTACGATCCCCGCATGCTGGCCCGCGATGTCTGCGTTCTTGGACCACTACTGGAAAAATGGGCGAAGAAATAGCCCGACGAAACCGCCTTCATCTTCGCCAGCGGCGAGGCCTGGACCTGGGCCGAAACCCTCGCCCTGACCCGGCGCGCCGCCAAGGGCCTGGAAAACATGGGCGTTGGGCGCGCGAACACGTGCTGTCCTGGCAGCCCAACGGGCGGGAGGCGATCCTGACCTGGTTCGGCCTGAATTATCTGGGTGCGGTTTATGTGCCCATCAACACCGCCTACAAGGGCAGCTTGCTGCAACATGTGGTGCAATTGTCGGATGCCAAGTTGATGGTCTGTCATGCCGGCCTGGCGGCGCGCCTGAACGATATTGATACGGGCGCCCTTGGGGATGTCATTGTCACCAACGGCACGGCGAAGCTGGACGGCTTGCGGGTTCACGATGGCGCCGCGTTGCTGGCCGACGACGGTGATATGGCCGGCGATGTGGTGGTGGACCGGCCGGTCGAACCCTGGGACACCATGTATATCATCTTCACTTCCGGCACCACGGGGCCGTCCAAGGCGGTGCTGTCATCCTATGTGCAAACCTATGCCATGGGCATCGAGGCCAATGGTTACCTGGACGAAAGCGACCGCTTCCTGGTGCAATTGCCCCTGTTCCACGCGGGCGGCACCCTGTTCGTCATGATCACGGCCAGCAATGGCGCCTCCTGTGTGATTGACGAAGGTTTCAGCACCGCCGAATTCTGGCCCACCGTGCGCCGGCATGGCATCACGGCGAGCTGTTTTGTTGGCGCCATGACGCCGTTCCTGTTGAAACAGCCGCCCTCGAACCAGGACCGGGAGCATAGCCTGCGCAGCGTCGTCACCATCCCCTGGAACGAGGATTCCCTGGCCGTGGCGGCGCGCTACGGCTTCGAGATGCGCACGGCCTTTAACATGACCGAGATATCAACGCCCATTGTCTCCGGCGTCAATCCGTCCGCCCTGGGCACGGCGGGCAAGGCGCGGGCGGGGGTGGAGGTCCGCGTGGTGGACGAAAACGACTGCGAAGTGGCCCCCGGCGTGGTCGGCGAATTGATAGTCCGCACGGATCGGCTCTGGTCCATGAACCACGGCTATTACAAGAACCCGGAGGCCACGGCGGCGGCCTGGCGGAACGGCTGGTTCCACACCGGCGACGCTTTCCGCCATGACGAAGAGGGCAACTTCTTCTTTATCGACCGCATCAAGGACGCCATCCGCCGCCGGGGCGAAAACATTTCCTCGTTTGAAGTGGAATCGGAGGTCACCCAGTTCGGGGCGGTGGCCGAGGCCGCCGCCATTCCCGTGCCCTCCGAACATAACGAGGACGAGGTCATGGTAGTGGTCTCGGCGGCACCGGGCCAGGTGGTCGCGCCCCGGGCCCTGTTCGATTTCCTCGAACCCCGCATGGCGCATTTCATGCTGCCCGCTACATCCGAATCATGGACGAGCTGCCGAAAACCCCGACCCAGAAGATCCAGAAAAATTTGCTCCGCGCGGCCGGCATCACCAACGATACCTGGGACCGGGAAGCCCACGGCATCAAGGTCCGGCGGCAGAAACTGGGCTGACGGTCGGGGGCTCTCTTTGACCAAAAAAATCGCGGACGTTATGACGGCCTAATCCACCAACGCCTGATAGGTTGCCACGCGCAATTCGCCGCGGATGGGGTAGAAGGACGAGGGGATCAACTGGGTCATGAGGACCACGAACATCTCTTCCGCCGGATCGATCCAGAAGGCGGTGGAGGCGGCCCCGCCCCAGAAATATTCACCGCTCGAGCGTATCAGTTGCGTCGCGGGGGCATCGATCACCACGGCCATGCCGAGGCCATAGCCGATGCCCTCGGCACTGGATTCGCTCCAGATAGGTTGGCCCATGCCGGCCATGTCCTGGTTGCCGGGCAGGTGGTTGACGGCCATGAACTCCACCGTCTTGCGGCCCAATATGCGCTGGCCGTCCAGTACGCCCTTTTGCAACAACATCTGACAGAACCGGCCGTAATCGCCGATGGTGCCGGTCAGCCCGCCGCCGCCCGACAGCGTTTCAGGCATTTGCGTATAGCGGCTGCCGGCGGGTGCGTCGCTGAGTTTCAGGCCAATACCGTCGCTCTTGCGGATCACGGCGTCGGTGGAATTCAATCGGCCCAGGCCGCCGCCTTCGGAGGGTTCGTAACAGGCGGCAAATCTGTCCAGCTTGTCGCCCGCCACCTGAAAGGCGGTGTCGGTCATGCCCAGGGGCTGGAAGATCCGTTCGTCGAAATAACGGTCCAGGCTCTGCCCCGACCAGACCTCGACCAGGCGGCCCAGCACATCGATGGAGACGGAATAGCCCCAGCCGCTGCCCGGTTGGCGGACCAGGGGCGCGCTGGCCAGACGGGTGGTGATGGCGGCCAGATCGGCGCCGCCTGCGGTCTGGCGGCTGGGGTTGAAGGTGATTTTCTGCTCGCGATAGAAGGCCTCGACCGGGCCCGCCTCCATGAATTCATAGCTGAACCCGGCGGTGTGGGTCAGCAGGTGGCGCACGGTGATGTAACTCTCGGCCGGCACGGTATTGAGACCATCCGGCGTGCCGTCCCAGACCCGCATCTCGGAAAATCCGGGCAGGAATTTGGCAATAGGGTCATCCAGCTGGAAATGCCCCGCCTCGTAACAGATCATCGCCGCCACCGCCGTGATCGGCTTGGTCATGGAATAGATGCGGAAGATAGTATCCTCCGCCACCGGCTTGCCGGCCTCCATATCCATTTGGCCCGTGCAGTTGAAATAGGCGTTTTGGCCGCGCCGGTGCACCATGGCGGATAGCCCCGGCAACCGGTTGGAGGTGACCTGCTCCGCCATCCACGATGTTAGTCTTTCCAGGCGCGGACCCGACAGGCCCACGGATTCCGGTGCTGTCAACTGCATGTGCGATTACTCCTCTGAACCGGTTAATTGGGCCTCCAATCAGACCCGGGTTTTCTGGCGCTGGTTTGAACCCTACATAACGTATGTGAAAATCCGGAGTCCAGTGCCCCGGCAGGCCAATTTCCGGGTTTGCGGCTTCGATTGTGATTTTTGCACGGGCGGCACGGCGTTTGTCGGATATTCCTCTTGCGGTAACGGTCGAATTAGTCGTAATAACTATTTGGAATCGGGTATTTTTGCCCGGTTTGTTGATTCCACAAACCAATGTCCGGTGTATTTCGGTGATCGTAGCCTTAATGCCGCCTAATTTGGCGCTTATGATGAGTTTGCAGGCCTCTTGGCGCTGCAATAATTGGTAAAGACCGATTTGTTAACCTTAAGGTTTGGTTAATGGGATTTCGTTAAGAATGGTCGCCGCTAAAGATATGAAGACAATATTATGATAAATTAGGTCTGTTGACCCGGGGGCGAAACTAAGTGTTTTCAAAGCTATTTGGGTTATTATCCGCCGACATGGCCATTGATTTGGGCACGGCCAACACATTGGTCTACGTCAAGGGCCGGGGCATTGTTTTGAACGAGCCGTCGGTGGTTGCCATCACCACCCGCAAGGGCAAGAAAATGGTCCAGGCCGTTGGTGACGAGGCGAAGATGATGCTGGGCCGCACGCCGGGCAATATCGAGGCCATCCGTCCCCTGCGCGACGGCGTCATCGCGGATTTCGAAGTGGCGGAAGAGATGATCAAACATTTCATCCGCAAGGTTCACAACC
Organism: Alphaproteobacteria bacterium; assembly: GCA_046582635.1. Taxonomy (GTDB): domain Bacteria; phylum Pseudomonadota; class Alphaproteobacteria. The sequence goes on from JAYGEA010000129.1 coordinate 4,242, forward strand.
GGCGCAGCTTCGCATCACCCCTGGTGGTGGTCTGTGTGCCGTCGGGATCCACCGCCGTGGAACGCCGGGCCATTCAAGAATCCGCTGAAAGCGCCGGTGCCCGCAAGGTCTATCTGGTGGAAGAGCCCATGGCCGCCGCCATCGGTGCCGGGCTGCCGGTGACGGAACCGACCGGGTCCATGGTGGTCGACATTGGCGGCGGCACCACGGAGGTCGCGGTGCTGTCCCTGGGCGGCATCGTCTATTCCCGTTCCGTCAGGGTCGGGGGCGACAAGATGGACGAGGCCATTATCGGCTACATCCGCCGCACCCATAATCTGCTGATCGGCGAGGCCACGGCGGAGCGCGTGAAAAAGGAAATCGGGTCCGCCTGCGCGCCGGAGAACGGCGAGGGCGCGGAGATGACCATCAAGGGCCGGGACCTGATGAATGGCGTGCCCAAGGAAATTCTGGTCAGCCAGCGGCAGATCGCTGAAAGCATGGCCGAACCGGTCGGCGCCATTGTCGAGGCGGTCAAGGTCGCCCTGGAACATACCGCGCCGGAACTGGCCGCGGATATTGTCGACAAGGGCATTGTCCTGACCGGCGGCGGCGCCCTGCTGGGCAATCTGGATTTCGTGCTGCGCCATTCCACGGGGTTGCCCGTCTCCATCGCGGACGAGCCGCTGTCCTGTGTCGTGCTGGGCACGGGCCGGGTTCTGGAAGACATGAAGAAGTTCAAGGATAGGGAGATCTTTGACACCACCTACTAGGCGAAGCTACCAGGCGAAGACCTTGCCGAACCCTATTTGAATGGGGCGGTGAACAGGACGAGCGGGACAAGACGTGGCGAAAGGGCCAAGATTATCGACGTTAGCCAAGGTCGCCGCTCCGGCGCGGGGGGTGGCGCAGCGCTTTGGCTTCGGCCTACTGGTGGCCGCCGCCTTGGCCCTTTTGGTCCTGGGTAAAACCCATGATGATGCCGTCCGCCAGATGCGCGTCCTGGCGGTGGAGGCGATCGCCCCGGTGCTGGAAGTGTTGAGCGCGCCGGTTATATCGGCCCGCCATGCCCTCTCGGAAATTGAATATTTCTGGCAAGCCAATCGCGCGAACCAGGCCTTGCGCGAGCAAGTGACGCGGCTGACGAAATGGCAGACCATCGCCCGCAATCTGGAACAGGAAAACGCCAACCTGCGCGCCTTGCTGAACCCGGCGCATGATCCCGCGCCGATGTTTATATCCGCCCGGGTGATCGGCGATACGGGGGGGCTGTTCGTGCAATCGGCCCTGCTCAACGCCGGCCGCCGCGACGGCGTGGAAGCGGGCCAGGCGGTGACCACCGCCCTGGGCCTGGCCGGCCGGGTGGTGGAGGTGGGGCAGCGTTCCTCGCGTCTGTTGCTGTTGACCGATTTGAACTCCCGCGTGCCGGTGGTGGTGGAACATTCGCGGCATCGCGCCGTTCTGGCCGGCGATAATTCGGTCCGCCCCCGCCTGACATTTCTGCCCGCCAACGCCAAGGTCAATGCGGGCGACAGGGTGGTCACCTCGGGCCATGCGGGCGTCTTTCCGCCGGGTCTGCCCGTGGGCATCATCTCTTCCATCATCGATGGCGAGGCCCGCATTCAGCCTTTCGTGGATTGGGCCCGCCTGGAATTTGTCACCGTGTTGCGCTACCGCGCCCTGCCGGCCGGCGATCTGGCTCACAAAGGGGCCGCATTGGGCGGCGGCCGTCAATCGCCGCGCTCCGCGACGCCGGGGCTATAATCATGGACGCCCGGCTCTCCCACAAGGCGGCTGATTATTGCCGCTCGGCGATCCCCTTGCTCATTTCGGTTTTGCTGATCCTGATCGCCGTTCTGCCCTATGGACTGCCGAAATCGTCCCTGGCGGCGCCGGTCCTGGCGCTGATATCAGTGTACTACTGGAGCCTGTTTCGTCCCGAGCTAATGCCGGCGGGCGCCGCTTTCATGCTGGGCCTGTTTGTTGATATCCTCAGCGGCGGGCCGCCGGGATTGAACGCCCTGGTGCTGATCCTGGTGCATTGGGCCGCTTCCGGTCAGCGCCGCGCCCTGGCCGGTAAATCCTTTGCCGTGGGCTGGCTGGGCTATTTGCTGATTGCCGGCGGCGCGGCGATTGTGAATTGGTTCGTGGCCTCGGTTTTCCACGCCACGGTTATCGAATCCGTGCCCCTGTTGCTGTCCCACGCCATCGGCACCGCCGCCTATCCCCTGGTGGCGATATTCCTGGCCCGCCTGCAACCCCTGACCCGGCTCGCCTGAGGCGCCGATGTACCGGGGGGACGGCAGCCGCCACAAGACATTTACCCGCCGGGCGGCACTGTTGGCGGGGGGCAAGTTGTCCTTGGCGGCCGTGCTGATAGGCCGGATGTATTATCTGCAAGTCTTGGAATCCGACCAATACCAGATGCTGGCTGAGGAAAACCGTATCTCCATGCGCCTGCTGGCTCCGCCGCGCGGCCTGGTGATGGACCGGTTTGGCCGCGAGTTGGCCTCGAACCGGCAGAATTATCGCGTTGTTGTTATTCCGGAACAAACTAATGGCGTGGCTGAAACCCTGGACCGCCTGGCCCGTGTCATCCCCATCACCCCCCACCAGAGGCGCCGGGTGCTGCGCGAAGTGAAGCGCAAGCGCCCCTTCGTGCCCATTAAGGTGGCGGAAAATCTGACCTGGGAGCAGTTTGCCCGCATCAACGTGCTGTTGCCCGACCTGCCCGGCGTGCAGCCGGACGTGGGCGAGGGGCGGCACTATCCCGTGGGGGTCGAAACGGCCCACATCGTCGGCTATGTCTCCTCCGTGTCCGAGGCTGATTTGACCGGCGATCCGTTGTTGGAACTGCCCGGTTTCCGCATTGGCAAGAACGGCATCGAGAAAATCTTTGACGAAACCCTGCGCGGCAAGGCGGGCAACAGCCGGGTCGAGGTGAACGCCTATGGCCGTGAAATCCGCGAACTGGCGCGCCAGGACGGCCAGCCCGGTGACGATGTGGTGCTGACCATCGATGCCGATCTGCAGGAAAAAATTTCCCGCCGCCTGGCCGATGAAAGTGCCGCCGCCGTGGTCATGGATATTCATCAGGGCGAAATCCTGGCCATGGTCTCGGCGCCCAGCTACGATCCCAATGCCTTTAATCTGGGCATGTCGACCAAGGCCTGGCGCGCCCTGGTACAGCATCCGCGCAAGCCGTTGATCAACAAGGCCATCGCCGGGCAATATCCGCCCGGCTCCACCTTCAAGATGATTGTCGCCCTCGCCGCCCTGGAGGCGGGCGTCGCCGGTCCCGGGCACAGGGTATTCTGCAATGGCGTGACCAAACTGGGAAATACCAAGTTCCATTGCTGGCGCCACCGCTATGGCGGCCACGGCTGGGTCGACATGAAACAGGCCATCGCCCAGTCCTGCGACATCTATTTCTACGATTTGGCCCGGCGCCTGGGCGTGGACCGCATCGGCGACATGGCGCGGCGCTTTGGTCTGGGCGAAGCCCTGGGTATTGAATTGCTGGGCGAACAGGACGGCCTGGTGCCGTCCAAGGACTGGAAACTGGCGGTGACCGGCGTGCCCTGGCAATTGGGGGAAACCCTGATCACCGGCATCGGCCAGGCTTATCTGTTGGCAACGCCGTTGCAATTGGCGGTGATGACCGCCCGGATGGCCAACGGCGGCCTGGCGGTAACCCCGCGGCTGTCCCGTCACCAGGGTCCCACCCGCCCCGGCGATGCGGCGGGCCCGGCGGCGCCCGAGGCAATTGGTATCTCGCCGGCCCATTTGCGCATCATTACCGAGGCCATGGAGGAGGTCGTGAATGGCAAACGCGGCACCGCCCGAAAATACAAACTGGCCGAGGACCTGCCCTACAAGATGGCCGGCAAAACCGGCACCGCCCAGGTCCGCCGAATTTCCAAAGCCGAACGCAAGTCGGGCGGCAAGCTGGCCAAGGAAACCCCCTGGCGGGAACGCGATCACGCCCTGTTCACGGCCTTTGCGCCCGTGGGCGCGCCACGATATGCCACGGCGGTGGTGGTCGAACACGGCGGCTCCGGCACCTATGCGGCGAAGCTGACCAAGGGCATCATGACGGACGTGCTGCAATTGGACCCGCTGGCCCGTTCGGCCCTGGGCCGGGAGACATGATGTGACGGTCGAGAGATGACATTGGGCAGCCCCATGGGGCGGCAGGTGGATTTGACCCTGCTGCAGAAACTGGTACAGATCAACTGGCTGCTGATCATACTGATTTCCCTGATCGCCTGCGTCGGCTTCGCCATGCTGTATTCCGCCGCCAACGGCCATATCGACCCTTGGGCCTCGCGCCAGATGATCCGTTACGGCGCCGGCCTTGTACTGATGCTGCTGATCGCCGTGATCGATATCCGAGCCTGGCTGCGCCATGCCTATCTGATTTATGCCGCCTCTTTGTTGTTGTTGCTCGCGGTCGAGGTGATCGGCGTTGTCGGCATGGGGGCGCAGCGCTGGGTCGACCTGGGCCTGTTCCAGCTGCAGCCGTCGGAAGTGATGAAGATCGCCCTGGTCCTGGCCTTGGCACGGTTTTACCACGGCATCCCCTTGGAAGAGGTGGGCCGGATACGTTGGCTGGTGGTGCCCATCCTCTTGATCATGGTGCCCGTGGCCCTGGTCATGCGGCAGCCGGATCTGGGCACCGCTATTTTGCTGTTGGCGACGGCAACGGCGATCCTGTTGCTGGCCGGGGTTAGATTATGGAAGTTCGCGGTGCTGTTCGGCACAGCCTTGGCGGCCATCCCGATCGCCTGGCGGTTCATGCTGCACGGCTATCAAAAGGACCGGGTGCTGACCTATTTGAACCCGGAGCGCGATCCCCTGGGCGCCGGCTACCACATCATGCAATCCAAGATCGCGCTCGGCTCGGGCGGTTTGTTCGGCAAGGGCTTCATGCAGGGCACGCAAAGCCATCTGGCATTTTTGCCCGAGCGGCAAACCGATTTCATCTTTACCATGCTGGCCGAGGAGTTCGGGCTGATCGGCTGCCTGGGCCTGTTGAGCCTGTACATTCTGGTCATCGTCTACGGCTATGCCATTGCCTTGCGGTCCCACAACCAGTTCGGCCGCCTGCTGGCCGCCGGCATGATCACGACATTTTTCCTCTACGTCTTCATCAACATGGCCATGGTCATGGGCCTGATCCCCGTGGTCGGCGTACCGCTGCCTCTGGTCTCTTATGGCGGTACTTCCATGATGTCCCTGCTGATCGGCTTCGGCCTGATCCTCAGCGTCTATGTCCACCGCGACGTGGTCATTCCACGCCGGCCCAGTTATGGGAGTTAGCCGGGTGGGGGAGCGGACTGGCTTGGCGAGACCAGTCAAACTAGATTTCCCTAAAGCGGCAATGCCGTGGTGTATTTAATCTGCTCCATGGAAAAGCTGGACGAGACATCGTTCAGGCCGTCAACCTCGATCAGGCGTTTATAAAACCCATCGTAGGCCGGCATGTCGGCAACCACGACCCGCAACAGGTAATCCCAGTTGCCGGCCAGGCGGCTGACCTCCAGCACCTCGGGCATGGCCATCATGGCGCGGGTGAAAGCGTCCAGCCAGTCACTGCCGTGGCGCGCGATGCGCAGGTGCACGAATACGGTGAGACCTAGATCCAACTGGGCCGCATCCAGCAACGCCACGCGGCCGCGGATGACGCCGCCGGCTTCCAGCTTCTGTACCCGCCGCCAGCACGGGGTCGGCGACAACCCCACCTGTTCGGCGATCTGCGCCACGGATTGGGACGCATCGGCTTGCAGGGCCATTAGGATGCGGCGATCAAATTCATCCATGAGAATTCATGCCTTTTATTACAGCGTTGAAATAATTTTCTAATTAATGAAGAATTTTAGCATGTATTTTGAAAATAATCCGTAATTAATAGCAATTTTTCAATAAATTTTCATCTGATTTGCAATATATTATTTCCTACGAGTGATACAGGCACAGTTGGGAGATTGTTTCATGGCGGGTTATTCCTTCACCGAACATCCGGCCTCGGTCGATGAAACCTATGGCGAACATTTCATCACTGCCTCCGGGTTTGGCGTGACCATGCTGGTGGCCGGATGTGCCTGTTTGCTGCACGGCATCTTTCCGTTCTGGTTCGCCCGCACGGGCAGCAATGCCATCACCGCATTGCACCGGCGCATAGTGACCTACCGGGTTGGCGGCGAAGCGCCCTTGCCGGAGGCCGATTTATCGGCTGGTGGCTAGCCGTACCTTGGTATTAGTTCGCCGCCGCCAGAAAGCTGCGCAGTTCTTCTAGAAAGACCGGCCAGGCCGGCTCGTCTTCCAAAATCAGGTGATTGTCGCCTTCCAAAGGCACGAACCGGGCGCCGGGGATCATGGCGGCTATACGGCGGCCTTCGCTGAAGGGGACAATGCCGTCGCCCTTGCAATGCATGACCAGTGTCGGTACCGCCACCTGTTGCAGCAAGTCGGTGACATCCACATTGTCGTTGACGGTACGGATGCGCACGGCGTTTTCCGGTGAAACGCTGACCCGCTGTAATTCATTGAACCAGTCCCATTGTTCCGCCGTGCCGCCGGGCAGGAAACTGGAGGTGAACATCTGGCGAAATGCCGGGTTGTCCCGACCCCAGCCGGTTTTGATCAATGTGCGCATGGCAACGGC
>JAYGEA010000145.1:0-6407 GCA_046582635.1 Alphaproteobacteria bacterium
GACGCGGAAACAGCACGAACTGCTTAACTTTATTCACGGCCATATACGGAAAAACGGCATTTCCCCCTCATTCGATGAGATGAAGGATGCGCTGAACCTGAAATCCAAATCGGGCATCCATCGCCTGATCACGGCGTTGGAGGAACGGGGCTTTATCCGCCGTTTGGCGCACCGGGCCCGTGCCTTGGAAGTGTTGAAGCTGCCCGGTTCCGTGCTGCCCGGCGGCCGGGATTTGGCGCCGAACGTCATTCAGGGGGAATTCAGCGCCGGCGTGGCGAGAGCTTCGGCGGAATCCAACGACATTGTCTCCATGCCCCTCTACGGCCGCATCGCCGCCGGCACGCCCATCGAGGCGCTGCGCGACCCGGATAATTTCGTCGACGTGCCGCGCGGCATGTTGTCCCGGGGGGAACATTTCGCCCTTGAGGTCGCCGGTGACAGCATGATCGACGCGGGCATTCTGGACGGCGACACGGTTATTCTGCAACGGCGGGAAACGGCCGAAAACGGCGCCATTGTCGTGGCCCTGATCGACGACAACGAGGCCACCTTGAAGCGCCTGCGCCGCAAGGGCAATTCCGTCGCGCTGGAACCTGCTAACCAAGGCTATGAAACCAGGATATTCCCGCCCGACCGGGTCAAGATCCAAGGCCAGTTGATCGGACTTTTGCGACGATATTAGAGTAGCTTCGCCACCCGCTATACAGTCTGCCTTCAATTGAAAGGCATTAATTTACTGAGCGCAATTCCAGCTTTGCAATGGTCTCCCGGTGCACCTCGTCCGGGCCGTCGCCGATCCGCAGGTAGCGGGCTTCGGAATACATATACGCCAGGCCAAAATCGTTGGAAACGCCGCCTCCCCCATGGATCTGAATAGCCCGGTCGATGACCTCGGCGGACATTTTGGGCACCACCACCTTGATCATGGCGATTTCTTTGCGGGCCCCCTTGTTGCCCTCCTTATCCATCTTCCAGGCCGCGTTCAGGACCAACAATCGCGCCTGATCGATTTCGCAACGGGAATTGGCGATGTCGGCGCGCACGGTGTCCCGCTCCGCCAAGGCCTTGCCGAACGCCACCCGCGCCTTGGCCCGGCGCATCATGGCCTCCAAGGCGCGTTCGGCCTTGCCGATCAGACGCATGCAGTGGTGAATGCGGCCCGGGCCCAGGCGCCCCTGGGCGATCTCGAAACCACGGCCTTCGCCCAACAGCATGTTTTCCGCCGGCACCCGGACATCCTTGAACACCACCTCGCCATGGCCGTGAGGGGCATGGTCATAGCCGAACACGGGCAGCATGCGGACAATTTCCAGGCCCGGTGAATTGGTCGGCACCAGGATCATGGATTGCTGTTTATGGCGTTCGGCGTTGGGGTCGTTCTTGCCCATGACAATGGCAATCTCGCAGGCCGGATGGCCGATGCCGCTGCTCCACCATTTGCGGCCGTTGACGACAAATTCATCGCCGTCCCGATCGATGGAGGTTTCGATATTGGTGGCATCGGACGAGGCCACATTGGGCTCGGTCATGCAGAAAACAGATCGGGTTTCGCCCGCAAGCAACGGCGTCAGCCAGCGTTCCTGTTGGCTTGGGTCGCCGAATTGCGCCAGCACTTCCATGTTGCCCACATCGGGGGCGGCACAGTTGAAGACTTCCGGCGCCATGTTGGAACGGCCCAGAATTTCCATGATGGGGGCAAATTCAAAGTTCGACAGACCGGGACCGAAGCGTTCGTCGTGGATGAACATATTCCACAACCCCTCGGCCTTGGCCTTGGCTTTCAGCTCCTGCAGGACGGGGGGAAAGCCGTTCCAGCGCGTCTCCAAATTGGCGGTTTGTTCTTCGTATGCTTCCTCCGCCGGATAAACATGGCTGTCCATGAAGGCCTGGACCCGCTCCAGATAATCCTTGCTGCGGTCTGTAAACTCGAACATTGGCTTTCTCCCATCTATAATGATGCGGAGTATAGAGATGTATGAGGGATAGGTCATGGCCGGCTTTGATTACGAGACATTAAGATTGGAAATTTCCGATTTCGCGGCACGGCATATCGCCACGCGGCCGGGATTAAGTCAGGAGCGGGATTTTCCCGCTGATTTATGGGCGGCCATGGGGGAGGCGGGGCTCATGGCCATCGCGCTGCCCGAAGCACTTGGCGGGCGCGGCGGCGACTATCGGGCCATGGCCCTGACCTTGGAGACCCTGGCAGATGCGGGCGGCTGCCAGGGCGTGGCAATTTCGTGGATGTCCCAGGCCTTGAACGCGCGGCTGCATATTCTGGGCCAGGGCACGGCGGAACAAAGGGCGGAATATCTGCCGGGGCTGGCGGCGGGCCGGCATACGGTCTGCATGGCGATCTCCGAACCCGGTGCCGGGGCGCATCCCAAAAAGCTTGCCACCCGTGCCGTAGCCGATGGCGACGACGTCATCCTGAACGGCGAAAAGGCCTATCTGACCAACGGCCCCCTGGCCGATCTGTTCCTGGTTCTGGCCATTACGGACGAGATCGACGGCCGGCGTCAATTCACCTCCTACATCGTACCCCGGGACACCGCCGGCGTTGAACAGACGGTGGGCGTCGAGGTTGACTTCCTGCGTCCCTCCCCCCATTGCGGCCTGAAACTGACCGATGTGCGCATTCCCGCCGCCAATCGTCTGGGCCCCCAGGGCGATGCCTTCAATGCCATCTCCCTGCCCATGCGCCGGGTCGAAGATGCCCTGGGCGCGGCCAAGACGGCGGGCGCCATGCGTCACCGCTTTCGCCTGTTATGCCGGGCCGCGGCCAAACGACCGGCCAAAGGCGCGACTGGGGAGGAGCTGGAATTGACCCTGGGCCGGCTGGCCGCCATGCCCGAGGCCCTGTCGGCCATGGCCTGGCGGGCCGCGGAATTACTGGACAGCGGCAAAGGGAATGTGGACGAAACCCTATCCTGCCTGGCGGCGGCGGCACGGCAAAGTGGCAAATTTGTCGAGCGGAAGGTTGAGGCATTCATCAAGGCATGGGATATAGAGGCAACAGAGGCCCTGGCCACCGCCAATCGGGATCTGGTGAAATCCCAGGGCATAGCCGCCTACGCACGGGATGCCCAGGCCCGCAAGCGCGGCCAGACCCACCTAAAGGCTAATTCTTAGCGAACACAGTTAGTGAAAAGAGACCCATGACCGATCCGAACGCGACCGATCCGTACGCCGCCAAATTCGAAAACGTGGACAATATTCTCTCCGGCCTGCTCGATCAGGGCTATATCGCCAGCCGGCAGATCGCCACGGCCATATTCATCGCCGAAAACCTGACCAAGCCGATTTTGGTGGAAGGCTCCGCCGGCGTGGGCAAGACGGAACTGGCCCTGGCCTCGGCCGCCTGGCTGGACCTGCCCCTGATCCGCATGCAGTGCTACGAGGGTCTGGATGAATCCAAGGCCTTGTATGAATGGAAATACGGCAAGCAGTTGCTTTATACCCAGATCCTGAAGGACAAGATGGGCGACGTGCTGGGCGATGCGCCGGGCCTGGACCAGGCCATGAAAAAGCTGCGCGGCTTTGGCGATATGTTTTTCTCGGAAGAATTTCTCGAGCCCCGGCCCCTGCTCAAGGCCATACGCCAGGAGCGCGGCGCGGTTTTGTTGATTGACGAGATCGACAAATCCGACGAGGAGTTCGAGGCGTTTTTGCTGGAAATCCTCTCGGCCTATCAGGTCACCATTCCGGAAATCGGCACCATTACATCCACCGTGCCGCCCCTGGTTTTCCTCACCTCCAACAACATGCGCGAAATGGGCGATGCCCTGAAACGGCGCTGCCTGCACCTTTATATCCCCCTGCCCGATGCCAAGCTGGAAGAACAGATCGTCGCCGCCCGGGTGCCGAATATCGAGGAAAAACTGCGGAAAAAACTGGTCGCCTTCGTGCAGATGCTGCGCGAACAGGATTTGAAAAAACTGCCCTCTATTTCCGAGACCCTGGATTGGGCGCGGGTGCTGTTGTTGCTCCACGCCGACGATCTGACCCCGGCCCTGGTGCACGATACCCTGAACGTGTTGTTGAAATTCGAACAGGACATCGCCGCCGTGCGTCCGCAAATCGCCGAAATTACCCGCAAGGCGCAGCAATTCGGCGATCACGGTTACAGAATAACCTAAGCCATGCAACGCCCTCTGGAAAACTTCCTCCGCGCGCTCCGCGCCGCCGATATCCGTATCTCGCCGGCCGAGAGTATTGACGCCCACCAGACGGTGGAATTGGTGGGCTATAGCGACCGGCAGTTCTTCAAGGACGCCTTGTGCGTGGCCCTGGCGAAGACGCCCGACGAGGTCACGGCCTACGACGATGTGTTTGAGATGTTCTTTCAGCGGGACGAATTCGATACCGAGAGCGGCCCCAAAGACGGCGAACGCAGCCAGCCGCCCGAAAGTGCCGCGGGCGATATGGCATTTGCCGAGCAAATGGAAGGCGTGCCCCTGGCGGACATGATCCTGGATGCGGATGGTAACGAGCTGTCGGCCCAGATGGAGCAGTCCGCCAACCGGGTCGGGGCTACGGAGATTAAGTTCTTTACCCAGCGCGGCTATTTCACCCGACGCATTCTGGACGACATGGGTATGCGCGATCTGGAACGCTTGATCGCCTCTTTGCGGCGCAGCGGAGAAGGCGACGATGACGGCGAGACTGCGGGGGACGCCACCGATTTGGCCGACCGCTTGGAACAGGGCCGGCGCTACCTGCTGGTCGAAACGCGGGCCTATGTGGAGCGGCAGTATAAGCTGTATGCTCGCGCCAACGGCGAAAATCTACGTGAAGAGTTCCTCATGGAAACGCGCATGTCGAACCTGGAGCACCGGGATTTCGACCGCATGCACAAAATTGTCCGCCGCATGGCCAAAAAGCTCGCCACCCGCTATGCCCGCCAACGGCGTCACACCAAGCGGGGTCAGTTGGACATCCGCCGCACCATGCGCAAGAACATGCCCCACGACGGCATCCCGTTCGAAGTGTTCTGGAAACAGACCAAGATCGAACGCCCCAAGATCCACGTCATCTGCGACGTCTCCAAATCCGTCGCCGCCGCCGCGCGCTTCTTGTTGCTGTTCCTCTATTCCCTGCACGAGGTGATCGCGCAACTGGAGGCATTCGCCTTTTCCGACAGCCTGATCCCGGTGGGCGATATCCTGAACAACAACGACGTGGAACAGGCCATCCCCGAGATCATGAACGCCATCGGTTTCCGTTCCACCGATTACGGCCAGGCGTTGCTGGACTATGAGTCCGGCTTTATGGACGATCTGGACCGCAACACCACCATCATTATCCTGGGCGACGGCCGCAGCAATTTCACCGATCCTCGAATTGACATCATGCGCCGCATGCACGACCGCTCCAAAGCCGTCATCTGGCTCAACCCGGAACCGGAAACATTTTGGGGCACCGGAGATTCCGAAATGCCCCGCTATCGCCCGTTCTGCCACGTCGCCAAAACCTGCTCGACGGTGATGCATTTGGAACGGGTGATCGACGATATCTTGAGAAGTTACGCCCGGTCATAAATGCCGCCGCGACCCTTGGCGCGGTTCCGAAACAGCTCTACGGCCGCATGCCGAAACTGACCGGCCCGGTCGTGTGAAGAGGTGCTGCCAGATTAGCAAAATCACAGAGCAAGGGCCGGGTTTTGTGCGGCTCGATAATATCCTCGATCCAGAAGGTTTCCGCCGTGCGATAGGGCGAGCGCAACTGGTTCAGGCGCGCCTGGATCTCCGACAGTTTGGCTTCGGGATCATCGGCGACATCAATTTCGGCCCGATAAGCCGCCTCGATCCCGCCTTCCAGGGGCAGCGAACCCCAGCGCGCGGTGTACCAGGCATAGCGCACCGAGAACCGGCCCACGGGCCGATGCGCCCCGCCGGCGACCCCGAACGAGTTGCGCACGATGATGGAACACCATGGCGTGGTGGATTGATTGATGGCCGACATGGCGCGCGCCCCATGGCGGATTGTCGCCGTGCGCTCCGCCTCGCCGCCGACCAGGAAACCGGGGCAATCGGCCAGATAGACCACTGGTAAATGGAAGGTCTCCGCCATGTCGACGAAGCGGATCACCTTGTCGCAGGCATCCGAGGTCCAGGCCCCGGCATAGAAATGCGGGTCCGAGGCCATCAACGCCACGGGCCAGCCGTCCAGCCGGGCAAAGCCGGTGATCATGGAGCGCCCGAACATGCGGCCCATCTCAAAGAACGAGCCAACATCCACCAGACTGTCGATGATCTTGCGCATGCGATAGACCTTGCGGGTGTTCTTTGGGATGATGTTGTCCAGTATCTCGCCCCGCGGCGGCAGGTCATACACCGATGACGGCAGGTAGGAGAGGAAGCGCCGGGTACATTCAAAGGCGTCCGCCTCGCTTTCCGCCGCGTGAT
>JAYGEA010000220.1:0-17294 GCA_046582635.1 Alphaproteobacteria bacterium
GAGTATTGGGTACGGGGAAACTTCTGGCCCTGCAAGGCGACGTTGCCGACTGGTCCGATTGTCAACGGGTGGTGGCCGAGACCCAGGCGCGGTTCGGCTCTGTCGATGTCCTGATCAACAATGCCGGGCGCGGCATGCGCCTGATCAGCGAAACCTTTAATACGGTGCCCACCAAGTTCTGGCAGGCCGACGTGGCGGCCTGGAAAGAGATCATCGACGTCAACGTCACCGGCACATTCCTGATGGCCAGGGCGGTGGTGCCCCATATGGTGGAGCGGGGCTTCGGCAAAGTCATAAACATCTCCACCTCCGACATCACCATGACGCGGCGGGGTTATACCCCGTACGGGCCATCCAAATCGGCGATTGAAGCCTGCAGCCAGGCCTGGTCGGCGGAGTTGGCGGAGACCGGCGTCAGCGTCAAAGTGCTGTTGCCGGGCGGCGCCACGGATACGGATCTCCTCCCCCCCGGTCCCGACAAAAAGGGCGCCGACGGCAATCTGCTGCGTCCCGAAATCATGCGCGCACCGGCCCTATGGCTGTGTTCCGATCAATCCAATGAATACACCGGCCGCCGCTTCATCGCCCGGCTTTGGGACCTCAACCTGGAACCCGATATTGCCGCCGCCGGTGCCATGGCGCCCTAGCGGCTTAAAGATTCATTTGGTCGGATCATCCGAGACCTGGATCATGGTCTTGCCGAAATTGCCGCCCTCCAACATCTCGCGAAAGACGCCAGGTGTTTTTTCCAGGCCGGGGCGGATGTCTTCGAGATATTTGACATTGCCGCCCTTCAGCCAATCGGCCATTTGCGCCAGAAACGCATCCTGATGCTCGGCCACGAAGTTGCCCACGGCCAGGGGGAAGACGCCGCAGTTCTGTTTTTCGAACACCGCTTGGCCGCTCTCCAGCCAGACTTCGCCTGGGTCGCGGCCATCCATGTTGCCGTATTGAGAAATCAGGCCGCAGCGGCTAATGCGTGAATTTTTGTTCAAGAGCCCAAGCACCGCCAAGAAAGTCTTGCCGCCGACATTCTCGAAATAAACATCGATACCATCGGGGCAGGCCGCCGCCAGATCGCCGGCCAGGTCATCGCTTAGGTGCGAGACGCAGGCATCGAAGCCCAGATCATTGGTGACAAAGTCACATTTTTCCGCCCGCCCCGCGACGCCGACGACGCGGCAGCCGAGGATCTTGGCCATCTGCCCCACCGCTTGGCCCACACCGCCCGACGCAGCCGATACCACGACGATTTCGCCGGCCTTGGGGTCACATTGCACCACCAGGCCGGAATAGGCGGTCAGGCCCAGCATGCCGAGGACGCCGATGGCGGTGGACAGCGGGGCCATGCCGGGGTCCAGCTTGCGCGGGGACATATAATTGAAAATGGAGATGTCCGCCCCGCTCAGCCCATGACTTTGCCAACCGTTGGTGTTGAACAGAAAATCCCCTTCCCCATAAGCCGGCATATTGCTTTTTAAGACCTGGCTTACCGTGCGCCCGTGGCAAACCTCGCCCGGCTGTTCCAGCCCCCGGCGGCGGCGGCCCCATTGATAGGGATCGAGGGAGAGATAGATGGTCCGGGTGAGCACTTGCCCCGCGCTGGGGTCGGGCAGGGGCCCTTCCCGCCACTCAAAATCATCGGCCAGGGGCAACCCCTCGGGCGGTGTCCGCGCCAGAAGCCACTGTTGATTTGTGCTCATCCCGTGTTCCTCTTCCAAATCATTGCAACACGAAATGAAATTGACACGCCTGGTCCACTTTCAACAAGACCATAAATTCACCGCGGCCAGATCCTCCCGCAAGACATCTCTATGGAGCCCTATCAGCGCAGGTTGGTATTGGCTGAAACGAACCAGGGAGTCGGGCCGTGACCCTGCCCTGGACGCACGGGTTGCAAAGGTGTGAGAATGCGGCGGCACGGAAAGGAAGAGACATCATGAGTTTTTACGGCCTGCACGCTGCCGACAAAATGCGCGAGATGTTTGAACATCTGGCGGCGCTGCAGAAACTGTTTACCGAAGCAAGTGCGCCCAGTTTTTTTGGCGACAACCTGATCGCGCTGTACCGCAATATGACCTTTATGTTCGACGAGGCCTTCACGCAGGCTTTTTCGGCGGCAATCACCAAGGGGGCGGCGGAGGACGAGATAAAATTGTGGCGCCTGCACACCCTGTCATGGTGCGGCAAGGCGGCGCTGAACGTGCCCGGCGATTTTGTCGAATGCGGCGTCTACAAGGGCCTGTATTCCGCCATGCTGACGCAATATCTGGATTGGGCTGCGATTGACCGCCGCTTTTATCTTTATGACACCTTCACCGGCCTCCCCGAGGAATGGTCGTCCCAGGAGGAGCGGGACGGGGTCAATGAATTTTACGAATGGGAGGGGACTTATGAGCGGGTCTGCGAACGCTTTGCGAAATATCACAATGTGGACGTGATCCAGGGTGTGGTGCCGGACATCTTCGAACAAAAGTCGCCCGACCGGATCGCCCTGCTGCATCTGGACTTTAACGCGGCGAAAGCGGAAGTGGCGGCACTTGATAGCATTGGCGGCAGGCTTTCCAATGGGGCCGTGGTGTTGATGGACGACTATGGCCGGAGGGAGCAAAAGGAGTTGGCCGAAGCCCTGACGATCTGGTGGTGGGAGCGTGACCATGCCATTCTGGAACTGCCCACCGGTCAGGGCATGGTCACCGTGAACGCCGAGAAATTGCGGGCATTCGAGGAGCAGGGATGACAAGGCAGGGCATCGATTACATCGGGCTGGGCCAAGGAGTGGGATAATCTGGGTCCCCGGCTGGCGGAACCGTGACCGGCGGAGCAATAGAGAGGAAATCATCAATGAAGGACTTCAACGGTAAACTGGCCGTGATCAGCGGCGGCGGTTCCGGCATGGGGCGGGAATTAGCCGTCCAACTGGCGGGCGAGGGTTGCCATCTGGCCCTGTGTGATCTGTCCGCCGAGGCCCTGGCGGAGACGGCCTCCCTGTGTGGGACGGCCGCATCAATACGGAATGGCGCGGTGACGGTCTCGACCCATATCTGCGATGTCTCCAACGAAGACGCCGTGCTGGCCTTTTGCGATGAAGTGCTACAGGCCCATGAAAGCGATCACGTCAATCTGGTCTTCTCCAACGCGGGCATCGGCGGCGGCGGCAGTTTCGTCAAGGACGAACGGGAAGATTGGGAGCGCACCTTCAATGTCTGCTGGCATGGCGTCTATTACATGGCGCGCGCTTTTGTGCCCTTGCTGATCGCGGCTGAAGAAGGCCATCTGATCAATACCAGCTCGATCAACGGGTTCTGGGCTACCATCGGGTTGAAAACGCCGCATACGTCGTACTCTGCCGCGAAATTCGCCGTAAAGGGATTTTCCGAGGCTCTGGTGACGGACCTGCGCCTGCATGCCCCCCATGTGAAGGTCTCCGTGGTCATGCCCGGCCATATCGGCACCAACATTGCCATTAACTCCGGCAAGGCCCATGGCCAGGACCCCATGTCCATGCCGGCGGAAGACGTGGCGAGGCTTCGCGATCTCATGATCGAACGGGGCAAGCCCGTGGATAACGTGCCCGACGACGCAATCCGTGCCGCCATCAAACAACAGGGCGAGGATTTCCGGACTAAGGCGCCCACCTCGGCGGCCCAGGCGGCTGCAATTATTCTGGAAGGCGTCCGCGATGAACGCTGGCGCATTCTGGTTGGTGACGATGCCTACGCCTTGGACAACCTGGTGCGCGCTGCGCCCGAGGATGCCTACGAGCCTGATTTCCTGGAGCAGCTGTACGTGCAGGGGCATTTGTCATGGATCACAACAAGATAATCCAAAAATAGAGGAAACGGTATGAGTGGACGATTGGACGGCAAGGTCGCGGTGATCACGGGCGGGGCCAGCGGCATGGGGCAGGCCACGGTCTTTCGTTTCCTGGCCGAGGGGGCCTCGGTGGTAATCGGCGATATGAACGAGCGGACCGGCGCTGAAACCATGGCCGCCATCGCCGAACAGGGCGCCGCCGACCGCGCCGCCTTCATGGTCACGGACGTGGCGGAGGAAGCGGATATCGAGGCCTTGGTGGCCCGCGCCACATCGGATTTCGGCCAGCTAGATTGTATCTTCAACAACGCCGGCATTGGCGGCGCCATCGGGCCCATCAGCCAGACCCGTGTGGAGGAATGGGATTTCACTTTTAATGTCCTGGTCCGCAGCGTCTTCCTCGGCATCAAGCACGCCGCCCGCGTCATGCAGGACCAGGGAAGAGGCGGCAGCATTATCTCCACCTCCTCCATCGCCGGTCTGGGCGGCGGCGCGGGACCGCACGCCTATTCGGCGGCCAAGGGCGCCGTGGTCAATCTGACCCGCGCCGTTTCGGGTGAATTGGCCAACTATCGCATTCGCGTCAACGCCATCGCCCCCGGCGTCATCAGAACGCCCCTGTTCGCCTCCGGCCGCGAGGCTAAGATGGAGGCCTTCGCCCTGCCCAAGAACCCCTGGCCGCGCCTGGGCACGGGCGAGGATATCGCCAACATGGCGGTCTATCTGGCCTCCGACGAGGGGGAATACATCACCGGTCAAAATATGGTGGTGGACGGCGGCGTCCTGGCCTCGGGTCCGAACATGTGGGGCAATGATCCGGCAAGCCCCATGCTGCGCAAATCCGGCGTCACCCATGGCTCCACCGGTCGCGACAACGATTTGCGGGACGTGGAAGGTTGAGGGCCGAATTTCAAGCCGGCCTTTAAACGAGTCTTACAGATCTCGGCCAACACCGCGACCATGTCGTTCAGTTGCCAACGAAATTGTTTTGGCGGTGGCGGAATTGTGCTGCTTTGAGGTCAGATACGGACAGGCCAGGACCGGCGGGAAGGTTCAATTAAACTGCAAATCCTTTAGGATCGCATTCGACACCCGGCCCCACTTCTCGGGGTCCTTTTTCAAGAGCTCCTTTTGGGCGGCCAAGAGATCCCGCGTACTGATAATGCCAACGAGAACGACGTCGTCAACGACGGGAAGGTGGCGGATCTTGTGGTTGCGCATTTGCTCCAATGCGTTCTCCAAGATAGTCGCGGAGGTGCACGTAACGACCCGATGCGTCATGATTTCTTCCGCCTGCATCTCCAAAGCGCCGGCGCCGCGAAGGGCAAGATACTTAATAATGTCCCGCTCCGAGATGATCCCGGCCAAGCGATTTTCATGTTACGTTACAAGGACTGTTCCGATGCGCTTATCTGCCAGTATCTTGATGATTTCACCGACTGCTAAATGGCGCGATATACCTTGAACCGCGGCACCCTTGGTTTTCAGAATTTCTCGAACCAGCACGACTCAATCCCCCTTCCGACGCATCCGGCGCCGTATCGCCGCCCTATGCGCCATTGAACAAAGTTCCGGCATCCCATGGAGCATCAATGGGACAATTTGCAGAAATCACCCATAACGTATTAGTTGAGTAATATTTCGATATGGTTAAAAACCGAGAGGGTTCCTATCATTGCAAGGTAATATTATTGGCACTCTTCGATGCACATGCCCCGGAATTGGCAATTCCGCTTTGCCTTTGTGAGGCGAGGCTGAGATGACCGGTTTGGCAATCCGCAATTCGCCGTTTGTTTTTGAGTTTGTTTACAGGCTGTAGGTTGCCATAGCGTTGTCGTGGAACATTTTGCGCCTGTCGGGGTCGGAGAAATTTTCAGTGGCAGTCAAGAAACCGTCGAAGATGGTGGCAAAACTGCCGGCCAGGCCGTCCACTGGGTAGTTCGAGGCGAACATGGTGCGCGCGACGCCAAATATGCGGATGACATCCCCAATCACCGTTTCCTGCCGCGCCAATGTCCAAGGCCGGCCGGCCTCGCCAATGCCGGAAATCTTGACGCTGACATTGGGCTGATCCGCCAGTTCCTCCAGGCCTGCGCGCCAGGCCGCCAGACCGTCATCAGTACGGTCTGCCGGCACGCCGGCATGGTTCACCACCATTGCGGTGTCGGGGAAATCCCGGGCCAAGGCGGCAGCCTCGCCCAAATGCCAATAGCGGGTTTGCAATTCGTAGTGCAGGCCGTGCCTGGCCAGCAGGGCATAGCCGCGCCGCCAGAGAGGATCGGACATGGAACCGGGTAACCCCGGTCGGTAATCGCCGGGCCTTGCCGTGGCGGCTGGTTTCTGGCGGATGCCGCGCACCAGGGGATAGGCGGCATGGCCGGCCAGTACATCGGCTATATCATCGCGGGCGAACCAGGCTTGCCCGATGATGGCGGACGGCAGGCCTTCCGCCTCGGCCAGATCGTGCAGCCAGCGGGTCTCGCCCAGGGGGTCGGCGGGATTCCATTCGGCCTCCATGTGCACCGTGCCGGCGATCTCGAAACCGGCGGTGTCCCGGCGGTAATCATCGGGCAGATAGTCCGACAACAAGGGCGCGATGGGGCCATAGCGGTGGGGCGGGGCGTCGGGCGCCTCCAGCCAGGGATAGTTGCCCCGGCCTAGGCGCCAGAAATGCTGATGGCAGTCGATGATGGGAAAAGACGGGGGAAAACTCATTCGACGATATCGTCCACCAGATGCCGGCCCTGGCGGTCCTCGATCTCCAGCACCCAGATGTCCGGGTCCATGTTCAGCTGCCGTTCGATATAGGCATCGGCCTCGGCCTCGGGCACCAGGTCATCGCCCGTGGCTCGGCGCCATTGCCGGCCGCCGTCCATGCTGTTGGCGGGCGCCAGCACCATGCAGCCGGGGCCCAGGTGATTGACCTTGATAATCAGGGCGCCCGCTTGATCATCGCCCCGGCGCACCACCATGGCCGGGATCGCCTGGGCGTTGCATCTGCGGATATGGGCCTTGATCCACAACTCCGCCGTGACCCGTGGCATCATCGAACTTCGCCCTAAACTTCGCCATGGCGGTGGCAATCAACAACATGATCGTTGATCATGCCCACCGCCTCCATGAAGGCATAGCAGATCGTGGGGCCGCAGAATTTGAAGCCACGTTTTTTCAGGTCCTTGGACATGGCCTGGCTGGCGCCATCCTGGGTCAATAATTCCGAGTTGGCCCGCGCCTTGGTCACCACTGGCTTGCCGTCCACGAAGGACCACAGATAATCGGCGAAGGCACCCCTGCCGCCATTTTTGCCCGCCGCCATGATCTCGAGCCAGATTTTTGCCCCGGCGATGGTGCCCATGATCTTGGCTCGGTTGCGCACGATGCCCGCGTCCGCCATCAAGGCCGCCACCTTGTCATCGTCGTAAGTCGCGATGACCTCCGGGTCGAAGCCGTCGAAGGCGGCGCGAAAATTGTCCCGCTTGCGCAAAATGGTGATCCAGGACAGCCCGGCCTGGAAACCATCCAGGATCAGCTTCTCGAACAAGGCTTGATCATCCCATTCGGGCACGCCCCATTCGAGGTCGTGATAGGCGATGTAGACCGGGTCCGTGTCGCCGCACCAGGCGCAGCGGATCAGGCCGTCGTCATGGCGGATGGTCACGTCTCGCTCTCCTGCAGGTCAAACTCGGCCCAGCTGGGCAGGGCCGGCGTTACCGTCGTGCCATCCGCGTCAAGGCCCAGGCCCAAGCCGCCCGCTTCCGCCAGGCGGTCAAGGCGGACCAGGGCCAGGCCCCGGTCCCCGCGGCCCGTACGCATGGAGGCGACCTCCCGCTCCCCCGCCATCAGGGGCGTATTTGGCGCCGGCACCGGGCCCTCGATAGTGACGGGCAGGAGGCGCTTGCGCACCAGGCCACGGTATTTGGTCCGCGCGGTCAACTCCTGTCCCACGAAACAGCCTTTTTGAAAATCCACGCCATTCAGAGCATCCAGATTGCTTTCCAGCATCAGGGATTTGTCCACCACAAGATCGCCGCCGCTGTCCGGCAGGGCCAGGCCCAGGCGCAAATAGTCGTAGTCGGAAGGCTCGCCAATCGTGAAGTCCGAGGCGCTCAAAATCTCTGCCGCCTGGCCCGTCGGTGCCATGATCCGG
Organism: Alphaproteobacteria bacterium; assembly: GCA_046582635.1. Taxonomy (GTDB): domain Bacteria; phylum Pseudomonadota; class Alphaproteobacteria. The sequence continues at coordinate 7,964 of JAYGEA010000220.1, forward strand.
GCGCCTGCTTCGGGCAGACGCGGATCCATATAGGCCACGCCACCGCCGAACGGCTTCGCCGCGCCTGGCCCCGCATCAAGGCCCAAATCGCCGTCAAAGACACTGTATACTTGCCAGCCCTCGGCGGCCTGGATGGTGACATCGGCGCGCAATTTGTACATGTTCAGACGCTTGGCCAGGGCGTCCAGGCGCCCCGCCTCCCCATCCAGCAACAGATCGTCGCCCTGTTGGGACAGGAAAAAATCAAACAGATACTTCCCCTGGGGCGTCAACAAGGCGCCATAGACCGCCCGATCCGGCGATAAATCATCAAGATCCCTGGTCACCAGGGCCTGTAGAAATGTCCTGACATCCCCGCCCGACAGGCGCAGCACGCCGCGCCCGGGCAAGGGGCAATAATTCGCTTCCATCACATGCTCCCCAATGGTTATACATGCACCCGGGCGCGGCCCTTGGCAAGCCACCCGCGCACTCTGCCCTGCCGCCTTTCCGAAGGAGACCCGCCGGAGCGGCGATGAAATATCCGTGAAAATTCCGTGAAAATACTGTTTATCTCTCATAACCGTCTGGGCGATGCCGTGCTTTCAACCGGTCTGTTGGCCCATTTGGGGCGGCAATACCCAGGGGCGGAAATTACCGTCGCCTGCGGTCCCACGCCCGCCCCCTTGCTGGCCCTGGCGCCCAACGTGGTCGAACTGATCGCCCTGGAGAAGGCGCCCCTGGCTGGCCATTGGCGAAAATTGTGGCGGCAAACCGCGCCCCGGCGCTGGGATTTGGTGGTCGATTTGCGGGCTTCGTTGATGGCCTGGCTGTTGTGGGCCAGGCAGCGCCGGGTTCTGATGGGCAATTCGGACGAACACCATCGTGTCGATCATGCCGCCCAGGTGCTGGATTTGCAGCCGCCGCCGGCGCCGGAATTGTGGCGCCGGCCATCCCATGACGCCGCCGCCGCCGCCCATTTGCCCCGCGGCGGCCCTGTTCTGGCCCTGGGCCCCACGGCGAACTGGGGCGGCAAGCAATGGCCCATCGAACGCTTCACCGATCTGGCCCGGCGCATGACCGGTTCGAACGGCCCCTTGGCGGGCGCGCGCGTGGCTGTGTTCGGCGCCGGCAATGAACGGGCGGCGGCGCAAGCTTTGTTGGACGGTTTGCCCAGGGATCAAATTGTCGATCTGATTGGCCGCATCGAGCTGCCCGTGGTGCTGGCATGCCTGGCCAGATGCGATCTTTATGTGGGCAACGATTCGGGCCTGATGCACATGGCCGCCGCCGCGCCGATCCCGACCCTGGGTTTGTTCGGGCCCAGCCGCGAGGAATTGTATGGCCCCTGGGGTGATCGGGCCGCCGCCGTGCGCACGGACCGCAGCTTTGCGGACATCCGCAACGATCCGGTCTACGATTACCGCAAACAGGATAGCTGGATGAATACCTTGTCGGTTGAAAAGGTCGAGGCGGCGGCCCGCGAATTGCTGGCCGGGGGGCGGGGATGAGCCGTTCCGATAATGGGCCCGGCCTCTCGGTGCTGGTGGTTGCCCACAATGAGGCGGCGCAATTGGCCGACTGCCTGGACGCCCTGGGTTTTGCCGATGAGCTGGTGGTGGTTTTGGACAAATGCACCGACGGCAGCAAGGCCATTGCGGAGGGCTTTGGTGCCCGTCTGGTGGAAGGCGCCTGGGAGATCGAGGGTCATCGCCGCAACGCCGGGTTGGATGCCTGCCGGGGGGACTGGATTCTGGAAGTGGATGCGGACGAGCGGGCCAACGAGGCCCTGGGCGCGGAAATCCTGTCAGCCATACGAGGGCTGAGGGATGGTTATTTCCTGCTGCCGTTCGACAATTACATCGGCAGCCGTCTGGTGCGCCATGGCTGGGGCGCCAGTTGGGGCGTGTCCGCGGCCCCGCGCCTGTCCGCCAAGGGGGCCAAGCGGTGGGGCGAACAGCGTATCCATCCCTCGCTCACCCTGAATGGGCCGCGCCGCTGGCTCAAGACGCCGATCCGCCATAATGTTGACAAGAATATCTCGGATATGTTGCAACGTCTGGACCGCTACACTACGGCCCGGGCGGCGGACCTGCGCGCGAGTGGGGACATTGGCGGATTGGGCGGCAATATTCGGCGCATGTTTTCACGCTTCGGCAAATGCTATCTCTCCCGCAAGGGCTATCGCGAAGGGGCGTATGGGTTTCTGATCGCCTTGATGGCGGGGCTGTATCCCATCCTCTCGCATCTGAAAGCCCGGTTGGAGAGCGAGTAGACAATGCGGGTGATGCAATGCATGGCGGGGGCCAAACATGGCGGGGCGGAGGCATTCTTTACCCGTCTTGTGCTGGCGCTGCACCGGGCGGGACTGGACCAGCGGGTGATCCTGCGCAGGGAGCCCGGGCGGGAAAAGCAATTGTCCGAGGGTGGCGTCGCGGCCCACCCCATGGCCTTTGGCGGCAAGCTGGATATCTCCACCCGCCTTAGCCTGCGGCGGGAAATCGCCGATTTCAAGCCCGACGTGGTGTTGAGCTGGATGAACCGGGCGGCCGGCTTTTGCCCCAACCCCAAGGGGCGGTTTGTCCATTGCGGCCGCCTGGGCGGCTATTACGATCTGAAATATTACCGCACCTGCGCGCATCTGATCGGCAACACCAAGGGTATCCGAAACTATCTGATCGAACAGGGCTGGCCGGCCGAGCGGGCCCATTATCTGCCTAATTTTGTTGCCGCTGATAATGCCCGGCCGGTGTCCCGGCGCACTTTGTCGACGCCCGATGACGGTGCCGTGATCCTGGCCCTGGGCCGGTTGCATCAGAACAAGGCCTTCGATGTGCTGATCGAGGCCATGCGCCGGCTGCCTGATGTTTATTTGTGGCTGGCGGGCGCGGGGCCGCTGGAAGCTGATCTGCGCAAACAGGCGGTGCATTTCGGTGTTGCGCCGCGCATTCGTTTCCTGGGCTGGCGGGACAACCCGGCCGCCCTGTATGCCGCCGCCGATCTGGTGGTCTGTCCCTCCCGCATCGAACCCCTGGGCAATGTGGTGCTGGAGGCCTGGGCCCGCCAGCGGCCCATTGTCGCCACCGCCGCCGATGGACCGGAGGAATTGATCCGCGATGGCGAAAACGGACTGTTGGTGCCAATGGATGATCCAGGCGCCCTGGCCGCCGCCATCAACCGGGTCCTGTCCTCTCCCGCCGCCGCCCAGGCCATGGTCACAAACGCCCATGACGACTATATGGCCGATTACAGCGAAGGGGTGGTGGTGGCCAAATATTTGGAATTCTTCAACCAGGTGGCCGGCTGATGTGCGGCATCGCGGGCATCATGATGGCGGACGGCGGCGCCCCGGACGTCAGCGTCCTTACCACCCTGCAGGCCGCCTTGCGCCATCGCGGCCCCGATGGCATGGGGCAATATTTGGGCGAGGGCATTGGCCTGGCCCATGCCCGTCTGGCCATTATCGACCTGGAAACCGGCGACCAACCGATCCAGTCTCCCGACGGGACCACCCTGATCGCCAATGCCGAGATCTATAATTATGTGGAACTGCGCCGGGCCCTGGACGAAGAAGGGGACGCGGCTGACGCTCCGGTGGCCTGGCAAACCCGGTCCGATTGCGAGCCGGCCTTGCATCTTTACCGCCGCGACGGCATCGATTTCGCCGAACAATTGCGTGGTATGTACGCCATTGCCATCCACGATCCGGCCGCCGGGCAATTGATCCTGGCCCGTGATCCCTTCGGCATCAAACCGGTCTACTATGTGGAAGGCAATTTCGGTTTCGCCTTCGCCTCCGAACCCTCCGCCCTGATCAGCGCCGGCTTGCGGGCCAGCGAACTGAACGACAGGCGCCTGAACGAAATGTTGCAGATGCAGTTCACCACCGGGCGTGGCTGTATATTCGACGGCATTAACAGGGTGTTGCCGGGCGAGACATTGGTCATCGCCCAGGGCCGCATTGTCGACCGCCGTCGCCGTCCCGCCCTGCCCTTGTCCCCGCCCCGGGCCATGGCTGAAGCAGCGGCCTTGGCGGAGCTGGAGCGGGTCTTGCTGGACAGCGTCGAGGTGCACCAGAGATCGGATGTGCCCTATGGCATGTTCCTTTCGGGCGGGATCGACAGCTCGGCCCTTTTGACCCTCATGGCGCGGCTGAACGAGCAGCCCGTGCAGGCCTTCACCGCCGGGTTTTCCGGCACCAAGGCCCATGATGAACGGGCCCAGGCGCAAGCGGTCGCCAGGCATTTGGGCGCCGAGCATCACGAGATCAATTTCGACGAAAGCGATTTCTGGAACCTGTTGCCCGAGGTCGCCGCCCGGTTGGATGACCCCGCCGCCGATTATGCCGTCCTGCCGACCTACAAGTTGGCCGCGCGGGCAAAGGAGGCTGGGTTGAAAGTCGTGCTGTCGGGCGAGGGCGGGGACGAATTGTTCGCCGGCTATGGCCGCTACCGCGATGCCTTGCGGCCCTGGTGGGTCGGCGGGCCCCGGACCATGCGGCGCACGGGCCGGTTTGACCGCCTGGGCATCCTGCGCCAGCCTTCGGATACCTGGCGGGACGGCATTCATGGGGCGGAGAGTACCCTGGGCGCCGGCGATTTGAGCCGCGTGCAGCTGGCCCAGGCCATTGACTGCGCCGCCTGGCTGCCCAACGATCTGCTGATCAAGCTGGACCGTTGCCTGATGGCCCATGGGGTTGAGGGTCGGACGCCGTTTCTGGACAGAGAGGTGGCCGATTTTGCCTTTCGGTTGCCCGATGAGCTGAAATTGCGGGACGGCAAGGGCAAATATCTGCTGCGGCGCTGGCTGGCCAATGCCAACCCGGTGGCCAAACCCTTTGCGCGCAAGCAGGGCTTTACCGTTCCCGTCGCCGAATGGATCAGGAACCGGGGTGCTGAATTGGGCCCCTTGGTGGCGGCCCAACCCGGTATCGAGGCCATTGCCCGGCCCGACCAGGTGGCGGCACTGTATCAAAAGGGGGGCAAGCGCCAGGGCTTTGCCGCCTGGACCTTGTTGTTCTATGCCTTGTGGCACCGCCGGCATATTCTGGCTGCCCCGCCCCAGGGCGATGTCTTCGAAACTCTGGGCACCGTCGTATAGGAGACCACAATGACCGAGACCTTCGATCTGTTACTGCGCGGCGGCACCCTGGTGACCCATGACGGCATCGACCTCGGCGATGTGGGGGTGCGGGAGGGGCGCATTGTCGCCATCGGTGATTTGGGCACGGCTTCGGCCGGCGAAATCGTCGATGCCAAGGGATTGCATGTTCTGCCCGGCGTCATCGACACCCAGGTCCATTTCCGCGAGCCGGGCAACGAGCATAAGGAGGATTTGGAGGCTGGCTCCCGCAGTGCCGTATTGGGCGGTGTCACGGCGGTGTTCGAAATGCCCAACACCGCGCCCCTGACCACTGATCCAGAGGCTTTGGCCGACAAATTGTCCCGCGCCAAGGACCGGATGTGGTGCGAACACGCCTTTTACATGGGCGGCACCGGCGAGAATGCGGAACAATTGGCGGAACTGGAACGATTGCCGGGCTGTTGCGGCGTGAAAATATTCATGGGCGCCTCCACCGGTAATCTGCTGACCGAGGACGATGCGACCCTGCGGCGTATCCTGACCACCATCAACCGCCGCTGCGCCGTGCACGCCGAAGATAATTACCGCCTGAACGACAGACAGCACATCGCCCAGGACGCCGCCGATCCCACGGCCCATCCCATCTGGCGCGACCCCGAAAGCGCCCTGCGCGCCACTAAGCGGTTGATCGCCATTGCGCGGGAAACCGGTGCGCGGGTGCATGTCCTCCATATCAGCACGGCCGATGAAATGCGCTATCTGGCCGCCCACAAGGATATCGCCTCGGTCGAGGCGACGCCCCAGCATCTGACCCTGGCCGCGCCGGAATGCTATGAAACCCTGGGCACCAAGGCGCAAATGAACCCGCCGATCCGCGACGAGGCGCACCGCCAGGGGCTGTGGTGGGGTCTGAACCAGGGCGTGGTGGATGTCCTCGGCTCCGACCATTCGCCGCATACCTTGGAGGAAAAGGCGGCGACCTATCCCGCCTCTCCATCGGGCATGCCCGGCGTGCAAACCATATTGCCCATAATGCTGGATCACGTGGCCGCCGGCCGCTTGAGCCTGTTGCGCCTGATGGATCTGTTCTGCGCCGGCCCGGCGCGGTTGTTCGCCATCGCCGGCAAGGGCCGCATCGCCGTGGGCAATGACGGCGATTTCACCCTGGTGGATCTGGCCGCCAAGCGGCGCATATTGGATAGCGACATGGCCAACAAGTCGGGCTGGACGCCGTTTCATGACCGCGAGGTCACGGGCTGGCCCATGGCGACAATCATCCGGGGCCAAATCGTCATGCGGGAGGGTGAATTGGCCGACCGGGCGGTGGGGCAGCCAATGAAATTCGGTGAATGCTTGCCGGACTGAAATCAGGCGCTATGATCCCCAAAATTCTGACGCGAATTCTTAACACGGACAATGATGGGAAGCGGCGATGAGCGGCACTTTCAAGGCCTGGTGGGCTACCGACGTTGACGGCAAGGCAAACATTGAATTGAGCGATGTGGCGGATAGTGACCTGGCGGCGAACGAGGTTACCGTCGGGGTCAAATATTCAACCATCAACTACAAGGACGGCATGGCCGTTCAGGGCAATATCAACAAGATCATGCGATCCCTGCCCATGGCGCCGGGCATCGATTTTGCCGGCGTGGTGGAAGCATCGGATTCGGACAAATTCGCGGTCGGCGACGAAGTGGCGCTGACCGGCTGGGGCGTCGGCGAAGGGGTCTCGGGCGGTCTGTCCCAGCGGGCCCGGGCCAAGGCCGATTGGCTGGTGAAAAAGCCGGAGGGTCTAAGCCTGCAGCAGTGCATGGCCATCGGCACCGCCGGTTTCACCGCCATGATGAGCGTCCTGGCCCTGGAAGATGCCGGCGTTAAGCCAGGCGACGGCGAAGTCATTGTCACGGGTGCGGCGGGCGGCGTCGGTTCCGTCGCGGTCGCCGTGCTGGCCAGCCTGGGCTACAGCGTCGCCGCCTCCACCGGGCGGGAGAGCGAGCATGACTATCTCAAGGGCCTGGGCGCCGCCTCCATCGTGCCCCGATCGGAATTGAGTGAAAAGGGCCGCCCCCTGGGCCGGGAAACCTGGGCCGGGGGTATCGATACCGTGGGCAGCCAGATCCTGGTCAACGTTTTGGCGGCGACCAAGTCCCTGGGCACCGTGGCGGTCTGCGGCCTGGCCGCCGGGCCAGATCTGCCGGGCACGGTGCTGCCGTTCATTCTGCGCGGCGTGCGCATCTGGGGCATCGACAGTGTTTATTGCCCGGCCGAACGCCGGGCCCAGGCCTGGGCCCGCCTGGCCACCGACCTGCCCCTGGACAAACTGGATGCCCTGACCCAAATGAAAGCCATGGCGGATGTCCCCGCCGTAACCGCCGACATCCTGAAAGGTCAGGTACGCGGCCGCACGGTAATCGACGTCAACGCGTAAGTTTTTTGCAACCCACGAGGAACGGAATGGACAAGGAACAACGGGAAGGTGAGCCCTTGCGGCTGACCGCCCTGGCCCACGGCGGCGGTTGAGGCTGTAAGATTGCTCCCGCCGTGCTGCGGGAGCTGCTTGCCACCTTGCCGAAGCCTGATCATAACGCCGAGCTTCTGGTCGGCAATGACACCGGCGATGACGCCGCCATCTATCGCATCGATGAACATCGGGCGCTGGTGGCGACGACGGATTTCTTCATGCCCGTGGTCGACGACCCGTTCGATTTCGGCCGTATCGCCGCCACCAACGCCCTCTCGGACGTCTATGCCGTGGGCGGCCGTCCGGTGCTGGCCTTGGCGATCTGCGGCATGCCCATCGACAAGATCCCGACCGAGGCCATTCAACGGGTCCTGGCGGGCGGGGCCACGGTCTGCAAGAATGCCGGCGTGCCCATCGCCGGTGGCCATTCCATTGATACCCTGGAGCCGATCTATGGCCTCGCCGTCATTGGCTTGGTGGACATCGACAAGATCAAGCGCAATGTGGGCGCGCGACCCGGCGATGTGTTGATCCTGGGCAAGGGCCTGGGCACCGGCTTCATGTCCAATGCCGTGAAGTCGGGCACATTGTCCGATAGCGGTTATGCCGAGTTGCTGGCCACGACCACCCGCCTGAATGATATCGGCATGGCCCTGGCCGAGCGCGCGGACATCCATGCCATGACCGATGTGACCGGTTTCGGCCTGCTGGGCCATTTGAGCGAGGTCTGCATGGGTTCCGGCGTTGCCGCCCGGCTGGAATTGGACGCCATTCCCCTGTTGGCGGCGGGCCGGGCATTGGCGGAAAGCGGCGTCAACACGGGTGCCGCCAGCCGCAACCGCATGGCTTTCTTTGAAAACGTCGCCTTGTCCGCCGATCTGCCCCAATGGTGGGACAACATGCTTTACGATCCGCAAACCGCCGGGCCATTGCTGGTCGCTTGCGATCCCGCCGGCGCCGACGAAATCCTCGCCATGTTTCACGCGGACGGGTTCGAGGCCGCCGCCGTGATCGGCGAATGCACGGCCGGTGATCCGATTATAACGGTTAGCTAATTTTTTCAAACTTGATCCAAGCCAGCCTGGTCCTTAGTCACGAGATAGGTAACACATTTACGTCACGACATAGGTAACAGTTCAAACTGTCGGCAAGGAGGACTTGCCGATGCCCTGGACGGAGACCTGTGCGATGAATGAACGAATGTGTTTTGTAGCGGCCTATCTTGACGGCGGCGAGAGTGTTAGCGCCCTGTGCCGGGAGTTCGGGATCAGCCGCAAGACGGGCCACAAATGGCTGGCGCGCTATGGCCAGGCTGGCTGTGCCGGTCTTGAGGAGCGGTCGCGGGCGCCCCTCGGTAACCCTCGAGCCATGGACGAGGCGGCGATCAAGGCGGTTGTTGACGTGCGGCTACGCTATCCGACCTGGGGCCCGGACAAGGTCAAGGCCTATCTGGAGCGGACGGCGCCGGAGAGGGTCTGGCCCTCGGCCTCGTCCATGGGCCGGCAATTTGTCCGGGCCGGTCTGGTTCGCCCTTCCAGGCGGCGGGTTCGCACGCCGGGCATGGGCCATCCGTTGACATCCTGTAAGGCCGCCAATGATATCTGGTGCCCAGTCGATCTTGGGTATTTCAAGGGTTGGTTTCTGACCGGCGACGGGATCCAGGTTGATCCTTTTACCATGACCGATCGCTACAGCCGCTATCTGCTGTGCCTGGAGGCGGTGGGCCGTTGTGACGAGGCCCATGTCTGGCCTTGGTTCGAGGCGGCTTTCCGGGCGTTCGGTCTGCCCCTCGTGGTGCTGTCCGACAAT
>JAYGEA010000281.1:0-11211 GCA_046582635.1 Alphaproteobacteria bacterium
ATGGTGGGCGCGCCTGGAATCGAACCAGGGACCTCCGCCATGTCAAGACGGCACTCTAACCATCTGAGCTACGCGCCCGCGACATCCCGGCCGGGGCCGCGATGTATCGATAGGGGGATATATGGGAAACGGGAGGTCGGCGCAAGTGGAATGGCTGCGGGCGTTGCTTTGAAGGGCATTTTTTGTCACCATCCCGGCCTTAACGGGTCTGCTTTTCCGGGGGGAAATTAATGCGCCACAATTGGACCATTGTCCGTAACACCGCTGTCATGGTGGCGATCCTTCTCGCCATGCAGGCACCGACCGCCGGCGCCTTCACCCTGCGCCCGGCCGAACCACAGCCCGCATCGGGGGCGCTGCAACCGGGTTTGGCGGTGGATTATGCCTATGGCGACGTGCAATTTTTGGACGAGGCCCAGGGCTGGGCCGGTAATACCAAACCGGGCCCGCCCCTGGCGGGTTTTGTCTATGGCGATACGGAGGTGGGGCAAAAAACTTTCACTTCCGATTCCTCCGAATACGTGGTCGCCTTCATCAAGGGCTTCATCAAGTTCGAGGCGGGGGTCCACGAGTTGGAATTCCAATCCAACGACGGTCTGCGCGTCACCTTGGGCGGCGTCCAGGTCTATGAACATGACGGGCGGCACAAATGCGAGACCAAGGGGGTGGTCCAGGTGACCGCGCCCAAGACCGGTTGGTACCCGGTCACGGCGCTGTATTTCAACCGTAAATTCACCGCCTGCCTGGATCTGAGCATTCGGCCCGTGGGCGGCGAGTGGGATTTCACCAGCCCCGAGATGTATGCCTATATCGCCAAATAACACGAGAGTAATCACGCCATGAAAACCCTGCATTTCGGCGACGTCACCGTTGATCGCCTGGTCGAGGCCGAGGGCCCCGGCTTTCACCCCGGCTTCTTCATGCCCGATGCGCAGGACGAAGCCATCGCAGCCCAGCACGATTGGCTGTTGCCGCACTTTCTGCATGCCGAAAGCGGCCGCATGATCCAAAGCGTGCATGCCTATGTTATCCGCACGCCCCGTCACACCATTCTGGTGGATACCTGCATCGGCAATGACAAGGAGCGCCCCTCCACGCCGCCGTGGAGCGGCCTGTCGACACCCTGGCTGGATGATCTGGGCGCCCTGGGCGTGGCGCCTGGGGATGTGGACTTTGTCATGTGCACCCATCTGCATGTGGATCACGTGGGCTGGAACACCCGGCTGCTGGATGGCCGCTGGGTGCCGACCTTTCCAAACGCCAAATATCTGTTCGAGAAAACCGAGTATGAACATTGGGCGGCGGGGGATGAGGACGGTATTCAGGGCCTGGGCTCCAACGACGGCTGTTTCGAGGACAGCGTGCTGCCGGTGATAGCGGCGGGGCAGGCGGTGCTGGTGGACGGCGACCATGCCCTGGACGACCAAATGTGGCTGGAACCGACGCCGGGCCATTCGCCGGGCCATGTCTGCATGAATTTGTCCGCCGGCGGACAGCGCGCCGTGTTCAGCGGCGATCTGATGCATCACGCGGTGCAGGTGGCCTATCCGGAATGGAACAGCCGGTTCTGCTGGAATGGCGAGATGTCCCGCGCCAGCCGGCAAAAGTTCGTCCACGACAAGGCCGACACGGACACCCTGATCCTGACGGCCCATTTCCCCAGCCCCACCGCCGGCCGCATTGTCGGCAACGGGGAGCGGTGCAAGTTCGTGCCGGTCGAGGGCTAAGAGAAAACCGCTCTAATTTGATCACAAAACCGTGAAGTCGTAATTTCGGGCGGCCGCCCCATATGTCTCTAGCCGATACCCCGTGGGGCGCCGATGGGGGTATCCGGACGGCTTCGGAGGAAAACCGTTCCGTTGGCGGCCCTTTTTGGCCGCCCGCGTCTCTGTTTGAAGTTTATCTGGAAGCAATCGGTTCTGCGTAACGAAACCGAAATTTTTGGTAAACGGAGTAAAGAGTATGAGGGCGTTAAGTTTGTTTTTTTGCTCGGTTGTCCTGTCCAACTGCGCCGCCGTGGTCGCCGTGCCGCCGATCATCCAATATGTCAGTGCCGCCGCCACAATTGTCTCCTATGTCGCCACCGGCAAGGGCACATCCGATCACGTTATCTCCGTCCTCACCGAACAGGATTGTGCCCTGCACCGCGCACTGTTCGAGGCAGAGATCTGTTTCGAGGACATCCAGACCATCGCCATGACCGAGGGGGCGGTGAGGGGCGCGGAGTGAGTGATGGGGTGAGGGCTGCGCCGGTCCTTCGTAAACATCCAAGGCAAAGCCGTTAAATTCCGTGTAGCATTGCCCCAAGAAACTAAATTTGGGAGGGGCCGCGATGCGGTTGGAGACGGTGCTGGCGGCCTATGCGCAGCGGCATCCCGAGAAGGTGGCGGTGTTGTGCGGCGGTGTGTCCATCACCTATGGCGCCTTGCAGCGGTCGATCCAAGATGTAGCCAGGGGTTTGGCCCGGCGCGGTCTGGGGCCGGATGACAAGATCGTGCTGTATCTGCCCAACGGGCTGGAATTCGTGCAATTGCTCTATGCCGCCTTCACCCTGGGCGCCGTTGCCGTGCCGGTGACCACGCGGTTGACAGTGCATGAACTGAGCGATTTCTGCCGGGATTGCGATGCCGGGATCGTGGCGTTTCATGCTGATCAGGCCGCCGCACTTGGCGGTCTTCTGGCCGGCCGCCAGGGCGTCGTTATCGGCGGTACTGCCACTGGTTGCACGGAAACGGGTTGCACGGAAATGACGGCGCTGTTCGAGGCCGAGGGCGATCTGCCTATGGTTCCCGCCGGCCAGGACGAATGCATGATCAACTATACTTCCGGCACCACGGGCAGGCCCAAGGGGGCGATCATCACCCACGCCAATGTTGTGGTGCAGCACGGCTTTATCCATGCGGTGGAATGGGGCATCGGGGGGAATGATGTGTTTCTGGTGGGCACGCCCCTGGCCCATCGCACCGGCCTGGGGCGGCTGACCAACGCCCTGACCCTGGGTGCCACCATCGTTGTCATGGAAAGCTTCGACGCGGCCCGGGCGGTGGACTTGATCGAGGCCCACGGCGTCACCGTCATGGGCATGGTGCCCACGGTCTGCCGCATGATGCTGCCGGAAATCGCCAAGGACCCAGGCCGTTGCGTCAGCCTGACACGGGTTCTGGTCACGGGCGAGGCCTTCCCGGTGGCCTTGAAACAGCACTTCATCGAACTGCTGCCACAAACCAAGCTGGTGTCTTTTTTCGCCATGACGGAAGCCGGCGGCGTCACCTCGTTGTCCCACGAAGAACAGTTCACCCATCCGACCTCCGTAGGCCGGCCCACGCCGGGGGTCGAGGTTCGCATCGTCAACGAGGCCGGCGCGGAGCTGGCGAATGGCGAGATCGGCGAAATTCTGGTCCGCGCCGGCGCGCCTGGCGCCTTCACCGTGATGAAGGGCTATTTGAACCGCCCGGAGGACACGGCGGCAACCTTGCGGGACGGCTGGCTGTACACCGGCGATCTGGGCCATCGGGACGACGACGGCTATCTCTATATCGACGACCGCAAGAAGGACATGATCCTCTCGGGCGGCTTCAACATCTATTCCAAGGAGGTTGAGGGCGCCCTGATCAGCCACAATGATGTGATCGATGCCGCCGTGGTCGGCGTGGCGGACGAGATTTATGGCGAGGCGGTGGCCGCCTTTGTCGAGGCGGATGGCGTATCCGAAGCCGATCTGATCGCCCATTGCCAGACCCTGATCGCCAGTTACAAGAAACCGAAATACATTGTGTTTCTGGACGAATTGCCCCGCAATGGGGTGGGCAAGGTCCTGAAACGCGAATTGGTGGATCATGCGCCCGATAGCTTGGTGCCATTGATGAAGGGCAGGACATGACGGCGAGCGCGCCATCGGCCAATTATTGCAGCCGGGATCTACGGGAATGGCTGAACCATCTCGCCGCCACGGACCGCCTCGCCGTGGCCAAGCCTGGTCTGGGCCTGAAACATGAACTGGCCGCCGTCTCCCAACGCCTGGAGCGTGAGAAGGCGGCGCTGTTCCCCGCCCCCGATGGTCATGCCGTGCCCGTGGTATCGAATTTGCTGACCTCGCGCCGTTGGATCGGCGACTGCCTGGGCGTCGCCGAGGATCAGGTGATCAGCCGCTACAGGGATGCCGTACATCACCCCGTTCCCTGGGTCGAGGTGGATGACGGCCCGGTCCAGGCCGTGGTGCACCGGGAGGTGGACATCACCGCGCAGTTGCCCGTGCCGACCCATAACGAGTTGGACAGCGGACCCTACATCGCCGCCGGCCTGATGATTTCCCGCAATCCGTCCAACGGCATCCAAAACGTCTCCATCCACCGTTGCCAGATCAGCGGCAAGGACCGTATCGGTGTTTTGCTGCTGCCCCGCCATACCTGGACCTATGCCCAAATGGCCCACGAAACCGGCCAGGCCCTGGAAGTCGCCATCGTCATCGGTGTCGATCCGGCCAGCCTGCTGGCCAGCCAGGCCGTGGTGCCGCTGGATTTTGACGAGATGGAAATCGTCGGCGCCCTGCACGGCAGGCCGGTCGAAATGGTCAAATGCAAGACCAACAATGTGCGTGTGCCGGCGCGCGCGGAGATCGTCTTGGAAGGCCGCGTCCTGGCGGACGTGGCGGAGCCCGAGGGGCCGTTCGGCGAGTTCCCGCAATATTACGGCCGCCGGGCCAACCGCCATGTCATCCAGGTGGACGCCATCACCCACCGCACGGAGCCCATATTCCACACCATCGTGGGCGGCGGCATGGAGCATCTGCTCCTCGGCGGCCTGCCCCGCGAGGCGACTTTGCTGGAGACCTTGCAGCGCAACGAGCCGACGGTTCTGGACGTGCATCTGTCGCGGGGCGGGATCTGCCGCTATCACCTGGTGGTCAAGGTGGATAAGAAACAGGAAGGCACGCCGAAGAACATCATGATGGGCGCCTTCGCCGGGCATTACGACATCAAGCAGGTCATCGTGGTGGACGGGGATGTGGACATTCATGACCCCGAACAGGTTGAATGGGCCGTGGCCACCCGCTTTCAGGCCGACCGGGATCTTTTGGTGGTCAACAATACCCAAGGCTCCAAACTGGACCCGACCACGACAGAGGACGGCGTTGGTGCCAAGATGGGCCTGGACGCAACCATACCGCTGGCGGCGGACGAATTTACTTTCACGGTCATCCAGGTGCCCGGTGCCGGCGAGGTTGAATTGGATACAGTATTGGATGATCCCGGCGCCGCCGCCGCGATCATTGGCGAAACGGATTTGGGGAGTGAACCATGAACGACAACACGGCCATCGGCGCGGCAACCACCACCAACGTGGGCCACGCCATTCTGGCGCGTCTGCGCGCGGCGGGGATTGAATATTTCCTGGCCAACGCGGGCACGGATTTCCCCCCGATTATCGAGGCCATTGCCCAATCCGGCGATGATGACGGGCCACAGGCGTTGGTCATTCCCCACGAGAATGTGGCCGTTTCCATGGCGCACGGTTATGCCATGGTCACGGGCAAGCCGTTGGCTGTCATGCTGCATGTGAATGTGGGCACCTCCAATGCCATTTGCGCCCTGACCAACGCCTACCGCACCAATGTGCCGTTGTTGCTGATGGCCGGGCGGACGCCCTGGTCGGAGCATGGGGGCCTATCCTCGGGGACCCGCAGCCGGCATATTCATTGGGCCCAGGAATTGTTCGATCAGGCCGGCATGCTGCGCGAGTTGGTGAAGTGGGACTATGAGCTGCGCACGCCGGCCGAGGTGGACAACGTAATCGACCGGGCCCTGACCATCAGCCAATCCGACATCCCCGGCCCGGTCTATATGTCCATCCCCCGGGAAGTTCTGGCCGCGCCCGCCGTGCCCTCGTCGGCGCCGCGGCGGTCCGCGCCCACGGGCCTGGCCCACCCGGACCCAGACCAGATCGCCCAGGCGGCGGAGATCCTGATGGCGGCCGAGAACCCCTTGATCATCACGGCGGATGTGGGCAAGTCGGTGGCGGCGGCGGGGCACCTGGCGGAGCTGGCCGAACGCCATGCCATTCCCGTCATCACCCACGTGCCCCGCTATTTGTGTTTGGGCAACGACCACCCCATGCATTTGGATTACGAACCTTCGCCCCATCTGGCGGACGCGGACGCGGTGCTGGTGCTGGATTGCGATGTGCCTTGGATCCCGGCCACGGACCCGGTGCATGGGGAGGCAAAAGTCATCCACCTGGCCCCCGATCCGTTGTTCAGCCGCTATCCCATTCGCAGCTTTCCCGCCGTGCTGTCCATCGCGGCGGATGCGGAGGCCGCGTTGCCGCTTTTGGACCAGGCCATGTCCGGCATGGATGGGGGCGCGGTCACGGACCGGCGCGGCCGGGTCGCGGCGGCGCGGGGCAAGGTACGGGACAAATGGCAGGGTATTCGCGATGGCGCGCGCTCGGCGCAACCGATCCACCCCGCCTGGCTGGCGCAATGCGTCGGCGAGCTGCTGGATGATCAGGCCATCCTGATCAATGAAATGGGCGTGGTGCCGCAACATGCGGGCATCAACCACCCCGGCCGCTATTACGGGCCCAGCCCGGCGGGCGGCCTAGGCTGGGGTCTGGGCGCGGCCCTGGGCGCCAAGCTGGCGGCGCCGGATGACCTGATCATCGCCGCCATTGGCGATGGCAGCTATTTCTTCGGCAACCCCATGGCGGCCCATTATTGCGCCCGGGCCTATGACCTGCCGATCCTGTTTATCATCGTCAACAACCACGGCTGGGGCGCGGTGCGGCGCGCCACCAAGGCTATGTACCCGGATGGCAAGGCCCTGACCGGCAACGATATCCCGCTGTCCCGCATTGATCCCGCACCCGATTATGAAATGATCATTGAATCCTGCGGCGGCTATGGCGAGCGGATAACCGACCCCGACGCCCTGCCCGACGCCCTGGCCCGCGCCGTCAAAATGGTCCGGGAAGAGCGGCGCCAGGTGCTGTTGAACGTTGTCGTTTCGGAAGTTGTATGAGCATGAATTCGCAAGATAGCGTCCTCCCCTCCATGCGGGTCGACGGCCAGGTCGCTCTGGTCACCGGCGCGGGCAGGGGCATCGGCAAGGGTTGCACCCTGGCCCTGGCCGAGGCGGGCGCCGAGGTTATCGCGATGAGCCGCACGGCGTCCGAAGTTGAGGCGGTGGCCGCCGAGATCGAGGCCAAGGGTGGCAAGGCCAGCGCCATTGCCTGCGACGTCACCGATCAGGCCGCCATGACGGCCGCCTTCGCGAGCATCGAGCGCCTGGATATTCTGGTCAACAACGCGGGCACCAACGTCCCCATGGGTTTCCTGAAGGCCGATGTGGAAACCCTGGATCTCATGCTGAACCTGAACATCCGCGCCGCCTTTCTGGTGGCCCAGGCGGCGGCCCGGATCATGGCGGACCGGGGCGAGGGCGGCGTGATCATCCATCTCTCTTCCACCTTCGGCAAGGTGGGACGGCCCGGCATGTCGATCTATTCCGGCACCAAGCACTTTATCGAGGGCCTGACCAAATCCACCGCCGTGGAACTGGCGCCCCGGAACATCCGCGTCGTCGCCGTGGGCCCCACCGCCATCGCCACGCCCATGCTCAAGGATCGTTTGGCGGACCCAGACGTGGCCGCCGAATTGACCTCCCGCATCCCCATGGGCCGGGTTGGCAAAATCGAGGATGTGCTGGGCGCCGTGGTCTTCCTGGCCTCCCCCGCCGCCGCCCTGATCACCGGCACCACCATCATGGTCGACGGCGGCTGGACCGCGCCATAGATGAACCATGATCGTATCCTGATCGCCGGGGCCGGCCCGGTGGGGCTGAGCGCGGCGGCCTATCTGATCTGGCACCGCATCCCCGTCACCATCTTCGAGGCCGAGGCGCAATTGCCCGAAAACCTCCGCGCCTCCACCTTTCATCCCCCCACCCTGGATATGCTGGCGCCCTACGGTGCCGCCAAAAGCCTGATCGATCAGGGTCTGGTGGCGCCAAAATTTCAGTTCCGCGGCCGCGACGAAGGCTGCCTGGCCGAGTTTGACTTCGGCCTGCTGCGGGACGAAACCGCGCATCCCTTTCGGGTGCAATGTGAACAGTTCAAATTGAACCATCTGCTGCATGCGTGGCTGCTGGCCCAGGGCGGCGCGGATATCCGTTTCAGCCACGCCATTACCGGGCTCCACCAAGATGATGACGGCGTCGGGGCGGTGGTGGCGACACCGGATGGCGAAGAAAGCTTCACGGGCCGTTGGCTGATTGGAGCGGAAGGCGCCAACAGCGTCGTGCGCCAGGCGCTGGATATTCCGTTCGAGGGCTTCACCTGGGACGAACGGTTTCTGGTGGTTTCCACGCCGTTCGATTTTGCCACGGCCATGCCCGATTTGACCCATGTCAACTATTTCGCCGACCCGGCGCAATGGTTCTTCCTGCTCAAGGTGCCGGGCCTGTGGCGGGCCATGTTTCCCACCAAGGCCTCCGAATCCGAAACGGAGATCTTTGATCCCGATCGTATTGAGGCCCGCATGCAATGGGCCCATGCCAAGCCAGAGGCCTATGAGCACCGCCACACCACCCTGTATCGGGTGCATCAAAGGGTGGCCAAGAACTACCGCCGCGGCCGCGCCTTCATCGCCGGCGACGCGGCCCATATCAACAACCCCCTGGGCGGCATGGGCATGAACGGCGGCATTCACGATGCCTTCAATCTGGCGGAAAAGCTGACGGCGGTCTGGCATGGGGAGCAGCCCGAGAGCCATCTGGCGCTGTACGAAGCCCAACGCCGCCCCATCGCGCTCGATTACGTCAACACCCACACCATCCGCACCAAGCAGAACCTGGAGGCCAGCACGCCGGAAGGCCAACGGGCCTTTCGCGATTTCCTGGATGAGGTCTCCGCCGACCCGGAAAAAACCCGCGACTACCTGCGCCGCACCGCCATGATCGCCAGCTTGGCCGAGGCGGCGAAGATCACGGCGTAGGCGGTCAAAAATACTTGCCCCTATCGGTCCGCCGTTTGGTGTATGCGTTGTTCCAGGGGGCGGGCATTGTCGTTAAGTTAATGCACTGCAGCATATAGTATGGCTGCGCGGGCATTTACGAAGCGTGCCATTCGAGTATATTTTGATGGGACTTTTAGATTAAGCTAAGTCCATTATGCTCGAGCCTGCCTGATGGTTCGAATATTTGCGCCCAGTCAATTGCAACGGGGCAGGAAAATGCAACTCAACTTTTTTAGATTCACGGGCATCTTGAAATGCGTCCGGATATTCCTGTTCGCCCTGTTTGCTTTTACAAGCCAGGTTGAAGCCGTTGAACTCGGCGGGTATTGCACATCTCTTTTCGAAAAATTCGAACAATCCGATGAGTATTACCGCTCTTTCGTCCTGGCTATAGGCGACGAGCGCAATATCTGCACATGGGACATTTCACCATCCGACGCGATGTCCGAATGCCGGCTGTCAATGTATCAACAGCGGTTGGAAAAAACACGGCGATCTGGCCGAATGTAAGGAATATGCCAGATCACCGGTCGATGGGCGGATGAAGATTGTTTGGCAACCCGATGCCGCGGTCAATACTGCCGCGGACGCCCAGAGCTCCGCGCATGTGGCGTCGGTTGCCGCCAAAAATAATAGTGACAGACAGATCTGTATAGATGCGGTGATTGCGAGCAAAGTTGTAAATGGGCTGCCGACCCGGTTTTCGTGGTCCAATTATGCATCGATTGCGGTGGGGAAGGCCAAAGACAGGGGGTATTCGGCCAAGAGGTGTTGGGAATTTGTCCGGAAAGTCGGCAGGCTTAAGGCTGAAGAGCACGCCCGCAAGGCAGCCGCGGAAGCAAAAGTGGCCGAGGTTGCCTGGCCGGTTGATAGCGTGTTTTCGTTTGCCAAGAGCGGCGATACGGGCAAATTGAACAAAGCTCTTCATCAGGGCACCGATATCGATGAGACATCACCGACACGCCGTCAAACCTTGCTTATTGTGGCGGCGCGGCATGGCCATCTTGAGACGGTTTCATTTTTGGCCAGCCGGCAGGCAAAGTTGAATGAGCAGGATGCCGACGGGTTCACGGCGCTGTCCATCGCCGCCAAGAACAATCATGCGACCATTGTCCGCTATTTGATCAAACATGGCGCAAATACACATTTGCGGGCGGGGCAACGCCTCGCCAAGGACCTGACCACAAATCCCTACATCAAAAAATTGCTGAACGATGCCCAGAGCATCCGTGTGGCGTTCGTTTTGGAAGACAAGGCTTTGCGCGAAGTCAGGCGCCAGGAAGTCCTGGCCGAAGAACGACGGCAAGACGAGTTGAATAGCCAAGCAAAATTCGAAATGGCGTTACGGGACGGCCAACGCCTGGAGAACGACCTTGACCCCGAAGGAAGACGCCAGATACAGCATGGTCTGGTCGCAATGGGGTTCCATAAAGGGACGGTCGACGGAATTTTGGGTATGGGAACGCGCCGATCCATTTCCGCCTATCAAAAATCTTTGGGCGAGCTGGAAACCGGATACCTGTCGCGTGCCCGATTGGCCAAAGTCCGCGAAAGGGGAAGACAACACTTCGCCGCTTCCGCGTCTGGACGGAAGCAAAGGGCCCAAGCGGCCCGTCTCGCGCTTGTGGCCGAACAGGAGCGAAAGGCCGCCAGAGCGGAACAATTGCGCAAGGATGAAGACGCGCGCCGCGCGGCGGCAGCCGAACAAAGGGGCAAAATTGCGGAACGCCGGCGGCTGGCGGAACGCCAACGTAAAGAAAAAAGTCTGTATGCGAAGTATGATGCGACCGCAAACATATTGGTCTCGGATGTGTCGGAATTTATCAAAGCCAATCCAAGGACAAAATATCTTCTCGACATCATAACCTCGGTTGGCGGCATCAAATCGGCCCTATCGGCCAAGTCCGGGTCCCGGCTGAAGGATAAGCTGGCTGAACTTGAAAATTTGATGGCGGGAATTAAGCCATTCGGCCTGTTTTTAGAGAGCCGAGCGGCGAAGCGCCAAAAAGCAGCGCTGCGCGAACTGGCCGAAACCAAACAGTTGCTTAATTCGGAAATTGATTTTCTGCGTCAATTCGTGGTGCAAAATTTTGTCTCAGAGTCTGACTCGAAACTCTATGTTTCATAACAATATCTTGCGAGGCGCCGAGTGACGAGCCTGATATGGGCGATGAGGAGCCAAGCTTCGGCGGAAGCGATTG
>JAYGEA010000288.1:0-3610 GCA_046582635.1 Alphaproteobacteria bacterium
ATCTCCGGAATGACTTCGGACGAGATGGAGACGGGGATGCCCGGCAGGACCTGTTCGGCAATGGTGCGGATTTTCTGTTCATGGGCACCGTTGGCGTAGGCATTGACCAGGGAAATGGTCAGGGCCTCGACCCCGCTGCCCTTCAGCGCGGCGATATCGTCGGCCATGGCGTGTTCGTCCAGGGGCTCGACAACCTCGCCCAGGGCGCTCATGCGTTCGTTGGCCTCGATGGTCAGCTCCAACGGTGCCAGGGGATCACTTTTGTTGAAAATCACCCAGCCGCCCAGACCGCCGGGCACATAGCTCCGCGCGATCTGCAATACTTGTTTAAAGCCTTTGGTGGTGATCAGACCGACCAGGGCGCCGCTGCCGGTCAGAACCGTGTTGGTGGCGACGGTGGTGCCGTGCATGACCCGGCCCACGGTGGCGGGATCGATGCCTGCCTCCTTGCAGATTTTTTCGATACCGAACAAGACGCCGCGGGAGCTGTCGTCCGGCGTCGAGGGCACTTTCGCGGTGAAGGCATGGCCGCTGCCCTCGTCGATCAACAGCAGGTCGGTAAATGTTCCGCCTACATCCACGCCCAGACGGTAGCCGCCGTCGGACGGCGTCTGGCGCGGTTGGGGGGTTGGGCGGGGCGATGGCCGGGACACAGTCGCGGGCGCTTGCGGCGCCGGGGTGGAGCGGACCTGAACCGGTGTTTCCTGGCGGGCGCTTGGGGCCGGGGACGTATAGGCCGGTGGCGTATGGGTCGGCGTCGCGGGCGGCGCGATTGTGGGCGGTGCAATGGTTGGCGTCGGCGCGATTGTGGGCGGCGGCGCTATGGTGGGCGGTTGCGAGATGCGCGCGGATGAGGACCCGCTGTCGCCCGCCCTTGATCCATTGCCGCCATTGCCGCCGTTACCGATAGGCCGAAGTCGGTCCTCCAATTGGCCCAGATCCTGTTTTAGATCCGATAGCTGATCGGTGAACCAATCGCTTGATTTTTTGCCGTCATCCGCCATTTAGCATCCCTTTTGTGGAAACGCAAAGACGCCCCTGTCGCCCTTCCGCCGCTTTTTGTTGCCTGCAGTTTAGTACGAGTTGATGCCGCGCGACTAGGCCTTGAGTCTAGGTCTTGTGACTAGGCCTTGAACAGACTTGGTCCCGGCGCGGCGTGTTGGCGTTTGATGCGTCCGCGAAACGGGCTCTCGTCCATGTTCGTGACGGGACCGTCTTCCGAATAATACGGCACGTCACCGATGACGGTCACCCGTTCGACCTTACGATGATGGGGCCAGTAATCGGAAGTGGCATAATGTTGGCAGGCCCGGTTGTCCCAGAAGGCCATGGAATTCTTCGCCCAGCGGAAGCGGCATTGGTATTCGGGATTGCCGGCTTGCAGGTATAGCACGCCCAGCAGGGCGTCGCTGTCCGTCTGATCCAGGCCGATAATATGTTTGGTGAAGGCCGCGTTGACATAGATGCCCTTGCGTCCGGTCTCGGGATGGGTGCGGATGACGGGGTGCTCGGGGTTGGGATAGGCCTTGTTGAATTCGCTGATCTGTTGTTCCGAGGCACCCTTGGCCCGCATGCGCGCCCGAAAGCCTTCGAAATCATGCAGGGCCAGTTTGCCCTCGACCTTTTCGCGCACCACTTCGGGCAGGTTGTCATACGCCGCATACATGTCCGAAAACAGCGTGTCGCCGCCGATGGGCGGGCATTCCAGACAGCGCAGGATTGATCCAAGGGACGGCTCCAGCCGCCAGGTCACATCGGAATGCCAGCCGTTTTCCTGTCCCGGATGATCCTGGTCATGGGTGATGGCGAGGACCTCCGGGTAGCCGTCCTTGTGCGGGGCAAAGGGGTGCACTTCCAAGGCACCGAAATTGCGCGCGAAATCCAGATGCTGTGCCGTGGTGATATCCTGATCGCGAAAAAACAAGACCTTGCGGTCCAGCAGCGCGGCGCGAATGCCGTCCACTTGTTCATCGCTAAGGGGGTCGCGCAAATCCAAACCGCTGACCTCGCCGCCGATGGTGACGGAAAGGGGCGTCACCTCAAATGGTAATTTTTCCGTGTCGGTATCGATGGCGTTGAGGCTCATGGCGGGCTACCTATTGTAGGGGGCGGAAATTTGCACTGAACATAACCTAGGCGGCCGGGAAATACCATGTTGGGACCCTATGATATCGAGGACGACGCGGAACGCGCCATGGCGGTCCTGCGCCGGGGCGGCATCGCCATATTGCCCATGGACGTGGGCTATTCCCTGATCGGCGGCTCGGAAGCCGCCCTGGCGCGGATTTTCGAGACCAAGGGGCGGACGGCGGACAAGTTGAACGCCATGGTCGGCGACCACGCCATCCACGAGGCCATCCATCAAGTCGATCAACGGGCCCAAGACGTGGTCCAGGCCCTGACGCTGGATGCGGACCTGCCCCTGGGCGTGATCGCGCCGTGTGATCTGTCCCATCCGTTGTTGAACTCGATCAGTTTGGACGGCAGCAACAAGGACGGCACCATTGCCCTGTTGATGAATGCCGGCAGCTTCCATGGCGCCATCAGCCGGTTGAGCCTGGCCGCGGGCCACCCCCTGTTCGGCTCCTCCGCCAACCGCTCCCAAGCCGGCACCAAGTTCCGGGTTGAGGACATGGAGCCCGAGATCACCGCCATCGCCGATATCATCATCGATTACGGCCTGCGCAAATATCACCCATACGGCGCCTCATCCACCCTATTGGATGTGACCGACATGACGGTGGTGCGCAAGGGCGCCTGTTTCGAACTGATCACCGATACCCTGCGCCGCCGCTTTGACATCGCCTTGACGGTTTAGCGGCGCCGGAAACATTTTAGAAACATGGCCTGGCCAACGATGGCACGTCTTACGTCGCGGCTTATTCCACCAAATCATCAATCGTGACCTCAAGGGCGGCGGCGATCTTGCCAACAAGCTTCAGACCAGGCGTATGAACGCCGGTTTCTATCTGCGAAATGTAGGCGGCCTTGCTGCCAACCATTTTAGCCAATTCGGCTTGGGTGAGGCCGCGATATTTGCGGTAGACCCTGATCGGGTTTTCGCCATTGATAAGGTTTTTGGCAATGTCGAGGGGCAAGGCTTCCTCCTTCATCGCCGCTTTTGCAAGCGCGATATCTATGGCGTCTTCCCGCTCAAGTTCCCTCTTTGCCGCAAACTCTTTCATACTGGTTTTGAGAAATGCGGCGGCGCTATCTGTTGGCACGGGTTCACCGGCTTTGGTTGCCAGTTCCACAAGATATTCGAAATCCACCACGGCCATGATCCTGCCATCGGGGCCAAGCATGACGCCAACGTCCGCATTGGTGGTGCTGTTTTTCGGTGACATGGGCTTAGTCCTTGTCCAGTTGCTGCAAGCGGCGGATATCATAGGCCTGGCCGCGCGGGGCGATGTCCAGAACACCGATGTCCGCACCATCCCGATTGAAGATAATACGCCGTCCGCCAACACGGTAACGATACAGGGTTTTCGTGCCTTCGATCTTCTCAACGCCTTGTTGGCCGGGCTTTGCGTCAAGGCTATTTATAGCGCTTAAAATCCGTTCGCGATCCGTTCGGCTCATCCTACGGAGGGTGCGGATTGCGACTTTC